>JBBQJJ010000549.1:0-5166 GCA_038325805.1 Haliangiales bacterium
ACGTCGCTCGAGGCGCGCTTCCACCTCACGCCGTATCGCACGTGGGACTGGTACGCGCTCGCCGGGATCGGGGCCTTGCACGAGGTGCCGGCCGAGGGCGCCGACGATGAAGGCGTGTCGCGCGGTCGCGTGCACGCCGGCCTTGGCCTGTCGCGCCGGTTCCGCGCGTGGAGCATCGGCGCCGAGCTGCACACCGTCGGTGTCGGGCCGCGCGAGCAGGCGATGGAGACCTCGCGCAAGACGTCGACGCCGATGGCGACGGACGACGGCCTCACCGGCGGCGAGCTCACCATCGCCGCGTCGCTGTTCTTCTAACCAGCTCAGTTGACCTCGGCCCTGGTCGAAGGATCGGCACGGGCCGAACTCTGGGTTGGACGCCCCCTCGCGTCGCCCCGGTCGGCGTGGTAACCGAGGTCGATGTCCACGGTCGACGAGATCGGCGAGCTCCCGATTCCCGAGCGCGGCCGCTACGGCGCCACCGGAGATTTCGGCGGCCAGTACGTCGCCGAGACGTTGATGCCGGCGATCACCGAGCTCGAGGCCGCGTGGCGAGTCGCGCGCGGTGATGCGAAGTACTGGGACGAGATCGACGCGCTGCTCGACGGGTACGTCGGCCGGCCGTCGCGCCTGTATCACGCCAAGCGACTGTCCTCCGACGTCGGCGCGCAGATCTTCCTCAAGCGCGAAGACCTCAACCACACGGGCGCCCACAAGATCAACAACTGCATCGGCCAGGCGGTGCTCGCGCGCCGGATGAAGAAGCGCCGGCTGATCGCCGAGACGGGCGCCGGGCAGCACGGCGTCGCCACCGCGACCGTCGCCGCGTTGTTCGGGATCCCGTGCGAGATCTACATGGGCGCCGAGGACGTGGTGCGCCAGGCACTCAACGTCGAGCGCATGCGCCTGCTCGGCGCGAAGGTGCATCCGGTCGAGAGCGGCACGCGCACGCTGAAAGACGCGATGAACGAGGCGTTGCGCGATTGGGTGACCAACGTCGACGACACGTTCTATCTGATCGGCTCGGTTGCCGGTCCGCACCCGTATCCGTGGATGGTGCGCGATCTCCAGTCGGTGATCGGTCGCGAGGCGCGTGCGCAGATCCTTGCCACGACCGGGAAGCTCCCGGCCGCATGTGTGGCGTGCGTCGGTGGTGGCTCGAATGCGGCCGGGCTGTTCGCACCGTTCATTCGCGATACCCAGGTCGCGCTCTACGGTGTCGAAGCCGCGGGCGACGGCATCGCGACTGGCCGTCATGCCGCCACGCTCGCCGCCGGTCGGATCGGCGTGCTCCACGGCAGCAAGAGCTACGTGCTCGTCGATCGGGACGGGCAGATCGCGCACGCGCACTCGATCAGCGCAGGCCTCGATTATCCGGGCGTCGGCCCCGAGCACGCGGCGTGGAAACAGGCGGGCAGGGTGAAGTACATCGCGCGCACGGACACCGATGCCCTCGATGCCCTCGAGCGGCTCGCGCGTACCGAGGGCATCCTGTGTGCACTCGAGACCGCGCACGCGATCGCCGCGCTCGACGAGGTGGTGAAGCACGTCGGCGGTCCGATCATCGTCAACCTCTCCGGCCGCGGGGACAAGGACATGACCACCGTCGCCGCACATCGAAGGGCGGCACCGTGAACCGGTTGCGCGCGGCGTTCGACAAGGCGGCCGCGGAGCACCGCGCGGCCCTCGTCGCGTACCTGACGTTCGGCGATCCGGATCCGGCGACCTCGCTCGAAGTCATCGCCGCCGCGTGTGCCGCAGGTGCCGACGTGATCGAGCTCGGCGTGCCGTTCTCGGATCCCTCGGCGGATGGTCCTTCGATCCAGCGCGCGATGGAACGCGCCCTCGCAGGCGGGGCCACGCTGGTCGGCGCACTCGATGCGGTCGCCGAGCTTCGCCTCCGCGGCATCACCACGCCGATCGTGCTGTTCGGGTACTACAACCCGATCTTCGTGATGGGTACGGACATGTTCGCGGCGCGTGCGGCGCAGGCCGGGGTCGACGCGGTGCTCACCGTCGATCTGCCGATCGACGAGATCGCCGAGCTTGCACAGCCACTCGCGACCCATCAGATCGACGTGATCCCGCTCGTCGCACCGACCTCGACCCCGGATCGCGTCGCACGGCTCGGCGAGCTACGCGCACCGTTCGTCTACTACATCTCGCTGACCGGCGTGACTGGTTCCAAGGCGGCCGCGCCCGTCGATCCGGCGCGTCTCGATGCGATCCGCAAGGCGGCGAGCTCGCCCGTCGCGGTCGGGTTCGGCATCCGCACCCCGGAGGATGCGAAGCGGTTCTCGGCGATCGCGGACGGGGTTGTCGTCGGGAGTGCGCTCGTCGATCGTGTCGCGGAGGGGGACGCCGCCGGTGCGCCCGAGCGCGTGGCCACGCTCGTCCGAGCACTCGCCGCCGCGATGCCCCGATGAAGCGCGCGATCCTGCTGCTCGCCGCGTGCGGATCGCCACCTGCGCCGACGACCTCGAACGTGGCCGTCACGGTCCCTGTGCCCGCCGGCGAGTACGGTCCGCCCCCGCACCTCGAAGGCGACGCCGCGGCCCAGTGCAAGCTCACCGAGTCGCGCGCACTGGCGTGCATGGATCAACTGTTCGTCGCGTACTACCGCGCCACGACGGGCTTCGATCTGGACGACAAGCTCGTCGACAAGCACTCCGACGATGCGGAGGCGCGCGCGATCCACATGACAACCTGCCTCGGCGACCTCGACCTCGCCTACATGAAGAACCTCGTCGTCTGCTGGAACGAGCGCGGGTGTGATGCCTTCGCCACCTGCGTCGGCAAGCGGACGAAGCGCCTCCAATAACCTCGCGACGCCGGCGGTTGCGCGAAGTCGAGAATTCGTCGACACAGCGTCGCGCGGCCGGTGGGATCAGCGACGCAGGACGGCAACATACCCCATGCCCCAAGAACGAGCGCCTCCACCACCGTCGACGGCAACTTCACGATCTCCGGCTTTTCTCCAGGCGACTACCGCTTCACGCTCACGCACGACGGGACGCACCAGCAGTTCGATCTGACGTTGCCGAACGGCGACGTCGGCGATGGCTTCGTGGTCGTGTCGGCGATGCCGAAGTCGATGCTCGGGTCGATGGCGTCGAGCTCGGCCTCTCCACGCCGACGAGGCTCAAGCTCGCCGCGGGCAAGCACAAGATGGTGGCCCACCGAAACCACAAGGAGCTCGAGTGATCAGTCGGCGCTGACCTTGCTGCACGACGGGTCCTCCTCGAAGCCCGTCTCGATCGTCATCGGCCCACTACCGCCGTGGCGTGCGCGCTGCGCACCACTCAACGTCCGCGTGGCCGCGATCTCGGCGAGCACGTCCGCGCCTTCGGTGCGAGTGCGCGCGAAGGTGGTGTAGTCGACCGAGTGCAGCCCGAAGTGCGGGCCATAGCCTTCGGCCCACTCGAAGTTGTCGGTCAAGCTCCAGTGGTAGTAGCCGCGCAGATCGACACCGGCCTCGCGGGCGCGCTCGAGTGACTCGAGGTTACGCACGATGTTCTCCGCGCGCCGCTTGCCGACATCGGTGGCGATGCCTGCCTCCGTGATCACGAACGGCAGGTTCGGATAGCGCTCCGCGTACTGCAGCACGACCTCGCCGATGCCGTCGGGGTAGCCCTCGTAGCCCATGCGCGGCACGCAGTAGGTGGGCTCGTCGGCGAGCAGGCACGAGCCGAGATCGAAGCCCGCGAAGCAAGGTGTGGCATCGATCAACGGGATCAGCGCGGACTTCCCGGTGACACCGGCGCGGAAGTAGTACTGGAGTCCGAGCCAATCGAGCGTGCCGAGCCACTCGGGATGATCCTCGTCGGGGGTGCCGTCGAGATCCGGATCGAACGTGCCGTTGACCAGCGAGTCGACGAACACGTAGTGGAACGCGTAGACGATGCGATCGCGCGCGGCGATGTCGGCCGGTTCCTGCGAGAGCTGGTTGCCGCGCGTCGGATGCCAATCCGCGACGGACATCGACAACCCGACCGCGGCGGCGATGCCATCTCGATCAGCGTCGATCGTATCCGCGGCCTTGATCGCCTTGCTCATCGCGGCGTGCGCGGCGATGTAGTCCTTCACGACCGGGACGAACTTGGTGTCGAGATCGGGGAACGCCGTCTTGCCGGGTGGGAAGAAGCCGATGCCGTAGCCCGCGAACAAGTAGTTGATCGGCTCGTTGAGCGTGCCCCACTCGTCGACGAGGTCGCCGAACCGCTCGGCGATCAGGCCCGCATGCTCGGCCATCTCCTCGACCACCTGCGTGCCGCCGGCCGAGCCGAGCCCGCACAGGTTGACGTCGGTGGGGCCGTTCGCGCAGCCCGCATCGCGCGGGTCAGCGATCCACACCGGGTTCGAGAAGTGATGCAGCGTGATCATCGGGCGGATGCCGGCGGAGCGCATCGCCTCGAGCTGGGCTCGGTAGTGTGCGATCGCGGCCTCGTCGATCTGATCGCGGACCGGCTCGATGCGCGCCCACTCGATCGAGAAGCGATAGGAGTCGAGGTGGAGGTCGCTGACGAGGCCGAGATCCTCGTCGACCTTCGAGAACCCCATCGCGGCGTCGCCGACGAACGCGCCCTTGCCAAGCCCGCCCTGCGCCTCGGGGAGCGTCCACACGTACCAATCGGTGGTCGTGTTCATGTCCTCGATCTGGGTGGCCGCGCTGGCCGCACCGAATCGCCAGCTGCCGCGACCTGCGTCGCCGACCAGTGGACCCATCGTCTGGTAGGAGATGTCGGCAGGTGGATCGTCGCCGCCGCACCCGACGAGCACGACGAGGAGCAATGCGCGCTTCACGCCGGCATCGTGCCGGATTTCCCACAGCTTGACACCCGAGATCACCTTCCTATACTCCGCCGTTCGCCATGGTCCCGAAGTCTCCGTACGTCGTGCTCGTCAACGACCTCCCGACAACCCGTCGCTTTCAGGTCTCGGGCGAGCGCGTCAGCGAATGGCTGAAGGGGCATCCGATGCGCGAAGCCCTCGGTACGCCCGAGGTGGATCCCGATGCGGGCCACGGCTCCACCGAGCTCGACCTCTACTACGAGGGCAACCACGTGTTCGCGTCGGGTGACTTCAAGGGCGAGGTCACCGTCGCGTGCAGTCGCTGCATCGGGCCGGCGAAGCTCCCGATCGAGGAGAAGCTCCGCGTCACCTTCCTGC
>JBBQJJ010000550.1:0-5148 GCA_038325805.1 Haliangiales bacterium
TCTCGAGCACCTGCTTGAAGTGGAGCAGCGCCTCGCGGACGCGACCGAGGATGCGCTCGACGCGACCGAGATAGAACCGCGCCATCATCGGCTTGTCCGACTTGCGGATCGCGCGCTCGAGGATCTTGCGGGTGTCGAGCGCGACCACGTTCTTGTCGGGCGCCGCACAGAACTTCGCCCACGCCAGCATCGCCGCATAGTCGACATCCATCGGCGCCAGCTCGGTGGCTCGGATCAGCTCGATCACCGCATCCATCACGTCATCGCGACGCAGCGCCATGATGCCGCGTTGAAACGCCTCGTCCGCGAGGATCGGCGGCGGCTTCGAGCGAGAGTTCGGGCGCGTCTGCGGAGGCGTCGAACCGGTACCGCGAGGGCCGGGTTGCGGTGGCGTCGGGGTGAACGTGCGCGACAGCGTGGGCAGCTCGCTCGGTGGACGCGACCCCTGCGCCTGCATACGGCGCGGCGTGATCGTGCGAGGGCCGGGCACCTCGGAGGTGATGGTTCGCGGTGCTGCCGTACCGCCGGCGACCCGCGGTGGCGGCGTCATCGTTCGCGAGATCAGCGGCGTGCTCGGACGGCTCGGAATCGGCTCGGCGGTGCGCTGGCGTGCGGGGCTCCACTCGGTGGTGCGCGTCCGCGTCGAGATATCCTCGATCGTGGCCGGCTTGCGGTAGCTCGTGGTCATCGCAGTCGTCGTCGGCGTCGGCACCGCATCGGAGACCTGACAGGCGCCACCGACGACCAGCGCGTAGACCATCGACTGGACGACGCGAGGCTCGATCTCGCGATGACGCGCATCGATCTCCGCGATCGACGCGCCATCGCGCAGCTCCTCGACGACGGGCGCGAGGTCCGCACCGAAGTCGTAGACGGCGAGCTCCGCGGCGGGATCGAGACGGAATCGACTACCGAGCTTGCGCAGATCGCCGAGCAGCCGCGACTCGGAGAGGTTCATGCGGATACCGAGCGCGAGGATCGTGCGGATGTCGACCTCGATGCCTTTCACGATCGGCAGCGTGATCTCGAGATCGAGCCGGTAGTCGCCGCGATCGACCGAGAACGTGCGTGCGGCTCGCTGGAGCACCGCACGGCGGCGCAGCTTGATCGCGTGCTCGACCGTGAGGCCGACGCTGTCGACGACGCAGTCGATCTCGTCGCGCTGCGGCGAAGCAGCGACCCGCTTGGCAACGGCGCCGACCTGACTCGACGAGATTAGATGACTGGTGAGTGCGACGCGAACGATCGAATCGACGGCGAGCGGAGAGCTGGCACCGACGACAACGCCGTCGACGAATGCGATCCGATACAACCTGGCGTCGTCTCCGCGAAGCTGGAGCTGTCCGGTGAGCTTGCGACCGGCAATCGCCGCGAGGGTGGCCCCCCACGGTTCGTCGCCGATCCGTCCGGCGATGCCGCCTATCGAGGCGCTTGACATATCCCCATGAGTCGTCATTTCGCGATGCTTATCAAGGAGCTGGAGTTTGGTAGCTGGCGACACGATCGCGATCGTGTGCGGTGTGGTGTGTACGATGGATGGATGGCGCGCAAGGCGACGACATCGACCGACTCCGTGTTGAAGGAGCTCCGCAACTTCGGGCTCGCGTATCCGGGATCTCATACGAAAAGCCCCTGGCCCGGACACCTCGACCTCGCGGTCAAGGACAAGACGTTTGCCTACCTCAGTCTCGAGGGTGAGCCCCTAAAGATTTCCTGCAAGCTGCCGAAGAGCCGCGCGATCGCGTTGCTGCTCCCGTTCTGCCAGCCCGCCGGTTATGGGCTCGGCAAGAGCGGCTGGGTCGCCGCCAACTTCGACGGTGTCGAGCCCGATGTCGAGATGCTCAAGGCGTGGCTCGACGAGAGCTATCGCGCGCAGGCGCCGAAGACGCTCGTCAAGCAACTCGACGGTGCGCCGGCGGCGAAACCGAAGACGAAGACGAAGCCGAAGGCGAAGTCACGGTAGCGAGACGGGAGGCAGCGCGAACTCGAGCGTGCCGCGCACCGGCAGCGCCGCGATCCGTAGCCGCACCTCGGCTAGCTGACCGAAGCCGTCGCGGAAGCGCAGGCCCCAGCGCTCCGAGCCAGGTGCATCCGTCGACACCCGCATGCGATGGATCTGCGGGATGCCTTCCTCGCCGTTTGCCGCGATGCCCAGCACCATCGGCGACACGCCGAGATCGACGGTGCCCGCGAGCCGCACCGGATCGAGCGTCTCGATCTGGACATGCGCGCCCTCGCCCTTCGCGACGGCAGTCACCATCACGCCGTGCAGCGTGACCGACGCGCCGACCGGTAGCCGCACCTCCTCGTACGCACCCTCGAACACCGCGCCGATGGTCCCCGCGACCGCGATCGGTGACGCAGCGGGAAGATCGATGAGCGGCTCGGCGACCATCCCGATGTTGATGACGTTGGTGACTGGCGACGCGTCGTAGCGGCGGTCGACGCCGTGGATGCGGATCGACAACGGACCAACAGGCCCCACGGGCCACTCGCACTCGATCCGCAGCCGCGCCTGGGTGAACACCGTCGTGCCGGCGAAGTCCGTCGCCCGGGTCGAGCGCAGATCGATCATCCGCACGCGGAGTGGTCCGACATACGCCGCGGGGTACGCCGGCTCGCGCTCGTCGTGCACGATCAGCTCGCCGCGCGCGCGTTGCCCACCGCGGCACCCAGCCTGCCCGCACGCCTCGTCGAGCACCGCGAGCAGAGTCGCGCCCTGCATCTCGATCGTCACCGGCTTGTCGACGACGGCTGGCAACTCGCGTGCGACCAGCACGCCGTGTTGACGTGCGAGCACCTCGAGGAGCGAGCGCAGCGTGCCGGCGTGAGCGAGCGAGAACGATCTGGGTGACGCGACCATCTCGGTGCCACGCCGCAGATGCACACCCATGAAGGTCCACAGCCGGCGAGCGCGATCCGACGGGCTCAACTCCTCCCACAACAACAGCTGCGACGCCTGTGCCGTGCCGAGCTCGATCGCCTGCCGGGTCGCCGCATCGCGCGCTTCGGTCGAAGCGGCGGCTAGACCATCGAACAGCGGGTGCACCCGCCGATGCTACTCGCCGAACACGTCGTCGACCAGCCGCACGAGGGGCTCGTCGAACAGCTCGCCCCACAATCTCGCCGCCGCCGAGCGCAGCTCGATCGTGGTCTTGCTCGCCAGCGGCGCGACCAGCTCGGCGAGCCGATCGCGATCGAGCTTGCCATCGGACAGCGAGGACCTCGCACCCGGCGGCATGACCTCGAGCTGACGCGCGAGGCCCTCGAGCACGAGCACGGCGGCGTACGACTCGGGCGTGCCGCGACGGCCGACCTGGAACGCGTGGCGTGCGAGGTTCCACAGCGCGGCCTGCGGCAGCCACATGTCGCTCGCGATCTGGCTGGTGTACGCAGACAGCTCGTTGCGCGCGCGGATCGCCATCGCATTCGCGCGCCCGTTGCCGTCACGCAGGGGGCCGACGAGCCGGCCGAGCTCCTCGGGATACGCCGGCTGCTTGTCCTGCTCGTGACCGTGCTGGGCCTCGTGGTGGCGCACCGAGGCGAGCACCAGCTTGCGGAGCCGGATCGTCGCCTTGTCGACCGAGGCGCCGTCGGCACCGAGCGCTGCGCCGAGCTCGCGGCGGATCGCGCGAGTCGCCGCCATCGTCGCGTTGCGACCGCGCGCGGTGCGCCCCCAGCCGTCGTCGGCGAGCGCGTACGTGTGGCCCTCGAGCACCGGCAGATACTGGTTCGCGACGTGTGCCGTCACCTGATCGAGCAGCACGACCGGGTCGTCCATTCCCTCGGCCTTCATGCCGAGCACCGGCTTGACCGGGTCGGTGGACTTGAGGCGCACGGCATCGAGGACCCGGACGCGCTCGACGTTGGCGCGTACGAACGTGACCTTCGCGATCCGATAGACGCCGATCACGACGTCATTGCGTGGCGTGCGCTCGACCGAAGCGAAGTAACCGAGGTTCGCGGCAGCGAGCTGATCGGACAGCACCTGCAGCCGCACGCGAAGCTCCGCTGGGTCCTTCGATCGATCCTCGACATCGATTCCCGGTGCGGCGTCGACGAGCTCTCGCCACGCGGCGGCGACGCCCGGATGATGTGCGAGGGCGGACGGTTCGCGATCGATGATCTGGTGCAGCGTCAGCTTGGGCAACTGCGTGACGAACACCTGCTCGAGCGCATCCTCGTGACCGGGCGAGCCGCCGACGGCGAAGGCACCGGCCGGTGGAGGTGGCGTGGGTCTCGCCACCGGTGCACCTGGGATCGGTTCGGTCACCACCACGACGGTCGCGGCCGCGAGCGTCGTCGTCAGTGCGAGTGTGATCGCGCCCAAGGCGATGGTCGCGATCGGGTACCGGGGCGGATTGACGGCCGTCTTGTCGGCGTATAGCTCGGCGACTGCATCGCGATCGCGGAAGTCGACCTGCTCGCCGAGCTCCATCAACGCGGCCGCACGCAGCACGTGACGGCGCGCCGACGCCTCGTCGTGATGGATCACGCCGGTCTCGAGCTGCGCGTCGATCAGCAGCGCGTTGAGCCGCCGCAGGGCGCGACCGCGCAGCACCCAATCGATCTTCCCGATCGATCGCCGCGCGATGTCCTCGTCCGCCGCCGCCACTCCATCCGCCAGAGCAGCCAGCAGGTAGCGTCCGAGCATCGAGACCTGAGACAGCGCCCGGCGCTTTTGGTTCTGTGAATTTACGATTGCCCGCAACTCACAGACATCACTGGCTCTCTGGACCGCTACTTCGGCTGGAGCTCGCGCCAGGCGTGGCCGGCCTTCGCGAGCATGTCGTCCGCTGCGTGCGGACCCTTCGATCCCTTGTCGTAGTACTGCACGCCAGGCGTCGCCTCCCAGACCTGAAGGACCGGCTGGATCAGCTCCCACGCACGATCCACCGAGTCGCGGCGATTGAACAGCGTCGCATCACCACGCATGCAGTCGAGCAACAACCGCTCGTAGGCCTCGGCGATCGGGCGCTTGAACGCATCGGCGTACGTCATGTTCATCAGCACGTTGCCGACGTTGATGTTCTCGCCCGGCACCTTCGCCACGAACCGCAGCGAGATGCCTTCGGAGGGCTGGATCCGCAGCGTCAGCACCGCGTGCTGCAGCACCGAGCCGGCCGCTTCGTCCTTGAACAGCACGAG
>JBBQJJ010000551.1:0-5144 GCA_038325805.1 Haliangiales bacterium
AACCCCGTCGAAGCCGCGTTCTTCTCGACGATCCTTCCCTCGCCGAAGGAGCGCTACAAGCAGTACTGCGCCGGCACGCTGACCAAGTGGACCACCGACAAGATCAACCGGATCCTCGGCATCATGCTGAAGCGCGAACGGCTGACGCAGGAGGAGTACGACAAGGCGATGGCCACGCCGCTGGTATTCGCCGACAGGCAGGGCGAAGAGACCGAGCAGACGTGCCTGAAACGCACGAATGACGTGATCAAGAAGTCCCGTTCGACGAACCCGATGAAGCGCTGATTTGTCGCGGCTGCCTCGTCGAGGGTCGTGCTATGGCTCTCGCGTGCGCTACGTCGTGATCGCGGTCCTGCTGCTGCTCGCGTCTACGAGCTCCGGGTTCGCGGACGCGATCGAGGCCGAGACCGGAGCGGCGGTAGATCCTGCCCCCGAGATCAAGCAGGTGGACGACAAGACCGGCAGCGCGAAGCATCCAACGGAGCTGATGCGCGAGCGGCAGGCGCTCGAGAGCGCCGGTGAGGGTGGACGTTCGGGCTTCTGGACCTCGCGGCGACCCGCAAAAGGCGGCGCGTATCGCTGGCGGCTGCTCCTGCTCGGCCTCGGGCTGATCGGGATCACGGGTGGGGCGATCACGTATCTGATCAAACGAGCGAATCGCACGAACAAGGCGCGGCCGGATCCATGGGCGAGCTGGGTCGCAAAGAAGAAGGCCGAGAAAACGCCCGACGGCAAGACGGCCGACGACAAGCCGGTCGCCACCAAGCCCGACGATTCGAAGCCGTCGGACAACGCCTCCACATAGCCGCGTTCCGATCGGGGTCACGCTCCACCCCTTCAGGTTGGCGAAATTACTGGGCGTCTACGGCAAAACGTACAAACCCACGCAGGATGGCCGGATTCGCCGATTTGAGCCCTTTTGGCGGGTTTGTACGTTTTGGCGCAGACGCCCTGTGATCTCGCGTGCTTGAGACCCAGGAGCGTGACCCCGTTAAAAACAGGCCCGCACGACGGGTCGACGCGACGATTGGCGCGTGCGGATCGCGATTCTCCTCCTCGGCTGCTCGGTCGCACATGCCGAGGTGACGGTGGGTGGCGCGGTCGGTGCGGGCGGGCAGGGAGCGGCGACGTACAGCGCGGTCGAAGCCAGGCTCGATGCGAGCTGGACAACCGGTCGCGTCGGCCTCGGCGCACGCGGCGTGTGGCTCGATGGCGAGCTGCGCACGGCAGACTGGGATGGCTGGAAGGCGATCCGCGTGCTGCGGTTGTTCGAGATGCATCGCGACGGGCTCGCGATCGCCGCTGGTGGGCTCGCGCCGGCGCAGCTCGGTCACGTTGCCGATGGCTATCGTGCGACGCTCGATGATCGTCCGCGCACCGGCGTGCGTGGTGCGTTGAACACCACGCAACTCGCGCTCGGTGTCGAGCTCGACGACGTCATCGAGCCACATCTGATCGGCGGAGCGGTCGAGCTCGGCACGACGTGGATCGGGTGTGCGAGCGCTGCAGTGGATCCCTCCGGGGTCGGCGCGGTCGAAGGCTGCGTGGCGCGACGCTGGGCTCGGACGGGCGCGCGGCTCGATGCCGGTGGCGGCCTCGTCGGGGAACAGCTGGACGATGGCACCGGGACGGCGGCGATCGGATTCGTGCGCGGTGCGTTCGATGCGCGCGGCGCGCGCTGGACGGCCGAGCTCGAGGCGCGCGCGGGACGCGGTAGTCTCGGAGGCTTGTTCGGTCCGCTGCATCGGATCGAACAACATGCGAGCGAGACCGGCGTCGGCGCAGCTGCATCGCTCGGCGCGACCAGTGATCGAGGCTGGATGCGGGTCGCGGTTCGCCATCGCGCGCAGGGGCCGATCGCGACGGCGAGCGTGGGTGCACCGGCGGGCACGTACGTGCAGGTCGCCGGATGGATCGCGGCGAGTCGAGATCGGACCGCAGGAGCGGCGGAGCTACGCGTCGCCTGGGCAAAACGCCTCACGAGTGCGCTCGAGGTCGGACGGATCTATGACGTCGACGCAATGGACGTGACTCCTCGCTGGACGGCGACCGCGTGGTTCGCTGTACAACAGGCATGGAGGGAACCTTGAACCAGCTCGTGAAGACTACGATCGCGATCGCACTCGCTGCGACCACTGCTACCGCGCAGCCGACCAAGCCCGGCAGCAAGCCGGCGCTCACCATCGAGCAGTACGAGAAGCTGATCCTCGGCCTCGCCGACTGCCAGCTCAAGGGCTACGAGATCGACGGCAAGTGCGCCGGCGTCAAGGCTCTGCAGGACGCGATGAAGGAGACCACGACGCCGATCAAGGACATGCTCGGCATGACCTCGAAGCTCGGCGAGAAGTTGATCACGCACGCGGCGCCCGCGGTTCGCGTCAAGGCGGCGAACCTGATGAGCAGCATCACGGGCACGTCCGGCTCGTCGCAGGACATCATCGTCGCCGCCGCGGCGAAGGAGAAGGACCCGCAGGTGCTTCAGGCATTCATCCGCACCGTGTGGAACGACGGCGGCAAGAACCCGAAGGTCGCGAAGTTCCTGATCGAGAGCACCGATCATGCCGACAAGGACGTCCGCACGCAGGCGGTCTACGCGATCTCGTCGTCGTGGAACAAGGACATGAAGGGTGGGCCGGAGAAGCTGGCAAAGGTCGCGACCAGCGACAAGGATCTCAAGGTTCGCCAGGCTGCCTGCGAGTACGGCGGCAAGCTCGGCAACAAGGCGATCCTGCCGGTGATCGAGAAGTACACGGCGAAGGAAGACAAGGAGATGTACGGCGCCTGCATGAAGGGCCTGATCGAGATGTTCTTCCAGTACCCGTTCTACGAGACCACCAGCGAGGCCGCGTACAAGCTGTTCGTCAAGCGCCTCGCCGCGCCGCACGGCCCCGATGCACCGCCGTGGACCGTGATGGGTGAATTCAAGAAGTACGGCGACGACAAGAACGAGAAGCTCGCCGTGTGGAAGAAGAAGGCCACCTGGTTCAAGCCGGCCGACCTCAAGAAGGCGCTCGGCAGCGTGGTCGCCGACAAGAAGACGAACTGGATGGCGCGCACCGGCGCGATCGAGTCGCTCGCGGGTCTCGGCGCCACCAAGGCCGAGCTCGAAGCCCTCAAGAAGGGCTACGACGAGAAGAGCTTCGACGACAAGAACGTGCTGAAGAAGCTCGACGAAGCGATCGCTAAGGCAAAGTGATTCCGAACTTGGCCAGGATCCCTCGGATGAGCTTGGTCGGTCGGAACTTCGAGTCGACGTAGTTATCGATGTGGTCGACGCCGCTCCACTTCGCGGCCTTGCGGATCCACCACGCGGCGCGAGCACCTTGCTTGATGCCGAGGATCTGGAAGATGTGCTTCCGGCCGGCCTTGTAGAGCAGCCGGTCGAGCGCCTTCATCGCGATGAAGATGCGGCCGGTCTCGACGAGCGGCCAGATCTCGCTCTTGCCCGCGGTGGAGCCGCTGCGTTCGAGGATCGCGTTGACGGCGCGCCGCGCGGCTTCGTTCGCGCCTTCCATGGTCGCGAGGTTGGTGTGCGTCTTCACGTAGTCGCTGGCGAGCACGAGGTTCGGGATCGCGGTGCCCGCTTCGGGCCGCACCTGCCACGAGCCCGGAGGATGCACGAGCAGGCGCGAGGTGTTGATCGGTGGCAGTCCGCCCGAGTAATCGAGGTCGGTGTCGAGGTGATAGCTGTGGCGGAGATCGTCGGTGAGGATGGTGCCGCCGTCGCCTGCGCCGTTGACCGCCGACTTGATCTGGTACCAGACCTCGTCGGCGATCTCGTCGGGCGTGCACATCTTCGCCGTCTTCGGGATCAGCGTGCCGGGCGTGTTCCAGTCGCTGATGTCGACGGAGATGCAGCCGCCAACGGTTCCGTCACCATAGGTCCTCCGGAACAAGCCGAGCTTGCGCCAGAACTGCGGTTGGCTGATCGCGGTCAGCGCCCACGGTGAATCGGGGAAGAACAGGTGGCCGCGCACCATCGGCACGTCCTCGTAGAGGTAGTACTGGATGCCGACCATCCACGACGCGAGCTTGTCGACGTCCTCGAGCCGTAGCTTGTCGAGCGCCGGATCGAGCGCACCCATCGCCGGCGTGATCAGCTGCATCGCCGCTTCGAGCGGAACAGCGAGCACGTAGTAGTCCGCGGTCACGGTGCCCGCGCCGGAGAACGTGACGTCACTGATCTTGCCGCCGGCGACGTTGAGGCCGGTGCAGGTCTCGCCGAGGTGCAGCCCGACGCCTTTCGTCGTGAGATGTGCGATCCATGGATCGATCCACATCTGCGTCGTCGGGCCGCCCATCGTGCGGTCGGTGTGACCGCCGGTGGCGCCGAAGTCCGCGAACAACTGCATCGAGATCGTGCCGATCGTTCGCGCCGAGCCGACGACCGGATCCATCGCGACCATCATGCGTGGAATGCCGCGCTGCGATTTTGCAAACCCCTCCGAGTACGCGGTCGCGTCGAGGTACTCCCACCACGAGATGTTCTCGTACTCGCCCTCGCGACGCTCGTCGGAGCTGGTCGCGTACTCGAGGAGCTTCGACACGTAGACGCTGATGTCCTCGGCGTCGAAGTCGAGCTCTTGAAAGAACAGCTCGAGCGTCTCGATCAGGTTGTACGGCGTGCCGACCTGTTTGCGGTTGAATTTGTACCAGGTGGAGTTGTCGATCAGCGCGAGCGCCGCTTCGCTGGTGGACTGCAGGTGATCGACGACGAAGCCCGCGCCATCCGGGATCTTCGCCATCGTATCGATGATGTGTTTGTAGAATCGCGGGTAGAACCGGAACCCGTGCTCGCCGGGCAGCGGCTTCCTCCCCGGCGGCGCCACGCCGTGCGGTTGCGAGCGAGCCTTGCCGCCGAAGTCCGGCCGAGATTCATAGACGTCGACGGTGAAACCACGGTCGACCAGCTCGTGCGCGGCCGAGAGCCCACCAATTCCACCACCGATCACCACCACGTGAGGCATGCCGCGGGAGAATTGGCGAGCCGTGACCCGGAGGCAAGTGTTTGGTGCCGCTTCGCGCTGCCGTCCGCCTGCTTCGCGGCCCCGGCACGCTGCACTCGCGAGCGCTGCGGTCGCCCCAGCACCGGTCGAGGGTTCGTTCTAACGGTCGCCGGAACAACGATTGTAACGAAGTCCGAA
>JBBQJJ010000552.1:0-5115 GCA_038325805.1 Haliangiales bacterium
GGCAGGGCGCGGTGGACAAGGTTCGCGCCTGGGCCGCCGCCAACGGCTTCTCCGCGGGTGACCACGTGGAATCGCCGATCACCGGCCCGGCCGGCAACGTCGAGTACCTCCTCTTATTGAAGAGCCCGGCGTAGCGAAGCGCGTGACGAGCGCGCCGGCGTCGAAGCTTCCGAGGCGAGGAAGTTCTCGTCGGTGATCGCGGCGCAGTAGGATCTTCCCGATGCCGAGGTCGGTCGATTGGACCGCGATCGAGAAGGTGCTGCTCGACGAGGCCACGTCCGGACTCGCGGCGCTTGCCGCCGAGCATCCGAACGAGGTGTTCTACGGTGCGGTCTTCGATGTCGAGCCGTACGACGGCTGCTCCGTCCAGCTTCATCTCAACACCGAGCAGCACCTCACCAAGGAGAACGACGCGCAGCCGGTCGCTGCCGACGATCTGCGCGGGCGCTTCCTGCCCGGTGCCTTCGCCTTCACGATCCCGCTGACCAAGACCGACGCGTTCCCGGCCGCAGCCATCGAGGCGCAGGTCGAGCGCGACCTCGAGGATCCCGCTGCCGACGATGAGGATCCGAACACCGCGACCTCCAAGTTGCTCCAGATCGCCTGCAGCGTCGCCTTCGCGCTCGAGCACGGTGCGCTGACGAAGCTGTCGCGCACGGCGGACTTCACGATCGCCGTGACCCGCGAGCCTCGCGAGCCAGGCGAGTCGTCGGTCCTGCGCTACACCAGGTTCAAGAAGCAGCTCCGTGCGAAACAGCGCTCGAACCCCGCGCTGATCCCGAAGCCGAAGACCGGCGTCTAACGCTCCAGCCGTCGCTGCCCGAGCCACCTGGTACGAGTCTCCACGCAGCCTGGCCTCGGCATTCGAAGGGTGCACGAGGATCTGTCGGCCGATCGCGAGCTACTCGATAGCGAGTTGCTCGGATCATGGTCGACACGTGCACCGCGGCGACCTGTGGTCACGGACAAGCGAGCTGGCGACCCACGTGAGTGAACGTGCCGTATGCGACCTCGAATCAGCCAACCCCAGAGACCAGCGGGCCGGCGGCGACAAAGGTGCGATCGCGACGCCTTGCTGCTCGGGCTGCGTTCACCGCTCGCGGGACCGAAAAGAGAAACGGCCCGCATCGCTGCAGACCGTTTCTGTTTCCGTGGAGCCTAGGGGGATCGAACCCCTGACCTCCAGAGTGCGATTCTGGCGCTCTCCCAGCTGAGCTAAGACCCCGGAAAGGGAGTGCATGGGTACCAGCGGGAAACTCACCTGTCAACCAGCCCACACGTCGACGATCGCTGAAGGCCTATCAGATCGAGGTCTTATCCCTGCTCGGAGCGGTTAGAGGTCGACCGAGATCAACGCGCGATCGACCTCGCGAACCAGGTCGGAGACCGGCGGGCGGACGCCACGGCGGACGAACGCGACAGTCTTGGCGATCACGCTCGAGTCGCGCAGGATCTTGCGGTGTCCGAGGTCCTCGGTGAGCTCGAGGCGGGCGCCCGGCCACCACGCGGCGAGCGCCGCACCGTGCATGACCGAGACTTCCTTGTCGTCGCGGTCGTGGAACACCAGCAGGTCAGCCTCGCGACGCGTGACCAATGCGGACACCGAGAGCGCGTCGAGGCCGATGCCGCTCGCTCGTGCGAGGTGACCTTCGAACACGCGGCGCTCGGCGTCATCGAGGGTGATCAGCTTCGCGAAGCGCGAGACCGCTTCGTCGATCAACACGTTCGGCGAGATCGCCACGTTGACCGGCGCATCGATGCCGTGGCGCGCATGCGCGAGCAGCACGGCGGCGCTACCGAACGAGTGCGAGATCGTGGCGTGCAACGGTCCAACTGCCGCGACCACGTCGGCGATCGCATCGGCGTGGTCGGTGAGGTACAGCCGGCTGCCCGGTGAATCGCCATGCGCGGGCGCATCGAACGCGATGACCGAGAGACCAGCGGCGACGAGCGGCTCGATCACCGCACCGAGCTGGGAACCGCGACCTTCCCAGCCGTGGACGAGCAGCACCGCCGGGCCACTGCCCCAGCGCCACGCAGCGACCCTCGTCTTCGCGCCAGCCCAGCGCGGCGATCGCAGCTGGACCTCGACCTCGAACGGTCGTCCTGTCGCGAGGATGGTGCGTTCGCGCTCCGGGCGAGCGTGGCGACGCGGCGACGTGAACAGCCGCTCGGCGAGGCTGGCGCCGAGTCCATCGGACAACGCGAACGCGGTCTGGAGACCGGCGCGCACGAGCCGCAGCGTCGACGGGCTAGGGGACACCTTGTTGATTCCCGCGGAACCAGAACGAACGGTCGTGCTATTTTTGGACGTATCGAGCATGGCTGTGTGATCTCCCTGGGTAGGTCAGGAATCCGAACGCGGGCTGGGACGGGACGCGGCGAGCAGGCGCTCGAACGCATCGCGCGTGCGACGCGTGGTGCCGCGTTCGCGGAGGAAGCGGCCGAACGTGTGCGCGGCGAGCATGATGCCGTAGAGCTCGAAGGCGAACTGTCGCGCATCGAGGTCGGAGCGGAAGTGCCCCTCGGTGATCGCGATCTGGGCGGCGGTCGTGATCGCGTCGACCCAATCCTTGTTAGCGCGGACCAGCGCATCGCGCGGTGCGCCCGGACGGTCGTCGAGCTCGGCACTCGCACCGACGAAGAAGCAGCCACCTTCGCGCTCGCCCCACTTCATCCAGTGCTCGTGGAGGGCGCGCACGCGGGGCTCGCCACGGGGCTGACCGAGCGCCGGGACCATGACTTCCTGGACGAACAGTCGCGCGGCCTCTTCGACCACCGCGACCTCGAGCGCTTCCTTCGAGCCGAAGTGGGCGAACAAGCCGCTCTTCGACAGGCCGGTGTCCTCGGCGAGGCGGCCGATCGTGAGTCCGGAGACGCCGATCACGTTCGCGAGCTCGAAGGCCCGCGACAGGATCGCCGCTCTGGTTTCCTCGCCCTTCGCCATGCGACCAGAATAGAACGGTCGTGCTGTTTGTCAACGATCGGACTTCGGCGATCTCACAACTCCGTGCGATCGTTCGTTTCTACGTGCCGTCGACGAGCCCTGCGGGAATCAGCCCATCGCCTACGTGAATGTCTGAGGCACGTGGAGGTAACAAGATCGGCCAGCTCGCGAGCGGCCTTTGGCTACGATGGTGTCGAGTGCATCCTGGCAGGCGACACCGTGGCTCCAGCAACGCACGGGAGCGCGCCCCATTCGCTGCGCCACGCGCTCGGCGGTGGTGCGATGGTTGCTAACTCCATCCGCGTGCCCGACGCCAACCTGACGGTGATCTACAACGCACTGCTCGACGTGCTCAAGGTCGCCGACGGCAAGGTGATCCCACCACCGGCGAGCTTGCAGATCACCGACGCTCCATTCGGCGACGTCGAGGCGTGGCGGTTTGTCTGGGGGATCGCGGCGACCACGTTCGACCCGCGGTGCGCCGCGCATGCTGCCGCCGCGTTCGGTCCCGGCACCGGCTTTTCGCTCGCGAGTCATGCCTTGCTGTGGCGTCTCGACGATCGCGCGGTCGCGCAGACGCTGCGGGTGCTCGCATCGAACCATCCGATGCGCCGCGCCGGGATCCTGGTGCCGCAGGAGAGCGGGATCGCGACGGTGAGTACCGCGTGGCGCGTGCCGGTGCGCATCTGGAATCACCTGCGCGAGACCAGCGATGTCGAGCCGTGGGTCGCGATCGCGGGCGGCGTGTACACCAACCCCACCGACGGGTTGTGGTCACCGGAGCAGCTCGAGGTGCAGCAGCATCTCGCCGAGTGGTTCGCGCGCGACGAGCAGGTCGTGGTCGTGGTCACCGGATCGCCCGGCAGCGGACGGACGCATGCCCTCGCGCGCGCTGCGGCGCCACGCACGATGGTCGCTGTCGATTTCGAGCGCGTCGGATCGAAGTCGGCACTCGAGGCCGTGCAGGCGTTGCTCCGAGAAGCCGCCTTGCGCCGCGCGATCCCGGCACTCGAGAACCTCGACGCCGCGTGGGGCTCGCTCGACAGCGCCCCAGAGATCAAGCTCGGCATCACGCAGCTGCTCGGCAGCTTCGCGGGACCCGTGGTGGTCACCGCCGGCACGCTCGGGATCGATCTCGGCACCACCGCACTCACCACCGTCCGCCAGCACTGGCCGCTGCCCGACGCGAAGACGCGACGAGCGCTGTGGTCTGGAGCGCTGCGTGACGGGCCGTTGAGCGAGACCCACCTCGACGAGGTCGCCGCCCGCTATGCGTTCGGGGCAGGTGCGATCCTGCAGTCGACACGCTCCGCCGAGCGCCACGCGCAAGCGGCGCGACGAGACACGATCATCTTCGACGATGTCGTGGCCGGCGTCCGCGACAACATCGCCGAACGTCTCGGCGAGCTCGCCAGGCGCGTCGAGGTCACGCAGGAGTGGAGCGAGCTGGTGCTGTCGCCAGAGACCAACGACGACGTGCTCGCGCTGGTCAACCGCGTGCGGTTCTCGCATCGCGTCCTCGACGGCTGGGGCTTCCGCCGCAAGCTCGCGCGCGGCAGCGGTGTGGCGGCGTTGTTCGCGGGACCACCGGGCACCGGCAAGACCATGGTCGCCGGGTTGATCGCGAAGGAGCTCGCGCTCGACCTCTACCAGATCGATCTCTCGAAGATCGTCTCGAAGTGGGTCGGTGAGACCGAGAAGCAGCTCGCGCGCGTGTTCGATGCCGCCGAGGCCGGGCACGCCCTGCTGCTGTTCGACGAGGCCGATGCGTTGTTCGCGAAGCGCAGCGCCGAGGTCAAGTCTGCCGTCGATCGCTACGCGAACCTCGAGGTCAACTACCTGCTCCAGCGCGTCGAGAGCTTCGGCGGCGTCGTGATCTTGACCACCAACCTCGACGCCAGCATCGATCCCGCACTGCGTCGCCGGCTCGCCGCGCACATCACGTTCGGTCCGCCCGAATACGACGAGCGGTTGCGGCTGTGGAAGCAGATGCTGAGCGACCGCGCGGACTATGGAGTGCTCGATCTCGACGAGCTCGCGACGGAGTTCGAAGATCTGTCGGGCGCGAACATTCGCAACGCGGTGCTCGCAGGCGCGTTCCTCGCCGCGGGTGAGGAGAGCCCGATCGGACAGGAGCATCTGCTTCGCGGCGCGCGTGGCGAGTACCG
>JBBQJJ010000553.1:0-5089 GCA_038325805.1 Haliangiales bacterium
TTGACGCGACCGTCGAGGATCTCGGGCGCGCCGGTGTGCTCCGACACCTGCTTGACGGCGAGTCCCGCCGCCGACAGCGCCGAGGCCGTGCCACCGGTCGACAGGATCTCGACGCCGAGATCCGCGAGGACCCGACCGAGCTCGACCAGGCCGCGTTTGTCGCTCACCGAGACCAGGGCACGCCGGATCGCTATCATGCCGCGCGTTTACCACACCTCAGTCGCCGATGATTCCGTGAACCATCGTCGAGTTGAAGTGCACCGCGGCAGGCTGAAGTGGGGGTTGGTGCCGAAGCTATCGCTCATCCTCGAGTAGTACGGACCGAGCTTCGCGATGCCGGCGAGACCGCGCTGCGTCGGCGCTTGCTGATAGGCGAGCACGAGCTCGTCGAGCATCTGCAAACGTTCGGTCAGCGTGTGCGAACCGAGCATCCACGGGTGGGCGGCAGCTCGGTCGCCAGATCGCGCTTGCCGAGGCGCGCGAATCCGTAGGCCATCTCGAGGTCGACGTAGCCGCGGGTGAGCTCGAGCCGAGCTTCGAAAGGGCTCTCGGCTCGCTTGGTCGAGCGCTCCTAAGCACCCCAGCGGTCGAGGGCCGCGATGCGTGCAGCGACCTCGGTTGGACGAGGGCAATCCACCGAGGCATCGGAAGTCGTGTCACGAGGAGCGGGTGGCGGGGGCTCCGCTCGCTCGCACGCAACGAGCGCCACTACCGCGAGCAGCAAACGCACTGCGCGTCATCATACTGCGCACGCGCGTAGGGTGAGCTAGTTGATCTCGATCTTCTTGCCGGCGAGCAGCTCGGCACCAAGCTCGTCGGGGGACGGCGAGCCCATCTTCAACTTGAGCAGACCACGCACCTCGACCTGGCGGATGCGCTCGCGGGTGAGGTTCATGATCTCGCCGACCTCTTCGAGCGTGATACCGCCACGCTCGGCGACGTCCAGCGCACAGGTGTGCTTGAGCTCCCACGGCTCGAGATCCGGGAAGTTGATCTTGATCGAACCGGTCTCGGGGTTGATGTCGAGATAGAGGTGGTGCTTGCACGCGACCCACGGGCACGGGCGCATCTCCTGCTGGCACTGCGAGCGCGCGGTCGGGCGCGGGATATCGACGGGCGGATACATCGCGGCGCCGACGCGCAGCTCTTCGCGCGTCAGTCGCTTCATCGCGATCGTCTTGCTCCGCGGCCGCGTCCGGCGGCGACGACGGCGAATCTTTCGACTGATCTCGGGCGTGTCTCCGCCCTCGCCTTCCGCGATCCCGTCATCCTCACAATCTTCATCATCCTTGCCGCTGTCGTCGGCCCCCTCGATGATGGGGAGGTCCTGATCCAGGTCTTCTGCGCGGTCGCTATCGTCGTTGCTCATGGTGGTCCCCTCGGTGCGGCTGAGTTGTCAGAGCAGATCCTCGGCGCCCCCCGCGGCGCCGGCGAGTCTGAGTCGATCGGTCTTCGGTGCGGCGACCTTGCGAGTCAGCTCGGAGAGCTTCTCGACGACGCGGTCACCGTCTTTGCGTGCGCTGTCGAGCTCGCGCTCGAGCTGCGCCTTGTTCGGTAGGTCGGAGCTCTCGATGTCGGCCGCGAGGCGCGACAGCAGCTCGGTGAGGTGTTCTTCGACGCCCTCGGCGAGGTCCGTGTAGAGCAGGAACTGGCCCTGGATCTCTTCGATCGTGTGGCCGTCCGCCATCAGCTGCTTGACGGTGTTGATCCGGCGAATCGTCTTCGGCGGATACACGCCCATCGAGCCGCGGTGCTTGCCCTTGCGGCCGATCCGCTTGCTCCGCGGCAGCAGTCCCTGCTGGACGTACTTACGGAAGCTCGCTTCGCTGAACTTGATCCCCCGCGTCGTGAAGACGTCGACGATCTGCACCGCGCTGACGCCGTCCGCGTAGAGACCTTCGATCGCGCGGAGCTCTTCTTCGCCGAGCACTGACGAGCGGCTCGTCGAGCGACCCTTCGCGCTGACCGAGTCATCGTCATCGTGGCGATGAGCGACGTCGATCGACGCGGGCTGCCGATGCGGGCGGAACGGAACGACGGTCCCGTTCGGAGCGGCATCAGCACGCGGTCGTTGGTGTTGGTTCAGCAAATCAGGTTCCTCAGAGGACAAGGCGGATCGACACGACGTGGTGCTCGCACCGTCGACGACTCACTCCCTCGAGTGGTTCGTCATCGGTCCTGCGTGCGTAGCCCCGTCTGGTCGCTAGTTACTTTCGTGAGAATTGGGAAGAACCAATGTCCGACGAAGTATCGTCACAATATTCGCGTGAATGTAGTCGGTCAACAAGACTACGAGCGAAGTATGGAACTTTATAACTGGGCTCCTGTTCAGGTGAAGTGAGCGAATCCGGAGTGACGCCGACGCTTTCAAGCACCTCGCGGTCGCACTAAGGTCACCGCCTCGTGAGTCGGTTCTCGTCGCTGCTCGCCGCGCTCGCGCTCCTCGCCGCGCTCGTGATCGCGCTCGGATTCCTCGTCGGAAATCGCGCGGACGCGGACCTCGATCCGAAGGGCTGTCCGCTCCAGGGACCGACGCAGGTCTTCACGTCGCGAAGCGACCGCGTGCGCATCGTGATCCCGCGCGGCTGGTGCGCGAGCGAGCATCCGAGTTACCCCGGGCTGCTCGCCTCGATGATCCACAACCAACCGCCCGGCCAGATCCTGCTGACGTCGGAGCCGTTCACGCGCGAGCTCTACTGTTCGTGGCCGAGCGCCTGCCGAAACCTGACGACAAACACGGCGAAGTACGCCTGCGCACTCCGCGAGAAGCTGACCGCGGTCCGGATGAAGGTCGGTCCGTCTCAGCTCGGTCCCAAGGAGAACGAGGCCGCCGGCCTATCCTCGGTGTGGTTCGAGTACGACGACACCCGGCGGTTCCTTCGCCAGGCCATCGCGGTCACCGATGATCGCGCGCTGTCGTTGGTGCTGTCGGCACCGACGGCGGACCTGCGCGCCGCTCACGTTCGTCCGTTCGACACCGCGCTCCGCACCCTGCAGGTGCTGACCGCCGCCGAGTCCGCCGCGCCCCCGGGGAGCACCGATGCCGCCGTCGAGATCGCCGATGCCGCGCTCGAGGATGCCATGGTCACCGTCACCGACAACGACGCCGGCGTCGCCACCCCGATCCCGCCCCGCGAATCGCCGATCGGTCCCTGCCCCCGCTAACGAAGACCATCGCTGGGACGACGTAGCCGGCGCCCCATGTTCTCGAGCTCGGGGTTCGCGTGCTCGGCATCGCGCTCGATCATCAGGTCCATCGGCCCGATATTGAGGCAGCCGTACGCGAGATCGGCCTTCGAGCAGTAGATCCGCACGTGCATGTGATCGTGGTGCGGTGCGCCGTTGCCTGGCTGCTTGAGGGCGCGCTTCGCCTTCGCGACAAGCGCCTCGGGTTCCTTCTGCTCGATCGCGTACGCGACGATCCGATCGGCGAGCGGCTGGAAGATGAAGATCCACTGCACCGGCGCCTCGCGCGCGGTCAGCACCTCCTTCACGAACATCCACATCCGCGGCACGTCGACGGTGTACCCGCTGCCGTCCTTCGCGTTACCCGCGGCGTCGAACACGCGCATCGCATCGGGCTCGACTGGCTTGCCGGACTTGTCGCGCACGTAATAGAGCAGGTCGACGTCGCGACCACTCTGGTGCGAGGCGTGCCACTCGCGTGCCTCGCCGCCGCGCTTCTTGGAGATGTCGGCGATCACCAGGCGTTGCTTGACCTTCGTGGCCATCCTCCGCGACACCGCCGTCAGCAGATCGACCATCTCGTCGGTGCCGTAGCGAACACCGCGGTTCTTCCAGATCTCGCGCGTCAAGAAGCCCTCGCCCCGGTCGGGGATCTTCGCGCCGCCGATCAACCACCCGTGTTGCGGCTTGCCCATCGAGACACTGGTGCCGTCGCTGATCACGCCGAGCTCCGCACAGCCGGCCGCGGCTAGCAGGACTGCGAGCAAACCGGCGAGCCGCACCCAGCCAGTATGCATCGCCACCACCGCGGGACGAAGTCGATGCTCTTCGGCCGGTCAAAATCCCTGGCGTCAGCGCGCTCGCGGCTTCTTGATCGGCTTCTTGATCGGCTTCTTCTTGGACGCCGGCGTCACGATCGACGTCGGGGCGGTTGGCCTGCGAGGCACGGCAGCGATGCCGTCCAGCAGGGCCTTGACCCGACGCGTCGTCTCTCGACAGATCTGGGGCAGTGGTTGCGGTGCATACCGTAGTCGCTCGGCTTCGAGCGCTGCGAGCATGAGCTCGAGCCGTTCTCGATACGCGACCGACAAGCCGACCCGCTTCGCGTGGTGCTCGAGCTGTGTGAGGAGGCCCTTGATCGGGTAGCTGCGCACGTTGTCGGCGGCGTAGTCAGCAACCTCGTCGAGCAGCCGCACCAGCATCGCATCGGCGAACGCGATCCGCTTGCGCAGTAAGGCTTGGGCCAGTCGCTCGACGCAGTTCTGGTAGTCCTCGACGGAGTAGTCCCCCGCCGAGAACACCCCGCCGCGGTACGTGCGACGCTTCATGGTGTACCTGATCAACGACGCGGCGGCCGTCTCCGAGCGCTCGGCGTCGGGCGCCGCGACGAGCGCCGCGCCGGTCTCGTAGCCGCAGACGTTCAGGCGGCTCGAGTAGACCCCGGCGTTGACCGTCGCGATCTCGTCGAGGAACACATCGATACGCGAATACGCCGCCGCGAGTGGATCACCCGCGACGGCGCGAAAGTGGTCTCGAGTGGTCGCTGCCACCGACGAGCCCAGCGAGCTACTTCTTGTCCTCGAACTCCGCGTCGATCACGTCGTCCTTCGAAGGCTCGGCCTGACCACCCTGGTCATCCGACGGGGGGGCATCGCCCCCGGACTGCTTGTACATGGCCTCGGCGAGCTTGTGCGCCGCGGCCTGGAGCTTCTCGAACGAGCTGCGGAGCTCGTCCGGCGACGACGCATCCTTGTTGCGCTCGAGCACCTCTTCCGCGGACTTGAGCTCCTCTTCGACCATCATCTTGTCGGTATCGCTGATCTTCGCGCCGTTCTCCGACACCAGCTTGCGCGTGCCGTAGACCAGCGTGTCGAGCTGGTTGCGAGCCTCGATGACTTCCTTG
>JBBQJJ010000554.1:0-5080 GCA_038325805.1 Haliangiales bacterium
GCGTGGCTCCTCGGTGCGCGCCAGGTCAAGCTCGACACCTACCTCGCCGCGCTGCGCGACGCGCTCGACCCGCACCGGATCATGAATCCGGGCACCCTGGTCTGATCAGAGCCCGTCGCTCTTCGACATATCCGCGACCAGCTTGCGCATGAACAGCTCGATGTTCCGGCGCAGCGCCTGGTCCTCGCAGACGGGCAGCGCTCGCCGCCAGGTCTCGACCGCGCGGGCGTGCAGCCCCGAGCGAAAGTACAGATACGCGAGCCGCGTCAGCGCAGGGAAGTACGTCGGCTGGAGCTCGACCACGGCCTCGTATTCGTCGACGGCCTCGAGATAGCGCGAGGCGCGCTGCAGCATGTTCGCGAGCATGAAGTGCAGCTTCGGGCTCGCCGGATCATTGACGAGGGCACCGCGTAGCCGCGCGATCGCACCCTCGATGTCGCCGACGTGATAGCGCCCGAGTGCGTCGGCGAGCAGGCCCTCGTGATCCGCGCGCTCCTCGGGAGACAGATCGCGGAGCAAGCGATGCAGGCGTCGGGCATCGAGCGGCTTCTCGAGATAGCCATCCGCACCCGCACGTGCGAGGAGCTCGTCGGGGATCTGGCCGCTGTCCACCACCGAGGTGGTGACGACCACCTTCGCGCGCGACAACCGACGGCTCCGCTTGATCGCCCGACACATCTTGAGGCCGTCGAGATCGGGCGTCGCGATGTCGGCGAACACGATATCGAACGGCATCTGCGTCAGCAGATCGACCGCTTGCGGGCCGGTGGACGCCGCCTGACACAAGTAGCCGAGTCGCTCGAGCTCGGCGACGAGCTGGATGCGTCCCGGGGGATCCGGATCGACGACGAGCGCGTGCGGTGCACCTCCCGGGAGCGTCGGGTTGTCCTCGGGCCCGCGGTCGAGCTCCTGCGCGACGATCTCCGTGCGTTCCTCCGCCGCGTCGTGGTCCTGCCGCGACGTCGCCGTCGTCGATCCCCAGTCGCCGGTGATCGAGTTGATCGTGCTCGGGGAGCCATGCTCCTCGGGCATCTCGTCCTGGCGCTCGATCGCACGTGCGGCCTCCTCGGCGAGTGCGCGCTGTGCGCGGCGATGCTCGTCCTCTCCCCCGTCGGGATGGACGATCGCGAGCGCCGGCTTGCCACTGCGATCCGCCTCCGCACCCGCGAGGTAGCGCTCGCCGTCTTTCCACTTCCGGAAGCCGACGCGGATCGTGCGCGCGAGCGTGATGTCGAGAGCGATCCGCAGCTCGACGTTCTTGCCGCGCCCTGCGCCGAGCGCGCGCGCGGGCACGATCGCATCCTCGGGACGCGCGGCCGCGACGATCATCGTGGTCGCGTCTTCGTAGACCAGCATCGCCGAGAAGATCCGTGCCCACTCGAGCGACACGTGCTCGAGCACGTCGAGGCGGATCGTCGATTCGTCGAGCACGATCGCGGGCCACCCGGTCTGCGCCGACAGCGCCGTGGCGAGCTGGCGTTCGCTCGCATAGCCAAGGGCGTAGAGCTCGCTCGCGACCGGATGCCGACCGCTCTGACGAGCCAGCGCATCGGACAGCGTACCGGCGTCGATCACACCCTGGTGGATCAAGATCTGCCCGATCGAACCCCGCACGGCCCGAACGAGCCTATCAGAGCCCATCGACTGGCACGTACGTTGGGTTCTTTAACCCCCTGAAATCTCGTAATCGGCCGGCCATGCCAGTTGCCGTATCGATCTTTACGCTGGCGATCGTCGTCGAGGTTGATATCCTCCGCCTACCGTTGGGAAAGGTCCCGAAACGCTCCTCACATGAAGCGTTCGGTTGAAATACCCGGTGTGACACCTTGGCGCATGCCCGGTGTTGAATCAAACTTCAGTTTCTCTAGGCAACGCTAAGAAACCCAACCGGTTTTACCGGACAACGCCCAGGTGGCAACAAGTGGTCCCAGCATTGCTCAGCGCAGTGCGAAACCGCTCGCCACGAACACCTCAGGAGACTTCACGTAATGAGTAATGACTTCAGAATTGGCGAGAAAGCCGTCTATCCCGCGCACGGCGTTGCCGAGGTCATCGGGATCGAGAAGAAGGAGATCAACACCACGGTGTGCTCCTTCTACGTTTTGAAGGTGCTCGCGACGGGGATGCAGATCCTCGTTCCGAAGGAGAAGGCCGATCAGGTCGGGCTCCGTCCGGTCGCTACGTCCGCAGAGATCGAGGAGGTCTTCGATATTCTGCGCGAGAAGGACGTCCACATCGACAAGCAGACCTGGAACCGCCGCTATCGCGGGTTCATGGAGAAGATCAAGACGGGCTCGCTGTTCGACGTCGCCGAGGTCTATCGCGATCTGTACCGGCTGAAGTCGTCGAAGGTGCTGTCGTTCGGCGAGCGCAAGATGCTCGACAACGCGAAGCAGCTGATCGTCAAGGAGCTCGCCGTCGCCAAGAAGTGGGACGAGACCAAGGTCGAAGCCGAGCTCGAGAAGGCCTGCGCGTAACTCGATTCTGAGCTGACGAGAAGCTCCGAGCGATCGGAGCTTTTTTCATTCCGGACGCTGCCTGGGCTACGCGTACGAGGCGTCGAGATCGGCCGCGTGCGTGCGCAGCCAGTGCAACGCGGGGCGATCGAGCTGGAACGTGTCGTGGAGATGCGCGATGCGGCCATCGACATAGGTCGCCACGATCGTCGCGCGCAGCTCCACCGGTGGCGAGCTCGCGCGCTGATACCGCACGCAGCCGACGAGCGTCACACGATCGCCCATCTCGGCGAGAGGCGTGTCGAGGACGATCGTCCGCTGATCCATCTTGCGATCGAAGCCGTCGAGCGAGCGGCGCATGCCGCGCAGGATCGCGTCGCGCCCCTGGAGCACGCACGGACTCGAGATCCCGTCGACGACGTAATCCTGCACGGCGCGCTCGCGAGCTCCTCGCACTTGCTCCTCGAGCTCGAGCACCTGCTCGCTCACTTCCGCGTCTACTCCGTCGATGTCGTCGGCCAGTCGGTGAAGAGCGCCGATGCACGCCCGTCGGTGTCGAACAACGAGTACGGCGAGTGGTTGGTCGAGGTCGTCGATCAGCTGAAGCTCGAGCGCTTCGCGTTGCTCGGCGTGTCGTGGGGCGGCTTCGTCGCGACCCGGTTCGCCGTCGTTGCGCCGTCGCGGATCACTCATCTCGCGCTGCTCGTGCCGGCCGGCATCGTCAAGGGCTCGGCATGGGCCGGGCTCACCAAGCTCGCGTGGCCGATGACGATGTACCGGATGTTTCCATCGGAGAAGCGGCTCGCGAAGTTCACGAGGAACCTGTTGACCACCCCCGACGATGCGCTCTGGCGGCCGTACCTCGGCGACGCGTTCCGCAGCTACAACTTCGGCATGCGCGTGCCGATGCTCGCGAAGCCGGAGGAGCTCGCGAACCTCGCCGCACCTACGTTCGTCGTCGCCGCCGATCGCGACGTCAGCTTCCCCGGCAGTGCCCTGCTCGAGCGCGCGCGCGTGCTGTTCCCGAACTGTCGCGAGGAGCTCCTCGAGAACTGCCTCCACTCGCCCCCCACGACCGACGAGTTCCGCCGCTCGTTCGGGGCGACGCTCGGCGCGTTCTTCGCGACCGGACGGACAGCACAGCCAAGCAGTTGAAAGTGCAGCGATGCTTTACGTTCAGGAGCCTCCTGTGCTACGAGCCCCAGATGCAGGTCCACGTAGCGCGCGCAGAGATCTGGACGATGCCGGTCGACGCGATCGTCAACCCGGCGAACTCGCTCGGCATCATGGGTGGGGGGATCGGCGGCGCGCTGCGTCGGCAGGGTGGCGACGTGATCCAGCAGGCTGCGATGCAGGCCGCACCGATCGCGATCGGTGCCGCCATCGTGACCACCGCCGGTCAGCTCCCCGCGAAGAACGTCATCCACGTTCCGACGATGGAAGAGCCAGGCATGACGGTCCCCGCCGAGAACGTGCGCCGCGCCGCTCGCGCCGCGCTGATCGCGGCCGACCGCAACAACTTCAAGGTCATCGCGATCCCCGGCATCGGCACCGACCTCGGTGGCGTCCCGATCGACGAGGCCGCGCGCGCGATCGTCGAGGAGATTCGCGCCCACCGCCGGCCGAACCCCGAGACCATCTATCTCGTCGACATGAACGAGAACATGGTGTTCGCGCTCGAAGACGCGCTCCGCAACGCGCAAGCGAATCTCTAGTCCGAAGACCGGACAGAGCGTCCGAAACCCGGACGGACACCGGACGACCGCGCGAGTGTTCTTGCGCAGTTGTCGTCGATATTCGTCGGCATCGGGCTTGCTGCCTCGGTGCTACCATGTCCGTCGTGAGTGCTCCCATCCCGCCAAAGAAACGCGCGACCGTCGAGGAGTTGCTCGCCCAGATGGAAGCTACCGGGAAGACCCTGGAGATCATCGACGGCGAGATTGTCGAGAAGGCGTGCGACTTGCCCGAACAGGATGCGAGCGGGCCGTCGCATGGATTTGCGATTGCTGGCGTGATGGAAGCTGTCGCGCCCTTTAACCACAGTGCCGGCAGTTCGAAGAACAGACTGGGCGGTTGGTGGATCTGCGTGAACGTTCACCTGCGTTATCCGGCTGGCGAGGTGTACGAACACGACCTCTCCGGCTTTCGTCGCGAGAGCCACGCTGAACGTCCGAGCCAGTTTCCAGTCACCGCACGTCCCGACTGGGTGTGCGAAGTCCTTTCCGACAAGAAGCGCGACTACGTGATCAAGCCGTCCACACTTCACGACGCACACGTGCCCCACTATTGGCTGCTAGACGCCAACGAGAGGATCCTGCTCGTCCACCGTTGGTCGCCCGATGGCTACATCGTTGTGCTGCGCGCCGCCGCTGGACAGACCGTCCGCGCGGAGCCCTTCGAGGCCATCGAGATCCAGGTCTCGGAGCTGTTCGGCGACGACTGACGAGGTGGCGGGTGCGGCGCGTTGACGCGGAACGGTTCCCCGACCGAGAACATCGCGCTAACCGGGCGATCGCCCACCGTAAATCGCGGCTCAGCCACGTTGATTCGCAGTTGCGCGGCGATATAGTGCGCTCGCTTTGCAGCTCCAGGCGTATATGCCCGCCGGTGTGGCGATCGTGTTC
>JBBQJJ010000555.1:0-5063 GCA_038325805.1 Haliangiales bacterium
CTGCGCCAGCTCGGCGCACTCGAGGCGGCCGGGATCGATCCCAAGCGAGACGGTGAATCCTCCGTCTGGACCGGCGGTTGGCCGGACATCCGCAACGGTGCGTTTCGCGAGCTGCTCCGGACGACGACGATCCGGATGACGTTCGCGGTTCGCTGACTTGGTGTTCGGCCTAACTATTTTGGCGTGAACGGTCGAACCAGCCGTCATGCGACTGCGTGCGGCCCTGTGCGTGGGACTCCTGTTGAGGAGCCAGGAGGCGCGCGCCGAGGTCGAGCTCGAGCAGATCGAGGACATCGAGAACCTGTCGCTCTCGGAGTTGCTCGAGCAACCGGTGACCTCGGCCTCGCTCTACGCGCAGAGGCCGGGCGGTTCACCGATCCCGGTGTCGACGACCGACGCCGATCTGATCCAGGCCTTTGGCTATCGCACGCTCGGTGATGCCCTGCGCGGCATGCGCGGCATCTACACGACGAACGATCGCAACTACAGCTACCTCGGAACCCGCGGGTTCAGCCTGCCGGGGGACTACAACACGCGCTTCGCGCTGTCGATCGACAACCACGGTATCAACGACCCGATCTACGGCCAGGGTCAGACCGGCGCAGAGCTCGGCATCCCGATGATCGCCGTCGAGAGGATCGAGATGATCCGCGGCGGTGCGTGGTCGGTGCACGGTGAGAGTGCACTGCTCGGAGCGATCCAGGTCGTCACCGCGAGCGGCGCGACCAAGCCCGGGATCAACGTCACGAGCACGGTGCGGGCGACCGCCGAGTCCTTCGAGGATCCCGCGAATCGCGACAGGTCGCACCGCGCGGCGAGGACGTTCAGGCGAGCTACGGTCTGGTGCGCGGCGGTTACGATCTGTTCATCGCCGGCGGGTACTCGAGAGATCCTGGCCTCTCGGCGATCTACCTGCCGGAGCTGGCCAACACCGGCGAGCCGTGTATCGGCCGGTCGGGGAACGCCCAACCGTGTAACGGCGTCGTGCGCGGCGCCGACGGCGAGGAGACCGGGGCGGTGTTCGCGGCGATCAAGAAGCGCGGGCTGGCCTTCCGCACGTTCGCTAGCTGGCGTAGCAAGGAAACCCCTACCGCGTCGTACAGCACGGTGATCGGCCAACCGGTCGCGACGATCGACCATCGGTTCTACAGCGACCTCGAGTACGCGAAGAGCTCCGAGCGCGGAGACCTCGTGCTGCGACTCACTGGCGATCACTACGGGTACACCGGCAAGTATCCGTACCTCTACGCGGATCCGGCCGCGGCCGAGACGCAGCCCACGCTTGGCTTCAACGACGACGGTGCCGACACCACGTGGTGGGGTGCCGAGGCGCGCGGCCGGCTCAAGCGCGAGAAGCTCGGTCGTTACCTCAGCGATCTCGAGGTCGGTGGTGGTGTCGAAGCGCGGCGTGCGACCGGTCGCCAGTTCAACGCGGACGTGATCGGCGACGAGCGCGAGGTGTCGTTCGACCGGACGGACCGTGTCGATCGCGCCGCGATCTTCGGCCACGCGAGTGCCCGCGCGTTCGATCACGTGGTCGGCTTCGTCGCCGGTCGTGGTGACTACTACCCGGATGGCATCGGCGCGGTGTTCAACCCGCAGCTCGGCGTCGTCCTCGACGGTGACAGCCTCGGCCGGCTTCGCGCATCGCTCTCCCGCGGCCACCGCGCTCCGAACCTCTACGAGCAGTTCTTCGGCAGCGGCGTCACGGGCAAGGAGCCCTCCACGCTCGGACCCGAGAACAGTGAGACGCGCGAGGTCAGCGTCGAGCACTACCTGAGCTCGCACGTCCGCTTGGTCGTCGTCGCGTTCCGGCAGAACGTCACCAATCTGATCTTGCTATCGGACCAGGATGGCGTTGCAACCACGTTCGACAACGCGGGCAGCTTGCGGTCGCACGGTGTCGAGGCCGAGCTCGAGGGTCGCTGGAACAAGTTGCGGTTGCGCTCGACCTACACGCGCCTCAAGACCCGCAACGAGGAGGGAGCGACCCCGCCAAACTCGCCACAGTCGCTCGCGAACCTGACACTCGTCGTGCCATTCGCCAGCGGTCGCGGCATCGTCGGTGTCGAGAGCTGGTACGTCAACAAGCGGCTGTCGGTGGGCGGAGTCGAGCTGCCGCCGTACTTCATGACCAACGTCGCGCTCACGATCAACAAGGTCGTCGAGCGCCTCGACCTGACCCTCGGCATCAGCAACGTGTTCGACCAACGGAGTGGCGACCCCGGTAGCGAGGAGCATCGCGAAGCGGTGATTCCACACGACCCGCGTATCGTGTGGGCTCGCCTGCGCCTGGAGCTGCCGTGATGCGCATCGCGATCGCCGTGCTCCTCCTGCTCGCGTCGGCGGCACACGCCGAGCCGACCGATGCCGAGGCCAAGGCGAGCGCGCGTCAGGTGCTGATCGCACTCCGCATCCTGTCCTACGACAAGGCCCTCGCGGATCGCACGGAAGGTCCGGTCACGATCGCGGTGGTCTCCGGAGCCACTGCTCGCGACGAACGCGATCGCTGGCAGGCAGGGTTCTCGCGTGTGCCGAAGGTGAAGGTCGGCGGCCGCAGCGTACGCTTCGTCGCGATCGACTACACCACGCGCAAGGCGTTCGGCGAGGCGCTGCACAAACACGCGGCGTACGCGGTGATCGTGACCAGTGATCTCGATGCCAAGGTCGGCGAGATCCGCACCGAGACGCGGGCGCGGCGCACGATCTCCTTCGGATCTGAACGCGCGCTGCGTAGCGGTCTGTCGGTGGCATCGGTTCCCCGGCAAGAGCGAGACGAGATCCTGATCAACCTCGAGGCCTCGCGAGCCGAAGGTGCGAGGTTCGGCGCAGGACTGCTGCAGCTCGCGAAGATCGTCGAGGACGCGCCGTGACTCGCCGCTCGCTCGGCTTCCGGATGGTGGTGCTGTTCGGCGCGCTGCTCGCGGCGATCGGCGTGTTCATGATCGTGTTCTTCCCGGCGCGGATGGCCGAGCAAGCTCGCACCCAGACGGAGCAACGCGCGATCTCGCTCTCGCAGGTGATGGCCACGGCGCTCGGCCCCGCCATCGAATTCGACGATGCCGACAACGCGAAGTCGATCCTCGGCTGGCTCGACGAGACACCCGACGCACAGTTCGCGATCGTTCGAGGCGCAAACCGCCGCCTGTTTGCGACCTGGCACGATGCGAGTGTTCCCGCCGTGTACACGTGGCACGACGACAGGATGGTGGAACAGACGGGCGATCTTCTCGTCGTCAACGTACCGATCCACGGTCGGAACGACGGCAAGGGAACGTTGCACCTCGGCTTCTCGCTCGCGCAGCTTGCGGAGCAACAGGCGGAGGCGCGCGAGACCGTCGCGTTGACGTCGGCGCTGGTGTTCGCCGTCGGGCTCCTCGGCACGCTGGTGTTCGCGGCAATCGTCGTGCGGCCGATCCGCGCACTCAGCAGGACCGCGCGCAAGATCGCGAATGGTCAGCTGCCGCCGGTGATGCCGGAAGTGGAGGGCGGCGACGAGATCACCGAGCTCGCGGCGTCACTTCGCGCGATGCTCGAGAAGGTCCATCACGAGAGCCAAGCAGAGCTGGTGGCTGCGTCTCGCCACGCCGGCATGGCAGAGGTCGCGACAGGCGTGCTGCACAACGTCGGTAACGTGTTGACGTCGGTCAACGTGTCGCTCGAACTGCTGCGCGAGCGCACGTCAGGGATGCCGGTCGAACGTCTCGTCAAGCTTCACGAGTTGCTCGGCAAGGCGCCGTCGCTCGACAAGGAGAAGCTCGAGGTCACCCGCAACTACGTCGGGGTGGTCGCCGAGGCGTTCGCGCAGTACCAACGCGACGCGGTGAAAGATCTCTCGGGGCTGGCGGGGCACGTCGAGCACATCAAGCGCGTGGTCTCGATGCAGAATGCCTATGCTCGCGTGCGTAGCGTGGTTGAGTCGACGAGGGTGCCCGCGCTGATCAACGAAGCCATCGAGCTCGGCTGTCCGCCGCAGCGCCGCCGCGACATCGCGGTGACGGTGGATATCGCTCGGCAGCTCGACGACGCGATCCAGATCGACAGGCATCGCGTCCTGCAGATCCTGGTCAACTTGATCTCCAACGCTCGCGATGCAGTGACGGGCCGTGCGAATCCCAAGATCCAGATCGTCGTCACCCGCGGTGGTCATCGTCTCGCGATCTCGGTGACCGACAACGGAGTCGGCATCGCGGAGGCCCAGTTGCAGCGCGTGTTCAGCGCCGGCTTCACGACCAAGCCCCAGGGTCACGGCTACGGGTTGCACTCGTCCGCGCTCACCGCACGACAGCTCGGCGGCGCACTCGGGGTGGAGAGCGAAGGCGACGGACAGGGTGCTCGGTTCACGTTGACGGTTCCGATCGAGGAGACAGCATGACCACTCCCAGCGTGCTGGTGATCGACGACCAAGAAGCGATCCTCGCGAACTTCGCGACGCTCTTGGATCCCCGCCACGATGAGGTCGACGCGACGCTCGACGAGCTCGCGTTCGCCCTGGGCGATACCAGCGCAGCCAAGCCCACCGCGCAGGTGAATCGCTACCGGATGAGCTACGCCCGGCAGGGCCACGACGGTGTCGAGCAGTGCAGGGCTGCGAAGCTCGCCGGTCAGGCCTTCTCGGTCGCGTTCATCGACATCCACATGCCACCTGGAATCGATGGCGTGCAGACCGCCGTCGAGCTGTGGAAGATCCAGCCCGATCTCGAGATCGTGCTGTGCACCGCGCACTCGATGTACACCTGGCACGAGATCCTCGACAGGATTCCGCACCGCGATCAACTCGTCATCCTTCGCAAGCCGTTCGATCCGATCGAGGTTCGTCAGCTCGCGGCCTGTCTCGGCGACAAGGCCGCGCGAGGCCGCGCACTCGCACACCAGATGGATGAGCTCGAGCAGCGAGTCGCTAGCGAGGTCGCGCGCCGGCTCCAGCTCGAGCTCGGCGCGCTCCAGAAGTTCGAGGCCCTCGGTCGGCTCGCGGCGGGCGTCGCGCACGAGATCAACACGCCGATGCAGTACATCCAGAGCAGCCTCGAGTATCTCGGCGACGCCATCGAGCAGACCAACCT
>JBBQJJ010000556.1:0-5042 GCA_038325805.1 Haliangiales bacterium
GCCTTGACCGAGCACAGCGACCGCGTCGGGCCACTTGCCCGCAGGCACCAGCGTTCCGCCGATCACCGGCGTCTCGCGATGGTTGATCGAGAGGGACACGTTTCCCTGACCGACCGGAGCGGCGAAGACGGGGACGGACGCGAACAGGACGGCGGCGATTCCGAAGCGCATGTCACTCACCACCAGCAACGGTCGAGCCACGCGAGTTTGCACATCGCGCGCACGCCACCGCTTCCAAGATGCTGAAATCACTGGATGACTACATGTGCGGCGCGCTGCGTCTGGGTGTGTAATCCCCGGGCCCACTCCTCAGTATCGATCCTCCGCGAGGAAGCATCTTCCGGTTGGTCGAGCGAGCTCGAGCATCGGTGGATCGATCCGTTCGAGACTTCAAGCTGCGCACCTGATCAGCGAGAGCGCTCGACGAGATCACTTTGCTGCCAGGAAACTGGACCGCGATCACTGACGTAGGCAGGGTGAATTTAGATGTCGTTCGACTCGGGGCTCGACGCGCAACGCGTTGCCATCGCCTCCTGCATTCCGTGTCTACGCGTGTTCGCCGAGACGTTGTTCACCGACGACGGCGAAGAGATCGAGACCGCCATGCTGCGGCTCGACTTCGAGTACGACGGCCGCCGCGTGCGGGTCGGGCGAGGCGCGAATCGCGATCGCCGGGCCGAGGCCGAGGCGCTGCGCGTGCTCGAAGGGCTCGGAGCACTCGAGCTCTCGCACCTCGAGGACTGCGCGGTTGCGCCCGGAGCTGCGGTCGATCACGTGGTCTCGCTCGATGGCAACGTCGATGCGCTCTGCGCGTTCTCGGCGTACGCGCTGCCGCAGCTGCGCGCGCAGGGTTGGCGCGTCGAGATCGATCCGACGTTCCCGTGGCAGGTCGTCGAGACCCAAGCCCCTCTCTATGTTTCGGCGCTGCCCGACAAGGAGCGCCCGGATTGGTTCGGGCTCGAGCTCGGCGTCGAGATCGATGGTGAGCGTGTCGATCTACTGCCGGCGCTCCTCGACATGATCGACAGCGCGGGCAGCCTCGCGACGCTCGCGAAGAGCAACCGGCGCTGCCTCGCGGTGCGCGTCGACGAGAAGCGGTGGATGCCGATCGCTCCCGCGCGCTTCGCGATGCTCGCGAAGGTGCTGATGGAGCTCTACCAGCACGACAACGGTAAGAAGGTTCCGAACCTCCGCGCGCCGCTGGTCGCCGAGCTGTGCGCGAGCCTGCACGGCGAGGTGCGGCCGGTGCGCTGGGTCGGCGACACCTCGATCCGCGAGCAGGGCTTCGCGCTCGCGCTCGGCCCCGAGAAGACCGCCGTGCTCGTCCCCGGCGGCTTGTGCGCGGAGATGCGGCCGTATCAGAAGGAGGGGCTCGACTGGCTCCAGCACCTCCGCGCGCATGGCGCGGGTGGCGTGCTCGCCGACGACATGGGCCTCGGCAAGACGCTCCAGACGATCGCGCACGTGCTCGCCGAGAAGGAAGCGGGCCGCCTCGATCGCCCGGCGATGATCGTCACGCTGACCAGCTTGGTCGGCAACTGGCAGCGCGAGCTCGCGAGGTTCGCGCCGTCGCTGACCATCGCCGTGCACCACGGCGACAAGCGCCACGAGCGCCGCGCCACGGTCGCGTCCCACGACGTCATCATCACGACGTATCCGATGGTCGCGCGCGACCGCGATGATCTCGCCACGATCCCTCTCCACGTCGTCGTGCTCGACGAAGCGCACGCGATCAAGAACTGCAACGCGCAGGCGAGCGAGGCCGTACGCAAGCTCGACGCGCGCCACCGGCTGTGTCTGTCGGGCACGCCGATCGAGAACCACCTCGGCGAGCTGTGGTCCCTGTTCGACTTCTTGAACCCGGGCCTGCTCGGCAGCAAGGAAGACTTCAACCAGCAGTTCCGCCAGCCGATCGAGGAGAAGTCCGATCGCGTGCGGCTGCAGACGCTGCGCGATCGCGTGCGTCCGTTCATCCTCCGGCGCACCAAGGATGCGGTCGCGCCCGAGCTGCCGCGCAAGACCAAGATGGTGCGGCCCATCGAGATCACGGGCAAGCAGCGCGAGCTCTACGAGAGCATTCGCGTCGCCGCCCACGCCGAGGTTCGCCGCCACATCAAGGAGCGCGGCCTCGCCGGCTCGCACATCGCCGTGCTCGACGCGCTGCTCAAGCTGCGCCAGGTGTGCTGTGATCCGCGCCTGGTGTCGAGCGACGCCGCGAGGGAGGTCACCGGCAGCGCGAAGCTCGAGATGCTCCTCGAGATGCTCCATCAGGGGCTCGGCGAGGGTCGCCGCGTGCTGATCTTCTCGCAGTTCGCGCGCATGCTCGGCTTGATCTCCGAGGCGCTCCTCGCACGCGGTGTTCGCCACGTCTCGCTGACCGGCCACACGCCGGATCGGCAGAAGCCCGTCGACGCGTTCCAGCAGGGCAAGGCCGACGTCTTCTTGATCTCGCTCAAGGCTGGCGGCGCGGGCCTCAACCTCGTCGGCGCGGACACCGTGATCCACTACGACCCGTGGTGGAACCCGGCGGCGCAGGCGCAGGCGACCGATCGCGCGCACCGGATCGGCCAGACCAAGCCGGTGTTCGTGCACGACCTGATCGTGGTCGGCTCGGTCGAGCAGCGCATGCTGTCGCTGCAGCGTCACAAGCAGGCGCTCGCCGACGCGATCCTCGATCGTGGTGCGGTCGCCTCGGGTCGGTTGACCGAGCACGAGATCGACGACCTGCTCGCTCCGCTCTCCTGACGGCAACGCAACCGGCACCAAAGGTCCGCACGGGCGCGGATTGTTTGGACTCCGATCGGAACAGGCACTCGGCCCAGCTAGCTCGCGAGCGGCAGCAACACCGAGAAACGGCTGCCGTGGCCGAGCTCGCTCGCGACCTCGATCGTGCCGGCGTGATCGCGGACGATGCCGTAGCTCACGGACAACCCGAGCCCGGTACCTTCCCCGACGTCCTTGGTCGTGAAGAACGGATCGAAGATATGCGGGAGGTTCTGCGAGGGCACACCGCAGCCCTCATCCGCGACCTCGACGCAGGCGAGAGGTTGTTCGGCACGCGTGGTGGTGCCGACGCGGATGTGCACCTTGCCGCGCTCCATCGCCTGGATCGCGTTGAGGATCAGATTTGACATCACCTGCTCGAGCTCCGCGGCGTTGCCCTCGAGCCACACCGGCTCGTCGGCATCGACCTCGATCAGCGAGCCGCGCTTGCGAGCTGTAGATTCCAGCATCTGGGCAGCGGCGATCGTCACGGCCGCGAGGTCGAAGCGCGAGCGGGGATGCCCATCGCGGCGACCAAAGTCGAGGAGGCGGTTGATGATGACGCTGATCTTCGTCACTTGATCCAGGACGGTGCGCATACGACGACGCACGCGTTCATCCGTCGACTCCTCGGAAACGAGCTCTGCACATCCCGCGATCACGTTGAGCGGCGTCCCCAGTTCATGCGCGACACCGGCCGCCAGGGTGCCGAGGACGTTGAGTCGCCCGGCGTGGCGGAGCTGGTCGATCGCGGTGCGGCGGAGCAGGCGCTCCTGGTCGACGTAGTGATGGAGCCGGTCGAGGCCCCACACCGCGGCGCAGAACAGGATCGCCGCACCCGACACGTTCCACACCACCGTCCACGTCGACGCGCCGTCGAGGACCAGGTCGACAGTCAGCCACCCCGCAGCGAGCAACGCCATCGCCAGTCCGAACCGGCGACCGACCAGCCACGTGCCGAGGCCGATCGGCACCAGATAGAGGATCGTGAACGGCATCTCGATTCCGGACACCCGATCGCCGAAGCCGATCGCCATCGCGAGCAGCGCGATCAGGCTAGCTCGCACGGCCATCTGTCGCCTCCTGGATCGCGCGCCGTAGCGAGTTGGTGGAAAACGGTTTCGGAAGCATCGTGACCTTGAGCTTGGCGGCGCGCTCGCGCACGGCGTCGCTCGGGAACGCGGTGATCAAGATCGTCGGGTGATCGGGATAGAGCTCGCGCCATGCTTCGAGTACGTCAAGGCCGTCGTAGTGCGGCATGCAGAGGTCGGTGACGATCAGCTGGTCACCGCCGTGCGTCAGCTCAGACTTCAGCAGCAGCCACATCAGGTCGCGACCGTCGCGCGCCTCGACGACATCCGAGAACGCATCGCCGATCGCCTCGCGAACCAGCGAGCGCATCTCCGACGAGTCATCCGCGATCAGCAAGCGCAGCGAGGAAGTCGTCATGACGCAGGGACGATGCACGTCGAGGGCCACGCCCTTCTCATGGTGCGAGGCTAGTTACCGCGAGTCGAAACGACTCGGCGTTGCCGAGTGACCCATCAGCGTTCTCCCCAGCGCTCGAGCATCCGGTAGAGCGTCTTGCGCTCGATCCCGAGGATACGCGCCGCTGCCGCCTTGTTACCTCCCACGCTCTCGAGCACGCGGGCGACGTAGCGGCGCTCGAGATCCTCGAGCGTGACCAGCGTCGTCGGATCGTCGGTGGTGAGCACGATGTGGCTCGACTTGAACGCCCGGACCTTTTCAGGCAGATCGCCGATCGTGATGTGATCGAAGGAGGCGAGGGCGACCGCGCGCTCGATGCAGTTCTCGAGCTCGCGCACGTTGCCGGGCCAGCCGTACGTGATCAGCTGCTGCGCGGCCTCCGGAGAGAATCCGACGATCCGCTTGTGGGCGCGCGCGGCGATCTTTTCCAGGAAGTGACGAGCCAGGAGGAGTACGTCCCCACCGCGTGCGCGAAGGGGAGGGAGATCGACGCCGAGGACGTTGATCCGGAAGTAGAGATCCTCGCGAAACGACTTCGCTTCGATCATCGCCTCGAGATCGCGATTGGTCGCGGTGATCACGCGCGCGTCGAACTTCACCTCGGTGGTCGAACCGACGGCGCGAACCGCGTGCTCCTGGAGGACGCGCAGCAGCTTCGGCTGGACCTCTGACGGGAGCTCGCCGATTTCGTCGAGGAAGATCGTGCCGTGGTCGGCGGCGGCGAACAGTCCGGGCCGCGCGGAGCGTGCATCGGTGAACGCTCCCTTCTCGTGTCCGAATAGCTCGCTCTC
>JBBQJJ010000557.1:0-5026 GCA_038325805.1 Haliangiales bacterium
CACCTATGTGCCCGGTCTAAATCGTCACCCTGTTCCCGGTTGCACAGTCGCCGCGGCGCGGACCTCTTGATTGATCGATCCTTTGGCGATCCTTTGGCGGGCCTCACTTGGCGAGTTGGCGACCCTCTGGCACTGGCTTCAACATCACGGGGTCAGAGGGTCGCCAACTCGCCAAACGAAGCCCGCCAAGGGTCGCCAAACGATCTCTCAAGAGGACGTCCGACGTTCAACATCGCCCGACGAGAACGCCCGAGCTCGTCCGGCGCTGACGCCGGAAGAGCCCGCTGATGCGAGAACGCCTTCTGTCGACGCTCAGCGTCGACAGAACTGGAGAGGCCTATGCGGTCGGTCGGGTGCAGACCGGGTACATGGGTGACAGATCAGACCGGCGGTCGAAAAGTGTCACCTATGTGCCCGGTCTAAATCGTCACCCTGTTCCCGGTTGCACAGCCCGAGCTCGTCCGGCGCTGACGCCGGACGAGACCGCTGATGCGAGAACGCCTTCTGTCGACGCCCTCAGCGTCGAACTGGATAGGCCTCTGCGGCCGGTCGCCGCGGGCGCGGACCTCTTGATTGATCGATCCGTTGGCGATCCTTTGGCGGGCCTCACTTGGCGAGTTGGCGACCCTCTGAACCAGTAGTGCCCGTGCGCAACTCGTGCACAGCGGTTGATCAACTCACGTGCGTAGTGCACCTGGGCGGCGAAACTTGAGGTCGAACTGGTTCGACCAGATCGAGTAGAACTCGATCGTGCAGCGCCTCGCGACCGAGTGGTTTCGCCGTGACGTGGTCACCGTCGCACGCGATCTGATCGGGACGGTGCTGGTGCACGGCACGCGCGCGGGTGTGATCGTCGAGACCGAGGCGTATCTCGGTCCCGAGGATCTCGCGTCACACACGCGGTTCGGCGTCACCGCGCGGAACTCGGTGATGTTCGGGGCCGGCGGCGTCGCCTACGTCTATCTCTGTTACGGCATCCACGAGATGTTCAACATCGTCACGGGTGGCGAGGGTGACGGTCAGGCGGTGCTGATCCGCGCGATCGCACCCTATGCCGGGCTGGTCGACGACAAGACCGTCGGCCGCGGACCCGGGAAGGTCACGAAGGCGCTCGGCATCGATCGCTCGCTCGATCGCAAGAGCCTCGCGAAGGGTCCGCTGTACGTCGCCCCACACGCCTGCGCACCGGAGCTTGCCTCCTGGACGAACGTGCCGGCGCGCGTGGTTGCGAGTGGTCCGCGGATCGGCGTCGAGTTCGCCGGCGACGCTTGGAAGGCGAAGCCGTTGCGGTTCTGGTGGAAGGATCACCCGTCGGTGTCGGGCTCGCGAGCCCCGCGCTCCGGTGCGACGACCTTGTCGACTCGGCGCAGGCGCTGACGGTAGAGATACTTCTCGAGCTCCTCGCGATCGCGGCTCTTCGCGGCGCGGTAGTGCTCGTGCGCGCCCGCCGCGACGGTGACGAGCCGCTCGATCGGTGACAGGCCGAGCTCGGATAACCAACGCGTGACGTCGGAGCGGAGCTCGTCGCCGTCGGACAGCCACACCACCGTCTTGTGCTCGGTGAGACGCAGGGTGGCCTGCTTCGCGCGGATGTAGATCGACAGCTCGACGTGGCCGTTCTCGAGCAGCTCGACATCGTGATCGTCGAGGAAGCTCAGGATGCGCTTGCCGTCGACCCGCGAGGTCAGCCACACGGCCGTGTAGTTTACGTGGTCGAAGTGATCGAGGACCCGGATCTCGAGGTTATCCGCGCTCGGCAAGCGCTCGAGGATCCCGAGAAAGAGGTCGAGGAGCTTGTCGGCTGTGGTCTGCGCCTCGATCACGAGGAGCTTCGGATCCTTGTGGATCGTGTAGCCGGCTCGGATCTGCGAGGTCACGCCGAGTTTCGGCAGCACGCCTCGGGGCCAGCGAAACTCGGTGCTCGCGGACGCATCATCGGTGAGCTCGACGACGTGCTGCTTCCCGACCGACTCGCCGAGCGGAATCGGATCGACCGAGCGATCGCACGCGATCGCGAAGCTGCCCTTGACGTGGGCTTCGGCGGCCGCGATCGCGACGCCGAGATGCTCGCCTTCCGCGGCGACGACGATCGGCGTGGAGCCCGGTCGAGCGAGCACCACCCGGAACCAGGTGCGGGTCACCGCCTTCGCCATCAGCTACCGATCTGAGTATCGGATTGGAGGATCACGACCGTCACCTTACCGTCGACCCGGCCACCGAGCGCGGGTGGGACCGTCTGATCGATGATGAACGTCGAGAAGCTCGTCCCGAACGTCGCGTCGCGCGAGACGAAGATCCCGCTCGACGACGTCTGCCCGGACACCAGTCCGTTACGCGCTGCGTTGACATACTCGATGGTGCCGGCGGTGGTGTTGACGACCGCACCCGGGATCGGTGAGCCGACTCCGTCGAGGACGATGCCGACGGTGAGACCCTCTTCGGGGAACTTGATGAGCGACAGCGACGTCAGGATCTGATCGAGGGTCGCGCGAGGCAGCCGCACCCCCGGGAGATCGAGCGTGGTCTCGGTGGGTGACACCGGCTTGCAGCGCAGCGCCGACGTGGTCTGCGCCCCGTCCTCGAGGACCTGGATGCAGGCCGAGCTCTGCAACATCAGATCGACGCCGGCACCCCACGCCGGGGTCGGTCCTTCTGTCGTGCGACCGAGCGTCGCGACGTCCGCCGCGTTGAGCTGGTGCCTGATCTCCGAGCCTGCATCGAACGCGCGGGGCTCACCGATCGTGACGCCGAGGCGGTCGCCGATCGACGAGCTGACCGAGAACGGGAGGTTCTCGAAGTCGCCAACCGTCGCGGTCACCTGGATCGCTTGCTGACCGGAGCACGACGCCGCATTGACGCTCGGAAGGTCGGTGCAGCCGAGCGTCACGAACGTCTCGTCGTCCCCCGGGTGATAGAACGCGCGGCCGCCGAACGCGGGGCTGGGATCGCCGGTGACCGGGACCGGATATCCAAACGTGGCGTCGAAGTTGAGCGGCAACTTGCCGCAGTTGAGCACGCCGGTCTCGTTGTCGATGACGAGCTCCTTGGGCCACACGGTGACCTGGATCTCGAGGTTCTCGCGCGGCAGCGTGACGATCGGGAGCTCGACCCTACCGATCGCGCACATGTCCTTGGTGCCGTTGGGAGACACCTCCTCGCAGAGCGAGATGAAGGGTGCCTTGGGATCCGCCGGACGGAGGACGCGCAGATAGAGGACGCTCGTGCACTGCATGTCGACCTCCCCGCACGTCACACCCGTCGGGCCGCAACTCGGTCCCGTGATGCCGTCGGCGACGAGATACGTGATCGTCAGATCGGGCGTGTCGCACGCCGCCAGCGCGAGCAGGAGAACGAAGTACTTCATCGACGCCCCGTGTCGTCCGGTGTTTGGAAGCCAGCGCCAGCGCTCTGGACCGTGCGCTCCCAGCTCGCGAGTGCGTAGATCGCGACGCCGATGATCACCGCGCCGATGACACCACCCCCGATCCGATAGCTCGGCTTCTGATACCAGCTGCGGGTATCGACGATGGCGGCAGGCACGCAGACACCGCGCGGCGTCGGCCGGCTGGTACCGGGTGGGCATGGTGGATCCCTGAGCGGCTCGACGGGCGGCGGCGGCAGGAAGGGCGCCAGCAGCTCGCCCGGCTTGCCCCGATCTTCCTCCTTGAGCTCGCGCAACGAGGAGAAGCCCGGTGCCTGATCACGCCAGGTCTGGACGATCGTCTTGCCGTTGCTCTCGCTCAGCAACACGGCGTCCCGAACACCGACGAGCCGGGCGAGGTTCTGCATCGCCGCCGCGCGAGCTGTCGAGTCCGGCGCGGCCTTGAGCGCACGTCGGGCGCGCTTGACCTGCTTCTTGCGATCGATCGCGCCCGGCTCGAAGGCCAGCGGATCGGCCTTCTTGCCGTTCACCACCTCGACGCGCTTGCCGTCGGTCTCGCGATCCTCCCCGACGAGCTGCACCACGTGGATGCCCGGGGTGATGTCCGGGAACGTCTGAGGGGATGTCCCGATCTCCTTGCCGTCGAGGAACACGCGACCAGAGCCGCTGACCTCGACCCAGCCGTTGCCACCCGGCGTCGAACGCGAGGACATCTCGAAGGCCTGGACGATCTCCGGGAGGAAGCGGATCGGGTCGGGATTGAACCCCGCGTCGAGTGCATGGGCGAAGCGGAACCAGCTGGCGGCGACCTCCGGCCTGCGCTCGCCGAGCCGGGCTGCGCCGAACAGGAACGCGAGCTCGGCCGATAACCGGAGCGTCTGGGGAGTGGGGGTGGCGTTGTGCAAGCTCGTCAGGCCACGGTCCGCAGCGATCGCAGCCTCGGGGAACTTGTAGTTGACGACCGCCGATTCGGCGGAGGCGCGTGCGCTGAACGCGTCGTCGAGAAACGGCTTGTCCTCGTCGACGTGTTCGGCGCGCAGCGTCTCGGCGTCGTTCAGGTCATCGAGCGGCTTGAGCGGCCTGCTGTTGTTGAGGGCGCCAGCGATGTCGATCGCGAGATCGCGGTTGGGCGCGAAGTTGCCGAGCTCGACGATCGCGACCGGTTCGCGATCCGGCTGGACCGCCGGCACCGGGATGTCCTCGGGCACCGGGTCTTCACCCCGGGCGCGCGCACTCCCCCACGTCCCGAAAATCAGGATACAAACGACCACGCCTCCTGCGCGCCTGCGCAACATTGCAATAGTATAGGCCACCTCGTAGGGCGGGCGCACTGCGAGGGCCTGGGCACAGCTATGGACGAGCCCCTTACCAAATCTCTCGAACGCTACGACGTGCTGGACCGCATCGCGGTTGGCGGCATGGCGGAGGTGTTTCTCGCGAAGGCGTACGGCGCCCACGGGTTCGAGAAGACGTTGGCGATCAAGAGGATCCTTCCCGAGCTCGCCCGCGACGCCGAGTTCGAGGCGCGGTTCATCGCCGAAGCCAAGGTAGCGGTCCGGCTGTCGCACGCCAACGTGGTCCAGGTCCTCGACTTCGGCCGGATCGGGGAATCGCTGTTCATCGCGATGGAGTACGTCGACGGCC
>JBBQJJ010000558.1:0-5021 GCA_038325805.1 Haliangiales bacterium
CGGGAGCCCCTGTCGGCGACGTGATACTGCCATCGGGCGAGGGATTTCTCACTGAGCATGGCTACGTGGTCTCTTACATAGGTGCTGCGGGGACGGCGGAGTGGTCGGCGTCCACCGCGGTTCGACCACCGACCGACGACGTGTTCGGACGTTCCGAGTTCCTCGGCCTCTTGCATACGCCGGAGGGTCCAGTGCGCGTCTCGACGGTCGTCGTGAGCGCCGAGCAGCGCGCGATCGAGATGGAGCGCTTGGATACCGTAGGTCACGAGTTCGCGTACATCGATTTCGTCACCGGACCGTATCTTTTTCGCTGGCTCGGAATGCCGGTCATGGGACCAACGGGATTGGAACTCATTCTGGGCGATCACGCTAGTGCGGATGGGGCTGCGCGGCTGTTCGCCTATTCCGTGGAATCGGGCGTCGAGCGGCAACTCGGCGAGGTACCGCTTACGTTGAAAGTCGCCACTCAGCCGGTATCGGGAACCCGCTGGGTCACAATAGTCCAACGGGACACGGGCCTGGACCCTTGTATCTCCTTGGCGTTCGACAGCGATTCGCCTGCTGCGGTGGGCATGATCGCTTATCCTGACTATTTTTGCCTGTCAGGATCGCAGGTCTACGGCACCTTCATGCCTGCCCCGAGCCCCGGAGTCTGGATTGCCTCGGACCTCGTGGAGGTATTCGAGGCAGACGAATCAGGAGCGACCATCGCGACGATCAGCGCCGGTATTGGTATATTCGATGCCGTCGTCGCGCGGTTCGGCAAAACCCGGGAGGCATTCTCGGGACGCCTCGGCGATGGCGCCGACGCTGGCATATTCGTCGCTGAGCGACGAATCCGTCGCATTTCCGGAGGCCTCTAATGTCCATGTCCACGACTATCGACCCGTCTCAACTCTTCCGGCTATACACCCTCTACGCGACCTTGCTGGTCTCGGGTGTGGCGATGGCTGGTTGTGAGTCCTCGACAGGGGAGACGGACCTGAGCGATGTCGTCGCGGAGGCGCGCAGTCGCTTGTCGTGCGCGCCAGCGACTGGGACGGTCGCGAGGTCGCGTTCGACGCGGGCCCTGGGAGAATCGAGGGTGCCCGCGCGCTCGCCGCGGAGCGCTATCTCACGACGCCGATGTCGACCGCCGATCGGGGTCTGATCGCCCCGTATCTCCGTCGCGAGCTAGTGGGCCGACCTCTACTCTCCGCGTTTCGACTGCGCCTTTACGATCAACGTGGACTCGATTGGACCCGCCTCGACGACATTCAGGTTGTCGTCGATTACACGCAATGGGAGCAGCAGCGATGAGTGCGCGAATTTGTCCGGGCTGGTGGCTTGGACTCACGGTCGGTACGCTAGTCGGGTTCGTGTCGGCGTGTGGAGGTGGCAGCAACGACGCTCCGCCGTCCGACGCTGGGCCCGCGGACGCGAGGCCGGCCGACGGTGGCGATGCCTCCACGATCCCGGGCTGGCCGGTCCCGAGCGACTTTCGTGCGGATGGCCCGGCGCAGCCCGGTGAGGGAGACACCTGTCAACTCTCGGTGCAATGCGCGAACGAACGTCAGATCTGTGTCGACGACGCTTGCGTTCGCGAGGAACGGATCACCAGCGCGGGACTCGTGTTTGGTGACTGGCGGGTGTTGACGCCGGCTGAAGTGCGGGCGACCACCGCGCTGGCGGGCGCTGTCGCAGTCTCCTACTTGCGAACGGTCCTCGACGAGCACGGCGAGATCACCGTGGTCGGCTACGTTGGTACGACCAGCGGAGCAACTGCGATTTTCACCATTGGGGCGCGCACGCGCCTCGTAGAACTGTCCGCGGGGTTGTCCGCGAGCGAGTTCACTCTTCTGCCTTTGGGCGACGGGTTCCTGAGCGAGTCGGGATTCTACGCGAACTACATCGGCCCAGGCGGAACGGTCGAATGGTCTGCTGGAGCGACTCTTGGAACGCGAGCGCCGCTTCGACCGGAGGACATCTTGCCAGCCGTTCAGAGCCTGATCCACACACCTGATGGCCCGGTGATGCTCTTTGCTCTGAAGCGGGTCTTCGGTGGCGACGAGTGGTATGGGCTCGAGCTTCAGCGTCTGGATCTCGCGAGCCGTGAGTTCGTCCCGGTCGACTTCGCCGACGGCCCCTACCTGGTCGACCGCGTTCTTGGCCATGCAGCCATGGGACCCACGGGTTTGGAGCTGATCGTCGGTGAGCGGACGCCCGACGAACAACTCGGGCGATTCTCCGTTCACTCGGTTGCGACCGGAGCGGATCGTTCTCTCGGTGCCGAGCCGCGACCTTGGGAGGTCGACGTGCGGCCCGCTTCGAGCAGTCGTTGGGTTGCGGTGTTGCTCCGCGACTCTCTTGCGAGCCCCTGTTATTCTTTGGGGTTCACGAGTGAATCAGATGACTCCGTCGCTCGCCTACTGGTCAATTCAAGCGACATCTATTTAGGCATCTGCGAGAACGCTTCGACTCCACGGCGTGTCACGGACTGGTACGGACCGCAGTTCAGTCCGGCACCACCGCCCGCGGCATGGATACACAGTGATCGGACGGAACTTTTCGCAGCCACGAGCGACGGGACGCACTTCCAGTCGTTCGGTTCGGACGCGGGGGGACCGGTCGCGATCGCGGCGCGTTTTGGGAAAACGTTTGAGTTCGTGGCGTCAGGAACGAGCGATCCCGATTCTGGGCTAACCGTCGCAGAGCGTAGTCTTCAACGCGCAGGGGGAATCTGATGACGACACACGTCCTTCGACTGCAAACAGCGTGCTGCTACCTTCTTTCATTGAGCATAATCGCGTCCGCTTGCGGCGTCTCGTCGTCGGGCGACGACGCTCCCAATGCAGAGACGGGAGACGGCGCGACAGCAGCGCTTACGGCGGCCGAGCAACTGGAGGTCGACGCAGCGGCCGATGATGCCGTCTGCTACTGCGAGACGATGTGGCTGCTGACGCCCGCCGAGCGCACCTCGCTCGGTGGTACTGGTCCGGCCGCTGCAGCCGCTGCCGCCAGACTGGTGAACCCCGACGGCTCGGACCCGCTCTATCAACGGTACGGCGCGGCCCGCCGCACCAGGTTTGGCTCGGGGCTTTGCCGCATGGGCGAGTCGTCGCCCCGTGGCCCGACGGTCCCGACCAGCCGTGAGGCTGTACCCCCCGCGCAAAACGCGTGCCGAGCGGTCGCGCCGCCGACGAGTGTGGGCGCCGGCACACCGCCCTACGATCCGTACGCAAACGCTGGCGAGGTGCCGGCTCGGGGGATGTGCACCGGCGACATGAACTACTGTGTTGCGTCCGAGCTCCGTTTGCGTGGTGACTCATTCGCGCGAGGTCCGTCGACGCGCGCAGTGCGAGACGCGGTGCTCGCGCTTTCTCGGCAACGCTTTCAGCTTTCCGCGACGGCGTACGCGAACACGGCAATTCTTCTCCGAGTCGCACCCGACGCGCTTGAGACTTCCACCTCCACACCGAGGACGGCTTCCCCGGCCTATGCGGCCGTCGGACTCGACATGCGCGCAGTTCTGCGGCAGAACGCTGCCCTGCTGCAGCCCAGCGGACCAACGCCGCTTGCTGGCGCGATTCAGGCACGGCTGGTGGACGCATCCCTGCAAGCGTCGGAACTGCTCGATGCGGAGATTCGCAGCGGGTATGCCGCGAGCGACGGGATTTCTGAGGCGGCGTATGGCAGCGAGGCCGAGTACGTCGGAGCTGTTTGGGGCCAGGCCGGAGCTCGGACAGGGGTCGCCGAACGCATCATGGGCTCGTCGCTGCACGGCTCCCCGGCACTACTGAGCGGAGCCCTTCCTGTTACCGCACCGCTGCCGTTTGCTCGAACCGTCGTGCGCGACCAAGGCGTCGTCCGCACGCTGGCATTGCTGCAAAGTCATCACGTGCCGGTGCTTTCGGCAGCGCGCACCAGCATCGAGCCCTGGAGTCGTGGTGTCTACGATCTGCTCGACAATCGTCTCGCCGCCAAGGCAGGCGCAGCACCGTACGAGTATGTATTTCCTAGCGGCACTACGCCGCCAGAGCCAAATCCGGCTCGTGATGCGCTCATCGCCGCAACGCCGCTGCTCACAGCAGCTGAGTTCGATGTCTACCAATCCGGCGCGCGGTCCCTCGATGGCGGCTCGCTCTTGATTCGGGACTTCGGGCTGGAGGTCGACGACATCCGGGGCGCGCTCAGGTATGCCGCGGACGTAGTGCGTGCGTTTGACGTGGTCGGCCCGAGTGGGCAGCAGGTCCCGGTCGGAGCGGGCAGGCCGGCGCTGTTCGATGTCCAGTTCAGTCGTGTGTTGCCTCTGCCGACGCTCGCATACGCAGCCCAGCTTCAGGACGTCGTTACGCGTCGCCTTGGAGACACCGCGCTCTATCCGTTCTTCATCGATCACTCCTTGCGCTCGTTCATCGGGCTCGGCTCGTGGGGTGGAATCCAGATCCCCGAGACGTCTGGCTCGGCCCTCGTCACCGCGCGGAACTTCTACTCCATGGAGACCGCCGCCGCTGCAGATACGCTGGGCGCCGCCGGTGCAACGCATCACCTCCGTGTGGCGCTTCTCCACCTCGAGGCACTCACCGCTCCTGGAGTTGGACCCGCGACCCCGTTCTTCTTCGAGCGAGAGGGCATTCTGGAGGCGCGGCGCGTGCTTGAATCACAGGTCGGCAGCCGGTGGACCGAGTCTGTTCGAACCGAGATAGTCGCGGACTGCCCAACAATCCCCGCGCCGCCGGGGTTCGGTGGTGAGGCTCCGTGGTGCGCCAACATTCGACTGAGGACTTTCCGCCCGCCCGCGCTTCTTTTCCAGCAGCGGTGGTCGCTCTTCGGACCGGTGACGGACACTGCCCTCGCGAGGACCACTCCCGTTTTCCTTGCGAGTCCCCAACAATATGCTGCGCTGACTCACGGCGAGCCCATGGGACCGTCTGCTTGCGGCGCCGTTCCGCTGCAGATGAGCGAAGCGGGTACAACGTTTCCTGTCTTCCCGCAGGCGTTCGAGGCCGTCAACGTTCGCGAACGACGATTCTGGGTGCCTG
>JBBQJJ010000559.1:0-5019 GCA_038325805.1 Haliangiales bacterium
CGGTGTCCGAGCTGGGTGGCCCGTGAAGACCTGGTGTCCGCCGGTTTGCTCGGTCTCACGGAGGCCGCACGCCGCTACGACGACACCCGCGCCGAGCCCTTCCTCCCGTTCGCGGAGCAGCGCATCCGAGGCGCGGTGCTCGACGAGCTGCGCCGCGGCGACATGCTGCCCCGCCGCGTCCGGCAGACGGCGCGCAAGGTCGCCGCGACGATCCGTCAGATCGAGAGCTCGGGCGAGCGCGCGACCGAAGAGAAGATCGCCGACAAGCTCGGCGTGTCGGTCGAGAACTATCGCGACAACCTCGCAGGCCTGCTCCATATCGAGACCGAGTCGATCGACGGTGAAGGCGCGACGATCCTCGTCGACAAGCAAGAGAACCCGGCCGAGCTTGCCGCGCGCAGCGAGATGCTCCGCCGCGTCCGCGAAGCACTCGATCACCTCGAGACCCGCGATGTCACGCTGCTCGGCCTGCACTACATCGAAGAGATGACGTTCCAGGAGATCGCGACGACGATCGGAATCACCGCGTCGCGCGCATGCCAGTTGCTATGGCGTGCGGTTGCTCGGCTGCGCACGCAGCTCGGCGCCAAGGCGATGGAAGACGCTGCCGCATGAGCGGCGCACGAGTTCTCGTCGTCGACGACGACGCTACGATCCGTCGCTCGATCGCCGCTGCCCTCGGACGCGCGGGCTTTGCCGTGACGACCGCCGAAGACGCCATCCCGGCGATGCAGCTCGCCGAGTCGTTCGAGCTCGTCGTGGTCGACTACAACATGGCGACCGCCACGGGCGCGGACGTGGTCAAACACTTCAAGAGCCGATTCGGCCGCAGCGTGTTCTGCGTCGTGCTCTCCGGCGAGGACGACGAGGCGATGACTGCGCGTTGCCACGCCGCCGGCGCCGATGTCGTGTTGCAGAAGCCCGCGCTTCCCACGGAGCTCCGAAAGACGCTAACGGCTGGCCTCAACGCCATCCGTGCGGCAGCCTGATTGTCATCAGGTGACGGGCCATGCGAGCCTCGACGGGTCGATGGGTGAGGACGCGCGCGTGAAGGTGATGGTGGTCGAGGATGACCCCGAGATCGCCGTCGCCATTGCACGCAAGCTCAAACAGGATAACTGCGAGTACGAGAGCACCGACGATCCGGTGCCGGTGCTCGCTCGCCTCGCGGCAGGGACTGCCGACTGGGACGTGATGATCCTGGATGTCGGTCTGCCGAACATCTCCGGTATCGAGGTCCTCAAGCGGTTCCGCGAAGCAGGCTCGCCGGTCTCGATCATCATGCTCACCGGCGATCAGTCCGCCGCGACCGCGACCGAGTGCATGCGCGCCGGTGCGTTCTACTACCTGACCAAGCCATTTCGATCACACGAGCTGGCGTCGACGATCGTCTCCGGTGCGCGGCATTCACAGCTGCGTCGCCAGCTCGCGCGCGTCGCCGATGATCCGCGCGAGGTGTCGACGCTGGTCGGTGTCTCTGCATCGATGCGGCACCTGCGAGAGATGATCGAGCGCCTCGCCGGCAGCCAGGACGTCTCGGTGTTGATCCGCGGCGAGAGCGGCACCGGCAAGGAGCTGGTCGCGCGTTCGCTGCACGTCAAGAGCGCGCGCCGCAGCAAGCGGTTCGTTGCCGTCAACACCGGTGGCATGCCCGAGTCGCTGATCGACAGCGAGCTGTTCGGGCATACCAAGGGCGCGTTCACCGGCGCGGCCAACGATCGCTCCGGCGTGTTCGTCGAGGCCGATGCCGGCACGCTGTTCCTCGACGAGATCGGCGACATGCCGCTCCAGATCCAGGCGCGGCTGCTGCGCGTGCTCCAGGAAGGCGAGGTCCGACCGGTCGGCGGCAGCAGCACCCGGAAAGTCGACGTCCGCGTGATCTCGGCGACCCACGTCGATCTCAGCGCGGCGATCGCCGACGGTGTGTTTCGTCAGGATCTGTACTACCGACTCGCCGTCGTCACCGTGCAGGTGCCGCCTCTGCGCGAGCGCCTCGACGATCTCCCGATGCTCGCCGCGCACTTCTTGAAGAAGCACGGTGGCGCTACCCCCCCGAGCCTCTCGCCGCAGGCGCTCGAAGTGCTGAGCGCGTATCCGTGGCCTGGAAATGTTCGCGAGCTCGAGAATGCGTTGCAAAGCGCGATCGCTCTCCACCACGGCGACGTGATCGGTGCGGAATCCTTGCCGCCCACGATCACTCCCGTGCGAGCGCGACTCGGTGCGACGGCACCTGGGGCACCCGCCGATGACGGCCCCTTACTCCCGCTAACAGAAGCGAAGCGCAGAGCGGGTTCCGAGTTCGAGCGGGGTTATCTCGAGCGCGTGATTCGCGATGCGAAGGGGTCGGTGTCGGAAGCTGCTCGCCTTGCCGGACTCGATCGCACAAACTTTCGCCGGTTGCTGCAGAAGCACGCGATCGATCCTGCGACATTCCGGTAGATCGGTGCGGCGCGTTCCGACGTTGAATTCGGCCGACCGCCCAACGATACTGGGAAGCTAGTTCCATGGAGGCGGGGCCTGACGAAGGGAAGACACGGGTGCTCGTCGTCGAGGACGACGCGGATGTCAGTCGCGGCATCGTTCGCCGGCTGACGACCGAAGGGCACCTCGTCGAAGCCACCAACGATCCGCAGAGCGTGATGGCTCGGATCGCCGCCGGTGAGGATCCGTGGCACGTCGTGCTCCTCGACATTAACCTCCCCGAGGTCTCCGGCATCGAGGTGCTGCGCAAGATGCGCGATGCAGGCCTCCACGCGTCGGTGATCATGCTGACCGGCGACGACTCCGCGAGCACTGCGACGGAGTGCATGCGCTCCGGTGCGTTCCACTACCTGACCAAGCCGTTCCGGATCTACGAGCTGTCGTCGATCGTCGAATCGGGTGCGCGGTTCTCGCAGTTGCGACGCGAGCTCGATCGCGCGCGCATGCAGGCCGATGCGTCGAGCCAGCTGCTCGTCGGGACGTCGGTGGCGATGCGCAATCTGCGTGCAGCCGTCGCGCGACTCGCCACGCAGGAGCTGCCGATCCTGATCCGCGGCGAGAGCGGCACCGGCAAGGAGCTCGTCGCGCGTGCGCTCCACCAGACCGGCGTGCGGCGCGGTCAGCCGTTCGTCGCGCTCAACTGCGGTGCGATCCCCGAGACGCTGATCGACAGCGAGCTGTTCGGTCACGCGAAGGGTGCCTTCACCGGGGCGATGGCCGATCGTGCCGGCGTCTTCGTCGAGGCCGATGGCGGCACGTTGTTCCTCGACGAGATCGGCGACATGCCGATGGCCGTGCAAGCCCGCCTGCTGCGCGTGCTCCAGGAAGGCGAGGTCCGCCCGCTCGGGTCGACGGGCATTCGCAAGGTCAACGTCCGCGTGATCGCGGCGACCCACGTCGATCTCACCAAGGCGGTCGAGCTCGGCAGGTTTCGCCTCGATCTGCTCTACCGGCTCAACGTCGTGATCGTCGCCGTGCCGCCGCTGCGCGATCGCATCGACGATGTCCCGCTGCTGGCGGCTCACTTCCTGCGGAAACACGGCGGTGCAGGTGCGCCGGCGCTCGAAGCCGAGGCGCTCGAGCTGATGAGTCAGTATGCGTGGCCCGGCAACGTGCGCGAGCTCGAGAACGCGCTGATGCACGCGCTGGCGCTCCACCACGGCGAATCGATCGGTCCCGCGGCGCTGCCGTTCCACACCGCGACGTTCGCGCGCGGCACGCAGAAGCTAGATCCGATCGGCGAGACCGACGAGCTACCTCCCATGATGGAGGCGAAGCACCACATGATCTCGACGTTCGAGCAGAGCTACCTCTCGAAGGTGTTGCGCAAGTCGAAGGGCTCGGTCTCCGAGGCCGCGCGGATGGCCGGGCTGGATCGCGCGAACTTCAAGCGGCTGCTGCACCGCTACTCGATCGATCCCGCGAGCTTCAAGAGCTAGGATCGCTGACCGCCGTCGGCGGCGCCTAGACCTCGGTGCCGCCTACAACCTCAAGTCCTGCGACGACGAACCGGGCACGGGCCGATTCCGGGCATGGGCACGGAAGTGTTAGCGGCGTTTGCGAGGCGGCAACCCGGTGTGTTGCGTGAGCGCGACGCCGCGCTGGATGCGTCCGCCTCGCCGACCTTCACCACCGCGGTGATGCGCGGGTTGATACGAAGGCACGAGCCGGTCTTTTCCAGGGCCGATCAGATCCTCGCGCCCCATCCGGCGCAGTGCGTCGCGCAGCACGGGCCAGTTGCCGGGATCGTGATAGCGGAGGAACGCCTTGTGGAGCCGGCGCTGCTCGAGGTTCTTGATCACGTGCACGCGCTCGCGCTGCTTCAACGAGCGCAGCGGGTTGAGGCCGGTGTGATACATCGCCGTCGCCGAAGCCATCGGTGACGGCAAGAACGCCTGGACCTGATCGGGGCGGAAGCCGTTGCGCTTGAGCCACAGCGCGAGGTTCAGCATGTCCTCGTCGGTGGTGCCGGGATGCGCGGCGATGAAGTAGGGGATCAGGTACTGCTCCTTGCCGGCCTCGAGGGAGTACCGATCGAACAGCTCCTTGAAGCGATCATAGGCGCCAATGCCCGGCTTCATCATGTGCGTGAGCGGACCGTCCTCGGTGTGCTCGGGGGCGATCTTGAGATACCCACCGGTGTGGTGCTGCGCGAGCTCGCGGATCCATTCAGGTGAGCGAACGGCGAGGTCGTAGCGAACACCGCTGGCGATGAACACGCGCTTGACGCCCTTGATCGCGCGCGCCTTGCGATACAGCTGCACGAGCGGGCCGTGATCGGTGCCGAGGTTGTCGCAGATCTCGGGGAACACGCACGACGGCTTCTTGCAGGCGCTCTCGATCTCGCGCGACTTGCACGCGAGCCGGTACATGTTCGCCGTGGGGCCGCCGAGGTCCGAGATGTTGCCGGTGAAGCCGGGCGTGACATCGCGGATCCGCTCGATCTCCTCGAGGATGCTCTTCTCCGAGCGGCTCTGGATGATCCGGCCCTCGTGCTCGGTGATCGAGCAGAAGCTGCAGCCGCCGAAGCAGCCGCGC
>JBBQJJ010000560.1:0-5004 GCA_038325805.1 Haliangiales bacterium
GGTGATCCCGTCTCTCTCCCCGACGGGACGACCGAAGGCGCGACGTGGATCGCCCGCGACGACGGCAAGGTGACCAGGCTCGGTCCGCGCACGCTGCGGGTCGAGGGTGCGGCGCTGATCGACGTCGAGCCCGGCAAGGGCACCTTCACCGTCGAGACGGCGCAGGGAACCATCGAGGTGATCGGGACACGCTTCGTCGTCGAGGCGACAGCGGATCGCACGAGCACCGCGGTCGTGCGCGGCTCCGTCAAGCTCGCCTCGCAAGCCGGCAGCGTCGTGCTGCATGCAGGCGAGCAGGGCATCTCCGAGCATGCGCGCCCGCCGACGCGCGGTCCCGCACCGCGGCTCACGCACCTCGTGAGCTGGGCGGAGGGCGCGCGCAAGAAGCTCGAGAAGATGGTCAAGCCACTGCGCAACGGCACGCTGTTCGCGCGCGATCCCAACAACCCGTGGGTGCCCGAGACGCCGCTGCCGATCGTCAAGCTCGGCGTCGATGTCGTGGTCGAGAATCAGGTCGCGCGCGTCGCGATCGACCAGACGTTCCACAACCCGAACAGCCACGTGATGGAAGGCATGTATCGGTTCGCGATCCCGCCCGATGCATCGCTGCAGCGCCTCGCGATGTACGTCGACGGCAAGCTGACGGAGAGCGCCGTCGTCGAGCGCATGGCCGCGCGCCGGATCTACGAGGACGTCGTCTATCGCCGCCTCGATCCCGCGCTGCTCGAGTGGGCCGGCACCGGCCGGCTGTCGCTCAAGGTCTATCCACTCCCCGCGCAGCAGGATAAGCGTCTGCTGATCGCGTACACGCAGAGCTTGCCGAAGCTGTACGACGACTACACGTTGACCGTGCCGCTGCCGGAGGTCGATCTCCCGGTCGGCGAGCTGCAGTTCGACGTCACCATGCGCGGCTGCGCGAATTGCGAGGTCACGTCGACGTCGCACAAGATCGACGTCAAGCGCAGCGGGAGCGACGCGGTGGTGAGCTATCGCCGCGGCAAGGTCGACCTCGGTGACTCGCTGGTGCTGCACGTCCGCGACACCCGCACGAACCCGGTCGTCGCGACGCACGGGCAGGGTGCCGACAACTTCGTGATGGTCCGTGCGCGTCCCGATCTGAAGGCGACGACCATGGCGTATCGCAAGCAGACCTGGGTGATCCTCGACGACGTGTCGGCGTCGCGCGACGAGCTGACCCGCCGTGCGCAGCACGACATGATCGATGGCTTCCTGCGCGAGCTCGATGAGGAGGACAAGGTCGCGATCATCGCGTTCGATGTCGCAGCGCGCACCAAGCTCGCTCCCACCCGCGTGCTCGATGTCGATCGCCGCGCGGTTCGCTCGGCGCTCGCGGAGGAAGGCAACATCGGTGCGACTGATTTCGGGGTCGCGCTCGACGCGGCCTTGAAGGCGCTCGACGGCGTCGATCCGAGGGACGCGAATATCGTCTATCTCGGCGACGGCATCATCTCGAGCGGCCCGCGCCAGCTCGACAAGCTGCGGGCGAAGCTCGCAGGCAAGGCGCACTTCATCGGCGTCGGGATCGGTGATGGCCCGGACACGCAGACGCTCGAGTCGCTCGCCGCGGCGAGTGGTGGGTACTCGACCACGCTCGATCTCGCCGACGATCTCGGCTGGCGCGCGTTCGATCTCGTCGCCGCACTGCATACGCCGCGCGTCGCGGGGCTCGAAGGCAAGCTGATCGATGCCACCGGCACGCACGTGCCCGCGACCGTCTACATCAAGACGCCGCAGCTCGCCGATGGTGAGGAGCTCGAGCTCGTCGCCAAGCTCGCGAGCGATCTCAAGCCCGTCGCGGTCGAGCTGACCGGGACGATGAACGGCGCGCCGTGGAAGCAGCGTGTCGAGTTGTCAGGTGGCGCGGCGAGCGCGGGCTACTTGCCGCGGTTGTGGGCGCAGCGCCAGATCGGTGCACGCCTGCTCGCGAAGCACGATCCGGTCGAGGTCCCGCCGTGCGTGGCACCTCCCGTTGCCGAGCCGGCGCAGCAGCGCGCTCGCCAGCGCGTGGTCGCGAAGGAGCCCGTCTGCAAGACCGAGAGCGAGCTCCGCGAGGAACGCGACGAAGGCATCCGCAAGGAGATCATCGCGCTGGGCAAGCAGTACTTCCTGCTGTCGCGCCACACGTCGTTGCTCGTGCTCGAGAACGACGCGATGTACAAGAAGTACGGCGTCGAGAAGGGCACCGGCGAGACCTGGGCTCCCTACAAGGTGCCCGATAAGATCGACGTGGTCTCGCGTCCGACGCTGACGCCCGACATCGCGAGCGACGCGGTGCTGGTGCGGCGGCCGATGCAGGCGATGTTCAACGCGGGCTACTACGATCCGAATATCCTGTTCGGCAGCCTGACCGCGACGCGCGGTAGCGGCACAGGAAGTGGTTTCGGGTTTGGCGGTGGTCGCGGTGACCTCGGCCTGGGGAACAAGGGCCCGCGGTTCCGCGAACAGCCGAAGGCAGAGAAGTCGGCGGAGCATGCCGACACGGCGGCGCGCGATGACGTGGGCGAGGCCGAGGCTGCTCCAGCCGATGAGGCGAAGTCGGACCGCAAGGTGCTGCTCGAAGAGAACCAGCAGCGCGCGACCGTGTTCGCCGACGAGCTCGGTGGCCTGGGCGGCGAAGGTCGATTCTCGCGCCGCACGTCGGATCGGTTCAGCGCCGATCTCGGCAAGAGTGCCAAGCCGTCCGCGAGTAAGTCGCGCCCGATCAGCTATCCGTCGCGGCTGGCCTACCCGACGGATCCCGGCTACGACGATCTGACCTCGTTCCTCGTCGGGTTGTACCCGGATGCCGCGGATGGCTGGCGTCGCGAGCTCGAGATGGCCGCGGCCGGTCAGAAGACGCACGCGATCGACGCCGCCGCGAAGCAGCTGCTCGACGCTGCGCGTGCCGCGGTGCCGTCGGGTGTCTATCGCTGGGGTGATCGCGAGCTCGCGCTCGATCCGGCTCACCAGCTCGGCTGGCGCCATCGTACCGGCGCGGATCTCGTCGAGACCGCCTCGTTCGACGGCAAGACGCTGACCCGGCGCTACGCCGAGCTCGGGGTCGACATCACCCGCGTCGCCGCGGATGACGCCGTCGCACTCCAGCTCGCGTACATGCCGCTGTGGATCGCCGAGCCCGCGCAGTACGCGCGGTGGTTCGAGGTCACGGCGAAGGGTCGCGAGGTCTCGCTCCACAAGCTCGTCGCCGATGGCCCGAAGCAGGCCAAGCCCGTGCTCGCGTACGTGATGGTGTTCGACGCGCAGCATCACCTCGTCGCGATCCGCGATGCGAAGGGCGAGAAGCTGTTCGAGCTGACGTGGAACACCATCGGGCCGACGATGATCAAGAGCGGCACCAGCGAGCTCGCGATCGGATACTCGGGGCTGCCGATCAGCGACGCTGTCGCGTGGGCGCAGGGTTCGTCGACGACCGGTGTCGCGATCGAGATGCCGATGCGCGTTGCCCCGCACTGGGAGGCCAAGGCCGCCAAGCAGACGGTTGGCACCGCCGAGTGGCGGCACGCACAGCGCCAGCGGATGGCGAGCCTCGCCGCGGTCAATGACCGAGTAAAGCTGATGACGACGTTCGAGCTGTTGCGTGCGAACGGTGGCGTCGAGCTCGGGGACCTCGTGCTCGCCAGCAGCGGGCTCGCGACGGCGACCACCGACGCGCAGTTCGCGAAGGCGATCGACAAGCAGACCGGGGCGGTCGTGCAGTATCTCCAGGCGGGCCGGCTGTACGCGCAGAAGCAGCAGTCCGACCGCCTCAAGGCGAAGACGACCACCGGCATGATCGGTGCGCTGTGGACGCTGCGCGAGGCGACGGCGTTGTTCGTCGCCGACAAGGACGCGGCGGCGGTCGATCGCCTGCTGTCGCTCGGTGAGCGCGCGCCGGAGCTCCGCTTGATCGGTGTCGGTGCGTCGACGACTCGCTACCAGATGAAGCCCGCCGAGATCAAGCGGCTGTGGGATAGCGTCGCGAAGGGCGACTACAAGAACCAGGCGCGTGCACAGGCCGCGCAGCTGCTCGCCAATCGCGGTCAGTACGATGCGGCCGCCGAGCGCGTGGTCGCATTGATCGAGGATCTCGATCTCGCCGTCACGCCGCCCGCGCTGCAATCGCTGCAGTACCCCTTCCAGCAGTCGCGGCGCGGTCAGGCCGGCTGGCAGCTGGTGTGGGCGAAGTGGCGCGACAAGGTGCTCGCGAGTGAGAGCTACGAGCACGTGCTCTCGCTGCTGCCGGTCTCAGCGAGTCATCCGATCGATACGCCGGCGATCCTCGCGCGGGCAGCAAAACTCGCATCCGGAGATCCGGATCGCACCGTCGCGGTCGCGCAGATGGCGATGAGCTACGGCCACTCCGCCTTCGCAGGATCGCTGCTCGAGCCGCTCGTCAAGCAGCACCCGTCGCGCCAGCTCCATCAGCTCGTCGGTGCGCTCGCGCTCCAGCAGGGTCGTCAGGCGGATGCGCTCGCGCACTTCGAAGCAGCACAAACCACGGCCGATGCCGACGAGACGGTGTCGCTCAGCATGGTCCGTAGCGAGCTCTCGCAGATCATCTCGCTCGCTCGGCAGCTGGCGGTGCAGTCGAGCGGTGTCGAGCGCACGAAGGCCGTGCAACGGGCGCTGTCGTGGGGTGCGAAGTGGCGTGCGATCGACTCCGGCAACAGCCAGATCGATTCGCAGCTCGGCGAGTTGTTGCTCGCGGTCGGTGACACCAAGGAAGCGTGGCGCCACCTGTCGAGCGTGATCGAGCGCGACCCGATGTCGGGTGATGGCTATGCGATCGTCGCACAAGCGTTCGAGAGCCAGGGCCGTGTCGCCGAGGCCGTCGACTACTGGCATCAGGCGTTGGTGGTCGACCAGACCAACCCGACCCACCGGATGCGCAAGGCGCAGGCGTTGATCGCGCTCGGCAAGACCGCCGAGGGTGACGCGCTGCTCGCCGAGATCGCCGCGCGCAAGTGGCACGTGCGGTGGGACGGCATCGTCTATCAGGTCAAG
>JBBQJJ010000561.1:0-4992 GCA_038325805.1 Haliangiales bacterium
CTCGGCATCGACACGACAAAGTCCGTCGAGGTCTGGGTGATCCGCGACGAGCGCTGGCACGAGAAGCTCGACGCCGCCGCGGTCACCAAGATGTCGTTCACGGCGTCGTCGCAGCAGAAGGGCGGCATCTTGATCGGCGACGAGAAAGTGCGCGCCCAGGCGCTCGCGTTTCACACCAAGCCGGTCAGCGCGAGTCAGATTCCGACCGTGACTCCGGACGACGAGTAGCCCGCTCTCGAGATCGTCTCGCCGAAAGCGATCTGGCATGCCCAGATCGCTTTCTTCCGTTTCGGGTCGCGATCGTGGTTCGGGTGTGAGGTCACCCATGGGGACCAGACTCCCAGGCCGGGGGGACTATCCCCGATCACCTGCAGACCCCTAGCCTGGGGTCGGAGGTCCCAAACAGGGGAGATCGCCAGCACTTAGGACCTTTCTCCCCCCTGATCGGAACCTCATCCCCCATGTTTCATCGAGGTCACACGCTATGATTCCAGTTGGTTACACCAAGAGACGCACGGCACAACCATTGCTCATTGGTTCGTCATCATCAACCCTCCCACTCCAAGGGCGAATCTCAAATGACCACCAAGAATCAGCTCTTCATGTTCGCGATGGCCGGCGCAGCTCTCCTGCCCGCGGCGGATACCAATGCAGCGCCCAAGGGCGCCCGCGTGATGAACCCCGCGTCGCTGACGGACCTCGCGCCCGTCGGTGGCACGCCGGTTCGCCTGCGCCGCACGGACGAAGAGCAGCCCGGCAACGAGATGCCGTCCGTGGCCATCTTCCCAAACTCGAAGAAAGGTCTCTACTTCGTCGCGACGGGCGAGCTCAACGGCATCAAGGCGAACCGCCGCATCCAGGGCGGTCTGATTCCGTTCACCCTCGTGAACGAGGGCGGCACCATCAACGCGGTGCCCGACCAGACCAAGGCGAAGTTCATCACGAACAACAACGGTAACGAGTACCGTCAGTTCAACGCCTCCAAGAGCAGCGTCATCACCGTCGGTGGCAAGAGCTACGCGGTCATCCGCTACAACTACCAGCCGAACGGTGGCAACGACACCAAGCGCTACCTGCAGATCTTCGACGAAGACGGCAACCAGATGCTCGGTCAGACCGAGTTCTTCGCGAAGAACAACGACGACGCCTCGCAGAGCCAGGACGGCTCGGACGCTGTCTTCGCTCCTGGGTCGGACCCCTCGAAGTTGATGATGTACACGTACGAAGGCGCGAACGGCAACGGTCGCGACGATGGCTGGGTCAACGCGACCGAGATCACCATCAACGGCACCACCGCCACGGCGCAGCGCAAGTGGGACGTCTCGGTGTGCCCCCGTGAAGAGCGGTCGCGCGGCACGGTTCGCCTCTCGTCGGACAAGAAGGCGCTGATCGTCTCCTGGACCGAAGGCAACAACCAGCCGCAGCGCGACGGCGTCTGGATGGCCGGCATCGACCTCACCAAGCCGGCGCAGGGCGCGGACCAGCAGCAGGTCATCGCGTGGAAGCAGCAGATTGATGGTCGCGTCGATCAGGACGGCATCCGTACCTACTCGATGCGGATGAAGATGGAGCAGCTCGTCAAGCCCGACGGAACTGGCGACGACCGCTACTTCATCTCCTACGGCCACCTCCGCGGTAACAACAACACCAACGGCAAGGGCGGCACGTACTACAAGCAGATGACCGGTGTCGTCAACGCGACGGTCGCGGGCCTCACGTTCGAGCAGCCGCTGCGCGACGTCGGTTCGGACGCGATGCTCGGCATCGACGGTACCCACCTTGGCGCGGCGTTCGGCATGTTCGGCACGCAGGGCGCTGCCGTCCCCGGTATCGCGTACCTCTCCGGTAACCACTTCGGTGGTTCGACGAAGTCGAGCATCCGCGTCGTGACGATGGAAGGCGCGACGTTCAAGAACGCCGGCACGCTGGTTGGCGGACCCCACGATCGCCACCTCTACCCGAACTACCTCGGCAACAACCCGGGTAACCAGGGTCGCAACCACTCGCACGGTCAGGTGATCGACAACCCGTTCCTCACGGAAGGTCACACGGCGACGCAGCTCCTGGTCTACGCGACCACGGCGAAGGACACCGGCGACGCTGGCGGTGCCACGACCTCGCAGCTGATGAGCCCGGAGATCAAGCTGGCCGCATGGATCTCGATCATCCCGGTGCAGGCGAAGGCGAACGAGCCCGACCCCGTCACCCCGGACCCCGAGAACCCGACGCCGGAAGACCCGACCAACCCGGATGACACCTCCCCCGACGCAGGTCAGCAGCTTGGTGGTTGCTCGACGGGCTCCTCGACTGGCGGCATCGCGAGCTTCGGCCTGATGGGCCTCGCTCTCCTCCTCCGCCGCCGTCGCAAGTAATGCCCCGCAACCAAACGCCAACTGACCTAACACCAAGTCATCGGAGAACCGACCCAATGCGTATCCTCTTCTCACTGACTGCGATGCTCGGCCTAGTTGGTTGCGTGGGTGGTCTCGAGACCCCGAACCCGACCCCGGGCGACGATGAACCGACCAACCCGAACCCGAACCCGCCGCCGCCGACCGGTTCCGCCCGTCTTGCCTACGAGCAAGACGTCCTCCCGGTGCTCGAAGCGAAGTGCAAGACCTGCCACACGGACGGCGCGACCGCCGGTGGCGCTCCGGCGACCTCGGGCTTCGTGGGCAAGACTGTCGCGACGGCCTACGACGTGATGATCGACCACCCGGGCGTACACGGAAACTTCGCCTCGACCGCCAAGGTCCTGACCTACGTCACGCTGCAGGGCCACCAGGCTCTCGCATACGAGACGACGGAGATTGCCTCGATCGAGAACTGGCTCGCCACCGAGCTCGCCGAGCGCGGCGACGGCGGCGGCAGCACGGGCCCCGAGGGTCCCGGCCAGGCGACCGAGCGCATCCTCAACACGTTCTCGGCCTGCATGACGCAGGAGCTGTTCGACCAGGCCAACATGGCTCAGGCGTGTGGCCAGATGCAGAGCTCGAACAACACCGAGTGCGACAACTGCCATGTCAATGGTGGCGAGAACTTCCTCGCGAGCCGCGTCACGACGCAGATGTTCCGGGGTGTCTCGGAGCACCGTTCGTACCTCCAGAAGTACTTCATGGTCGCGAACGCGGAGACCCCGGCGACGGCGAAGATGGACCGCAACATCCCGACGTTCATGGCCGTCCTCGGTCGCACCGGCCAGTACACGGAGCACCCCACCGTCGAGAACGGAACCCCCGAGAACAACACGTGCACGCAGGCGATGACGACGTTCCTCGGCCTGGTGCAGGCGCGGATCGATGCCGGTGCCGCAGCGTGTGGTCCCAGCAAGCTCGTCGACTGAGCGAGCGAGCTTCCCCGAGTTGTGAATCTGGCGCCGGCAACGGCGCCAGTGTTGTTTTCGGCGCTACTCTGGGCGCCGCTGGTTGTTGTTACCAGGAGCAAACATGACCGACCTCGTTGGCGGCGATGGCCGCACTCATATCAAGTCGCCGCTGATGCGCGAGTCGCTGCAGGATCGCGGGATCCTCGCAAAGACCGTCAGCGACAAAGACCTCCAGATCTTTCCGGATGTCTCGCTGGTCTCGATCGGTGGGCAGAGCATCTTCGACCGCGGCGCCGCGGCGATCCTGCCGATGGTCGCCGAGCTCGTCGAGATCAAGCAGGACAAGGCGCTCAAGTTCGTGATCGGCGTCGGTGGAGGCACACGCGTGCGCCACACGATCTCGATCGCCGTCGACCTCGGGCTGCCCGTCGGTGGGATGGCGCAGCTGGTGGGCGCGATGGAAGAGCTCAACGCGATCCTGCTCAACACCCTGCTCGCTCCGCATGGCTCGATGCCGATGCAGCGCGACCACTTCTGGGATCTCCCGCTGTACTTCGACGCCGGCATCACGCCGATCGCGATCTCGGTACCGCCCTATCACTTCTGGGAGCCGCCGCCCGAGGAAGGGCACCTGCCGATGCACGGCTCCGACTTCGGCCTGTTCCAGCTCGCCGAGGTACTCGGGATGAAGCAGGTGATCTTCGTCAAAGACGAGGACGGTCTCTATGACAAGGATCCGAAGAAGCACCCGGATGCAAAGCCGTTCAAGAAGATCACGCTGAGCGAGCTGATGAAGCAGCTACCCGCCGAGAACATCCTCGACCGCGAGCTATTCCACGCGTGGTCGACCGCGAAGAACCTGAAGCGGGTCGTGATCATCAACGGCCTCAAGCGCGGCGAGCTGACGCGCGCGCTGCGTGGCGAAGATGTCGGCACCGTGATCACGAAGGACGCGCCATGAGCGAGCGCAGGACGATCGATTCGGTGCTGTCCGGCTCGACCTTGACCGGCCCCGGCGACCGCTACGAGTACCGGCCCACCGCGGTGATGCCGGACGTCAAGGTCGTCAAGATCGGCGGCCAGAGCGTGCTCGACCGCGGGCGCGCCGCGCTGTTCCCGATCCTCGACGAGATCGTCGAGGCGCGAAAGCTCGGCATCCAGGTCGTGCTCCTGACGGGCGGCGGCACGCGCGCGCGGCACATCTACTCCATCGCGTCCGAGCTCGAGGTGCCGACCGGCGTGGTCGCCACGCTCGGCAAGTACATCCCGATGCAGAACGCGCGGATGGTGCAGATGCTGCTCGCGAAGCACGGCGGCATCTACATGCTCCCCGACGACTTCGAGAAGCTGCCGCTCTATCTCCAGATGGGCTGCATCCCGGTGATGAGCGGCATGCCACCGTTCGGCTACTGGGAGAAGCGCGAGGAAGGCAGCCGGATTCCGCCGCACCGCACCGATTCCGGCGTGTTCCTGTCGGCCGAGTTCCTCGGATCGCGGCGCGCGATCTTCATCAAGGACGAGGACGGGCTCTACACCGATGACCCGAAGAAGAATCCGAGCGCCACGCACATCCCGCGGATCACGGCGAAGGCCCTCACGGAACGCCAGCTCAACGATGTCGTGGTCGAGCGCCGCGTGATCGAGTACGTGCAGCGCGCGCAGTGGTG
>JBBQJJ010000562.1:0-4969 GCA_038325805.1 Haliangiales bacterium
GGGCGTCGTGTCGGACGAGAAGATGCCGACCATGATGCCGACCGGCGTCAGCACCAGCGTCAAGAACGCGAGCACGTGATTGAGGAGCTCGGCGCGGCGCGCAGCGAGCTGGGTGTCGATCTCGACGACCTCTTCGCTCACTTCCGCGAGCAGGTCATCGATCGAGAGCGCGTCACGCACGCGCTTGTAGAATCGATCGTGACGCTCTTCGTTGCTGACGTGACGAAAGTTGTACGCGGAGATGAGTCATTGCTGCGTGACCGCCGGAGATGTCGTGCCGGCGCCGGTCCGCGTCCCGACGAACACGAGATAGCCCGCGGCACCGCCGCCACCTCCACCACCGACCAGACTGTTCGCGCCGGTAGCGCCGCCGAGCGTGCCACCAAACGAGCCCGCGCCGCCTGGTCCACCGAACGGAGTCGCGCCCGAACCACCGGGTGCGGCCGCAGCAACCGCACCGTCGGAACCCGGATTCCCTGCGATGTCGATCCCGTTGTTGCGATTGCCACCCTCGCCACCACCACCGCCGTTCGCCACGATCACTCCGCTGTGATCGATCAGCGCACTCTCGACGACCAGCATCCCGCCACTGCCGCCGCCACCACCGCCCGACTGGGTGTCGCCGCCTTCGCCACCGGCTCCATTGATCGTGATCCCCGACGAGATCGTGACGCTGGTGACCGCGAGTAGACCGATCGCGCCCCCCGATGCTCCCGGCTCGCCGCCGTTCTCGCCCACGTCACCGTTGCCACCGCGCTGACCGCCGCAGCCGCCGCGCAGGAACGCAGGGGCGGCAACGCTGCTGCCCGCCAGTCCCGCCGCGCCGTTGCCCGCGGATCCAGAGCTGGTGTCGGTGTCGCCGATCCCTCCGTTGCCGCCCGTCGCGGCGAAGCTGCCGCCGGCGCCACCTCCACCACCGCCACCGTCCGCCTCTGGAGTCGCGGCGTGCATGCAGCCCGCCTCGTTCGCGCTCGGACCGCGACCTCCGACGAAGTGACTCGCACCGTCGAGCTTGCCGTCGATCGTGATCGTCGATGACGACACCAGCAACAGCGGACGGCTGCCGCTGACGATCAGCGCGCCCGTCGACTCGATCGAGATCTGCGAGCGATAGACCAGGCACGCGTCGGAACCGGCGCTCTGCGAGAACGTGGTGCACCTCGGATCATCACCGGTGTCGAGATTGTCGACGGCGCTGATCACGAGCGGATTCCCCGGCGTCAGGCCGCAGACATCGCCGAACACGAATGGCGTGCAGCCCGCTTGATCACCAGTCGACATCCCACCGTCGTTGTCACCGCCATCCGGTGCCGGCTGATCGTCGCCGGCACCGGAGACCTCGCCCGGCGGTGTATACGAGCACGCACACAAGGTCAGGAGCATGACCGCAGATCGCATATGCCCAGTCTAACGCAGCTTCGAATACGCGTGCCGAGCCCCGAACGCCGTGATTGCGGGGTGCGAACGTGCAATCCCACGGTCGTGACTCACATCTAGCTCTCGCACGTCGGCCGAGGACAAGGAGCCTCACCGTCGCTGCCATGGAGTCCGATACGCGGACATGAGTGTCCGGTGTCCGGACGTCGTGGCCCTAACGACGTAAACCACTGGACGAGCAAGCTTTCTACCAGCTCGGCGACACCGAGCGATATTTGTTTTTCGCACTTGGCGACCAACGTCGACTCGTACTGCTCGCGCTTGCGGCGACCCTACTGACCTGGTTCGCGCTCAGGTGACGCCGAGCGGCTAAGTACAGGACTCAGCGCGACTGACAAATTCTGGCGAAACCTCGACCACCGCCACGGTGTCATCCCGCGGATGAATGGCGTGATGACGACCGTGATCCTCGTGTGCGCGTTGGCGGCCACGGCGTTCGCCGCACCCAAATACAAACGCGGGACGAAGCTCGACCCCAAGCTCACCGAGCACGTGCGAGCGGCGGAGCACGCGTGGGACGCTGCCGAACGCGAGACCGATCCGGCGAAGCAGACCGCGCTATGGGAACAAGCTGCCGGAGCATTCGGCGACATCGATGGCGATCCGGTCGATGCGAAGGTCAGGCGCGAAGCCGCGTATGCGGCGATCCTCGCGTGGAAGAATGCGCTGAACGTCGACCCGCGGGTCAAGGCCCCGTCGGAGAGCAGCGAGTTGGGGGCCAAGCCGCGGCCGCTGCCACCGCGCGAGCTGAGGTTGCTGGGGGCGGTCGATCGCTACATCGCGTACGCCGATCCGAAGGACCCCGAGGTGCCGGGGTTGCTGTTCATCAAGGCGAACACGCACAGGCGCTTCGGTCAGACGGAGGTCGCGATTCCGATGTTTCGGGTCGTCATCGATCGGTTCCCGGAGCACGAAGTGGCCGAGCACGCCGCGCAGCTCGTCCTCGACTCGTACAACCGGCTGAGGAAGTATGACGAGCTGGTCACGTTCGCCGACGAGCTCGCAAAGAACACCAAGCTCACCAAGAGGAGCCCCGATCTCGCCGCGCTCGTGGCCCGGATCCAGCAGCAGGTCGGTCGCAAGCGCGTCGAGGCGCTCGAGGCTGCCGCCCGCGCCGAGAAGGATCCGGAAAAACACGCAGCGGCCGGCGCCGGCTATCTCGAGCTCTACAAGGCGAACCCGAAAGAAGCCGGTGGCGACGAGCTGCTCTACAACGCCGGCGTGTCGTTCGAGAACGGCCTCTCGTTCGACGCCGCGCTGGAGGCGTACGCGTTGCTGCAGAAGGCCTACTCCAACTCGAAGCTCGCTCCTCGGACGATCGCGCGCGTGAGCCAGATCTACGCGCGCCGGGCGATGTACGAGAAGGCTGCGGAGCAGCTCGAGCGCTACGCGATGCTGTACGCGGGAGAGAAGGACGCGTACCAGGCGTTGAGCGACGCGGTCTACTACCGGAAGGCCCTTGGAGATCGTGACAAGGCGATCGCGAACGCCAACCTCCTCGTCAAGTTGTTCGGGGTCAAGCGACCGCGCGAGGTCGCGGAAGCGATGTGGTCGCTGACCGCGCTGTACGAGACCGGCGACCCAGCTCGCGCGATCACGCATCTGCAGGCGTACCTCAAGAACTACGCCACGAAAGGACCACCCGAGCGAGTGACGATCGCACACGCGAAGATCGGTCAGCTGCTGTGGAAGCAGAGCTGCTCGGTGCCCGGCTTCGACGGGCTTTGCGTGAAGCCGAACGAGCGTGCGAAGGTCACGTGCGGTCCCGGCGCCACGCGGGTGTTGGCCACCGTCGTCCGCGACCCGCGCAAGGCCAAGCTCGCGCTCGCCTCGTTCGCGGACGCGATCAGGGAGTACGAGCGCCGGTCGATCAACGACGTGACTGCGCGCTACTTCTACGCGGATGCCAAGCTCGCCACGGCCGACGCCGCGCTCGAGTCGCACCTCGCTCTCGCGCTTCCGCGCGACCTCGACTTCGATGGTGCTACGCAAATGGCGAGCGTGAAGCGCTACGGCCAATGGTTCGAGGAGAAGCGGAAGGCAGGCAGCGCCTTGATGGGCCAGTACGAAGCCGTTCTTCTCATCAAGGATGTCGTCAGTGCGATCACGGCTTCCGCGCGCCTCGGGATGATCTCGCAGAGCTTCGCCAGCTCGCTGCTGACCAGCGAGATCCCACGCGGAGTGAGGTCGGGTGCGACTCTCGACGCGTATTGCGACAAGGTCACCGAAGTGACCGCTCCACTCGAGGCGAGGGCGATCAACGCGTTTGCCGTCTGCCTCACAAAATCGACCGAGCTCGGCTGGTTCGGTGAGTCGTCTCGCTACTGCGAGCGCGAGCTGATCCGGATGCGGCCCGAGGAGTTCCCGGCTGCGACCGAGCTGCGCGGCAAGCCGACGATGGTCGCGCCGGTGATCGACAGCGAGTCGCCACTGCCGCGTTCGTGACCTAGATCCCCTTCATGCAGTCGCTGTTGCGCTTGTAGATCGTGGGGGCGGTTCGCTTGCCGTCGACGGTCCATCCGTTCAATTCGGGGAGGAGCTCGATCATTCGATCGAGGTCGGCGTTCGACGTGACCGGGCACGTCGGACAGCCGATCGAGATCGACCGTCCCACGACCGTGCGACCCATCATGCCCATCGGTCGCGTCGCCACCGTGACGGTGACATCGGTGCACGCGTTGCACTCGATCGTGCCGGTGTTCGTGCACTGCAGCATCGTGATCGCACCCTTGCACGACGCGGTGAGGTCGACCCACGTGCCACCGAAGCGCGCGTAGTCCTGCGTCACCTTGCTCAGATGGCCCCACGAGCTCTGTTCGGAGACCCCCCAGCTCTCCTGCACGAGCCATGTCCCGTCCTTCTGCCGCTTCTCGCTACCTCCGAGACCGCCGAGATGTAGTTCGTCACCGACGTCACCTCGGGTGAACTGCCGGATCCGATCACGGCCCACCATGCGCTCGTCGGTGTAGACCACGAGCTCCATCCGATCGGCGTCATCACGCTCGAGGACCCCGGGCTTGCATCGACCGGCGCTCGACGTCAAGAACACCGGAAGCTTCGTGGTCGGCGCGACCCACGCGAGCAACTCGGCGCCGTGTGGGGTGATCTCGAACGTGCCGAGCTCCTTCGGGAAGCGGGTCTTCGCCCACGCGAGCTCGGCAGCCACGGCGAGCTTCGGCGATAGCGGCGTGTCGGAGGATGGCGTGTTCACCGCCTCCCTCACCGACGGCGTTGCATCGATCGGAGCCGACGATCCGATGGGGCGCGATCTCGCTGGGGGCGGCGAAGATCCACACCCGATGACGAACACTGCGAGCCACCAGCGCATCTCGCGAGCATATCAGCAACGGAGGACTACTTCTTTCTGGGTTTGAGAAGCTGACGGAAGATGACGCGCGCGCCGAAGATCCGGACGTAGACCGTCGCACCGACCGCCGCAGCCGCGAGCACGATCAAGAACGGCGGGTGCGTGAACAGATTCAGCCACGACCGGGCCGAGACGAGATCATCGAAGCGCAAGGGGCCGGGCGTC
>JBBQJJ010000563.1:0-4964 GCA_038325805.1 Haliangiales bacterium
CGACCGGGAAGCTCAGTCTCCCGCAGCAATGCAACGAGAGTGCGGCGACCACGGCCACGCGGACCAACGTGCTGAACAAGCTCGATGGCTTCGGCACGTACGAGGTCACGCTCAACGTGACCTTCACCGAGCCGGTCGATCTCGCGTCGCTCGACGGTCGCGTCCTCCAGTTCCAGCGCGCCACCGGCGGCGAGGGGAACGATCCGTTGACGGCCATCCCGATCCCGGTGATCGCGGTGCCGAGCCAGACCGTTCGGTTCCAGGACAAGACCAACCTCGATGCCTGCGCCGACCCGGTCACGGTCGATCAGGTCACGTTCATTCCGCGCGTCGCGCTCGATCAGAAGTCGACATACACGGTCGCGCTGCTCGACGGCATCAAGACCGCCGCCGCGGTCGGTCCTGACTTCGTCCCGTCGTTCACGTGGGCGCTGGTGCGCAACCCGCAGCCCATCGTCGCGTTCGACGAGGCGGGCAACGTCACGCTCAACCGCACGCCGCTCGATCCGATCGAGGACAAGGAGCGCCTCGCCGGCATCAACTTGCTGTGGAACGCACACCACAACGCGATCACGTTCCTGGCAGGCACAGGGCATGACAGCGAGGAATTGCTGCTCGCCTGGGAATTCAACACCCAGACGGTCAACGATCCGCTCGACCCGGGCGTCGAAGGCTCGCCCGCAGCGGATCCCACCGCGGCTCCGCTGCTCGGTAACCTGGCGATCGGTGCCACCACTGCTGGGCTGACCGCGCGGCAAGGTCCGTTCGCCGGCTGCGCCGTCGACGATCCGATCAGCGACACGCAGTGCTTCCTCCGCGTCGCCCTCGGCCTCTCGCAGGGCGCGACCGGTGGAGCGATCTATCCCACCGGCAAGGCCGTGTGCGCGCAGGCTGGCTGCGCGGCGGTCGGCGAGATCCGCGGCTCGATCCTGCTCTCGAAGCAGTATCGCGCCGACGGGACCAACCCGTACACCGGCACCGGCGCGCTGCCGATCCCGGGTGCCTGGAACGACCCGATCACGCCCACGCCCATTCACAACACCGACAACGCGAACCCGCTCGCCAACGATGCGCAGGCGAAGCTCGAGACGCTCGTGCTCCTGCCCAACCCGTTGCTGTGTCCGGGCAACGTCGCGCCGGCCGCCGGGTTCCCGGTGGTGATCTTCCAGCACGGCATCACGCGCGCGAAGACCGACGTGTTCGGCGTGATGGGCGCGCTCACCAGCAACTGCTTCGCGGTCGTCGCGATCGACGCGTCGAACCACGGCTCGCGCGCGGTCCGGATCTCGACCACGGCGAGCGCTATTCCGGCGCTCAACTGCGTGGACGTCCCGGTCGGCTTCCCCGCAGCGCGTCCTGACCTCGGGCCCGACCCGACGTCGCACTCGAGCTGCTACGCACCGATCTTCTCGTCGGATCTCGCGGCGACCCGCGATGGCTTCCGCCAGAGCATCCTCGACCTCCACCAGCTGACCACGTCGCTCAAGGCGTGCGGCACCGCGGCGTGCGGCGCGGTCAAGATCGACGCGACCAAGATCTCGTATCTCGGTCACTCGATGGGCGGCATCTTCGGCGGCATGTTCTCGGCCACCAACCCCGACATCGCGGCGAGCGTGCTCGACGTCGCCGGCGCCGGCTGGGTCGACATCCTCGAGAACACGCAGCAGGTCGTTGGCTTCCAGTGCCCGCTCGTCGACGCCCTGATCGACGCCGGCTCGCTGACCTGTGACGGTGCGCCGTGCACCGCCGACGACAAGTTCAACCCGCTCGCTCCGGGCGGTCCGACGGGCCTCTGCCTGACCGACGCGTGGAAGACCGATCCGGGGTATCGCCAGTTCTCGGTGATCGGTCGCTGGGTGCTCGATCCGGCGGATCCCGCGAACTTCGCCTCGCGCCTCGCGGGGAAGCAGTTCCTGATCCAGCGCGTCGACGACGACGAGGTCGTTCCGAACCTCGCGACCGATAACCTCGGCGCGCTCGCGGGGCAGCTCCGCGGCGACGCGAGCTGCGGGATTCCGATCGGCGCAGCGTTCCCGCCGTCCGCCGCGTTGGCGGCGGCCCCGACGACGTCCACGTTCCTCGACTATCTGTCGGTCGCTCCCGGCACCGCCGGTTGCGTGTCCGGCAACACCTTCTCGCACGGCTCGCTGCTCAAGCCCGAGCCCACGGTCGTCAGCCCTGCGGTGGCGTGTAACCCCGCCGGTGGTCCTCCCTTCGCCGGTTGCGATGGATCCTTCGCGACCCAGCGGCTGCAGACCGACGCGGTGTTCTTCCTCCTCGCTAACCTCGACCTCCTCTAGGCCTACCCATGAAGAACCTACGCTCTACATTGTCCGGACTATTCGCGGCTACCGCAGGCCTCGCCGCGGTTACCGGCACGGCCGGCGCGAACTCCTTCAACATCAACGAGCACGACGCGCGCGTCACCGGTCGTGGTGGCGCCACGGCGGCCAGCAACGACGACGCCTCCGCGATCGTGTTCAACGTCGGTGGTCTCGGACGCACCGAGGGCACTGAAGTGCTGATCGGAACGTCACTCTATATCGCGCAGGGTTACTACTGCACGCAGAGCGACGCCGACCAGAATGTCTGCCAGGACAACGGCACCAAGACCAAGAGCCCGCCGCAGCCGGTGCCGAGCATCTACATCTCGCACCGCATCAACGATCTGCTCGCGGTCGGCGTCGGCATGCACTTCCCGTTCGGCCTCGCGGTCAAGTGGCCCGATGGACACCCGCAGGCCACGGTCGCCCAGGAATCGGCGCTGCGCACGATGTTCCTGTCGGCGGCCGTCGGTGTGAACCTCGACAAGCAGGTGCCGGGGCTGTCGTTCGGCGCGGGTCTCGACATCATCCCGTCGAGCATCGAGCTCAAGCGCGCGATCCAGTTCGGTGACACCGAGGGCAGCGTCGATCTCGCGGCCGACGCGGTCGGGATCGGCTTCCGCGCGGGCGTGCAGTACCACCCGCCCGCGGTGAAGGGCCTCAAGCTCGGCGTGCAGTATCGCAGCAAGGCCAAGATCGACTTCAAGGGCGAGGCCGATATCGATATCGCCGATCCGTTCCGCGATCAGCTGCCGCCCGACGGCGATGCGACGTCGACAGTCACGCTGCCGCAGTCCGTCGCCGGTGGCGTCGCGTACTCGCCGATCAAGGGCTTCGAGATCGAAGCGAACGTGGTCTGGATCAACTGGGCTCAGACGTTCGTCGACGATCCCGAGCGCGGTGCAGAGGCCACGTCGCTCGTGATCAACCTGCCGGGCGGTCAGCGCTCGGCGGTGCCCGAGGACTACGAGAACACCGTCTCGTATCGCCTCGGCCTCGACTACAAGCTGAACAAGAACAAGTCGGCGATCCGCGGCGGCATCATCTACGACCCGACGCCGATCCCGAAGGAGACGCAGACGGCGCAGCTCCCGGACGTCAATCGCATCGCGCTGACGATCGGCGGTAGCCATCAGTTCACCGACACGCTCGGTCTCCACTTCGGCGCCCTGTGGATCCCGCCTCGCGAGCGCGAGACCTCGCAGGATCCAGCGATCCCGATCTTCCGCGGCACGTACGGCGTCCAGGCGCTCGTGCTCTCGGTCGGTCTCGCCGGTTCGTTCGGTGCGAAGCCCGCACCCGCACCCGTCGGCGACGCGTCGGTAGCCCGGAAATAACCTCGAGGAACTAGAGATGAAACGCAGAGATTTTCTTCGCGACGTTGGCTTCTTCATCACGTCCGCGGCACTGATCCCGGCCTGTGGCGACAACTCACTTCCCGTCATCATCGACGAGGGCGAGCCGCGTGGGACGTTCGCGTTCCCGCAAGGTGTCGCCTCCGGTGATCCACGCGCCGACTCCGTGGTGCTGTGGACGCGCGCCGTTCGTAACGCGGATCCCGACGCGGATGTCACGCTGCAGGTCCAGGTGTCGACCGACGCCGAGTTCACCGCGCTGCTGGTGGATGACCAGGTTGTCGCCACCTCGGCGAGCGATCACGCCGTGCGCGTGCTGGTCAACGACCTGCCCGCGAACACGGCGCTGTTCTACCGCTTCGTCGCGATCGTCGTCGAAAATGGCCTGATTGTCAGCGCCAACGATTCGATCGACGGCCAGACGCATACCGCGCCCGCCGCGACTGCTGACGTCCAGGTCAACATCGCGTGGGTGTCGTGTCAGGACTACCAGTCCGGGCACTTCGGTGCGTATCGCCAGTTGCTCGCGGACGACGAGGCGCGGCCGGCCGCGGATCGCATCCACTTCGTCGTCCACCTCGGCGACATGATCTACGAGACGATCGACGAGAGCTCGCAGCGCGCGCTCGACAACGACTTCGAGGAGCTCACGCTCACCGAGGCTGATGGCGCCGATCGCCTCCCGGGTCGATTCCCGTCGGGTGGTGGCATCAACAAGGCGGGCGCTCGGTTCGCGCAGACCGTCGACGACTACCGCCACCTCTACAAGACGTTCCTCGCCGACCCCGCGCTCCGAGCGGCGCGCGCACGGTGGCCGTTCGTCGTGACCTGGGACGATCACGAGTTCACCAACGACTCGTGGCAGTCGCAGGCGAACTACATCGCCGGCACCACGGCGGACGAGGGCTCGCAGCGCCGCAAGCTCGCCGCGAGCCAGGCATGGTTCGAGTACACGCCGGCGCAGCTGTCGGGTGCAGGCGGCGTCACCGGCGTCACCCAGGACGCGAAGGACTTCACGGCAACGACGGTCGCCAACGCTCGGTTCACCACGCCGAACTCAGATAACTTCGTCGACGAGCCCAACAACGCGGCGGCGATCGGCGCGATGACGATCTATCGCTCGCTCCGGTGGGGCAAGCACGTCGAGCTGGTGATGACCGACCAGCGCTCGTACCGCAGCGATCATGCGATCCCCGAGGAAATCCCGGCGATCATCAACCTGATCCAGCTCGCGTTCTTCGACGAGCGGAACTTCCTGCCGCTCCCGTTCGTCCAGTTGATGGAC
>JBBQJJ010000564.1:0-4958 GCA_038325805.1 Haliangiales bacterium
GCCGGCTTGCCCGCCGATTTGACGACCTCCTCGACGTACGGGATGACGTCGTTGCGGCGCGAGATCAACACCTCGTCGCCGATGCCGATGCCGAGCTCGGCGACGTTGCCCGCGTTGTGGAGCGAGGCGCGCTGCACGACGTCACCGGTGAGCTGCACCGGCGCGACCACCGCGATCGGCGTGACGCGGCCCGACGAGCCTGTGTCCCAGATGATGTCGAGCAGCTTCGTCACCTTCGCCTGCGAGGCGAACTTGTAGGCGATCGCGGCGCGTGGCCGATTGCCGAGCTCGCCGAGCATATGCTGGACGTGGACGTCGTGGGCGCGGACGACGAGCCCGTCGATCTCGTAGTCGAGCTTCGCGCGCTTGGTCTTCGCGTAGTCGTCGTGGATCTTCTGCGCGCCCTCGAGATCGGCCTGCGCGCCGAACGGCACGATCAGGCCGAGCTCCGCGAGCCGCTTGAACTTCGCGGTCTCCGTCGCGAGCTCCTCCCCGTCGAGGTCGTAGAACATCACGGTCAGGTGCTCGCAGCCAGCGCCGTCGAACCGCTTGGAGGTGCCCGATGCCTGGTTCCTCGGGTTCGCCGCACCCGGAAACGCCTTCTTGAGATCCGACAGCTTGAGGATGATCTCGCCGCGCACGGTGATCGACACCGGCTTCTTGAGCTTGGCAGGCACGCCCTTCATGCGACGGGCGTTGGCCAGGATGCGCTCTCCGATCTGACCATCGCCACGCGTGATCGCGTCGGTCAGCTGACCCTTCTCGTAGGTCACCGCGAGAGACAGGCCGTCGAGCTTCTCGGTGACGAACAGGTCCTTGGTGATCGCCTTGAGCTTGTCCTTCTTGCCGAGCTCGTCGCAGCGCGCGGCCCATTGCTTGAACTCGTCGGTGTTGACGGCCTTGTTCAGCGAGCCCATCGGGATCGCGTGGTTGGCTTTCTCCCACGACGTCACCGCCGCGGTCGGTGCACCGACGGTGGCGAAGAACGCGTGATCCGGCGCGAGCTCGCGCAGCTCGTCCTCGAGCGCGTCGTACGCAGCGTCGCTGACCAGCGGCGAGCCGTTGTAGTAGGCGTCCTTGTATTTCTTGAGGAGCGGCAGCAGCTCGGTGACGCGACCGCCGGGCTTGGTGACTTTCTTCGAAGCGGTCGTCTTCTTCGGCGCTGCTTTGGTGGCCATCGCGAGATCATTACCCTGGATTCGGCGCATGCTGCGGTCATGCGATCGCTTCTGATCTTCCTGATGATCGGCTGCGCGAGCGCACCTGCACCCCTCGCGCCACCACCAGTCGGTGCACCGGCGACCCCCGACGAGCTCGTCGATGTCATCGGGGTTGGCGCTCAGCCGAGAGTCCCGCTGCGCTACCGCTTCGTCGCCGGGCAGACCGAGCTGATGGACTTCGAGATGACATCGGCGACCACGATGTCGTTCGCCGATCCGACGCTCGGCGATCGTACCCAGCACACCGACGTGCCGGCGATCCGCACGCGGATCAAGATGGACGTCGCATCCCTCGATCCGAATGGCGATGCACACGCGCGGTTCAGCTATCTATCGACGAAGGTCGCGCCCGAAGCCAAGGTCGACGCCGCGATGCGCGAGACCCTGGACGCCGCGATGCAGCAGTTCGTCGGCGTTCACGGCTCGATGACGCTGACACCACGTGGTACCTCGCGCGACATCGACATCCAGTTCCCCGACGCCATGACTCCGGCGATGCGCGATTCGATCAACCAGACGATGGAGGCGATGAAGCGGATGTACATCGCGTTCCCGCGCGATCCCGTCGGCATCGGCGCGCAGTGGGAGATCCGCGCGCAGCTCCCCGTGATGGGAGCCACCGTCGAGAGCGTGTATCGCTACACGCTGGTCGAGGCGACCCCTACCTGGGTCAAGCTGTCCGTCGTCATGCTGCAGACCGCCGAGCGTCAGCCGATCCAGCACGGCATGATGAAGGGCAACCTCGCAACGCTGACGACGAAGGGTCGGGGCGTCGCGTCGATCCCGTTCACCAAGCTGGCGCCGACGGCGAAGATCGATTCGTCGACCGACATGGCCTTCACGATCGGCGATCACGACGAGATGAAGGTCAGTGCCACGATGCAGCTCGGCATCCTGATCCGCCCGGCGCGCTGATCAGGACGCAGAGAACGACAATGGGTAGCGCACGGTCGTCGGCGCGGCCTTGGGGAACGCGACGCGGCGAAGCACCCCGGCAACGCAGCTACCGGTGGCACCGAGCCCGGCACCGTCGGAGGTGATCACCTTGCCGTCCTCGCCGATCGACAGCTCGACGACGACATCGCCACGCGCCGCCGTACTGCCGCGCTCGTAGCACCCGAGGATCGCCTCGTCGTACCGCGCGATCGCGCCGTGTACGGCATCGCGCGTCAAGCCACCGGTGGCCGTGCATGCCCCGACGCAGTGCACGACCTTCGGCACCGGCCGCACCGCCACCTCGCCGGGCAGCGCGTAGTGATCGCCGACCGCGCGACCGTTGGACACTGTCGCGTAGCGTCCGGTCTCCACGGTGCCCCAGCCGTCACGCTTCGTCGGATCGAACCGCCGTCCGCCACCGAACCGGTTTCGTTCGGCCTCGACTTCGTCGTAGGCGGGGCCGAGATCGGCCATCGCCTTCTCGAGATCGACCGTGCCGGTGATCGCGCGGAGCTGCTCGGGGCTGATCATGCCGTTACCGAGGATGCCGGCGCGGCGCGCACGAGCGACCGCACGCTTGACCGGCGTGGGAGATGGCTCGGGCTCGATCGCGTGGACCGTCCTGATCGGTTCGAGCGTGGCCACCTGCTCCGGAGCCTCCCTGACCTTCGTCGCCTTGCGACGCACGTGCAGCTGCGGCTTGTCGGTAGGCAACGGCGGTGGCTCCGGCACCTGCGGCAGCTGCGAGTAGATCGACGCGACGGGGATGGTGTCGGCCTCCGGGTCGGCGAACGCATCGATCGCGAAGAGCGCGATCAGGTGCGCGACCAACGCACCGGCGATCCACCGTGGCCACGTCCGATCGAAGCTCGGCTTCGGCAACCGCGCAGTGCGCTCGATCAACTCGACCGTGATCGCGACGCCTCCGATCGCGAGCTCGACGCGAGCGCCGCGCGTCATCACCAACGACGTACCCTCGACACTCGCGCGCATGCCGGCGGGGATGCGCAGCGTGCAACCACGGTCCGTCCACTCGACGACAGGAAAGCTCGTCAGCCCGACGACCGCGAGATCCACGTCACGACCGTTGCCGATGCGATAGGTGCCGGTTGCGAGGTGACGGACGTCGAGGACCGAGCCCCCGAATCGAACCGAGATCTCGGCGACTTGCATGCTTTGAACGACACGAGGCGGTGGGGCAGGTTTCTACGCAACCGTAGCAATTCGCCACTGTCCACGACTCAGGCTGTATCGTCACCCTATGAGGCTGGCCGCGCTTTGCCTGCTCGTAGGATGCTCGTACAAGCCCAGCGTCGGCATCGTCGACGCTGACCAGCCCGGTGACACGTCGAGTGTGACCGACGCTCCGCCCGACGTGCTCTCCGACGCACCCTGCAGCTTCTCGACGCAGTTCGACACCTGCGCGTTCGATCCGATGGTCGTGGTGGAGTCGGCCGACAAGCTCTACGACACCGGCACGCACGTGCTGTCGAACCTCGACGGGACGAACCCGACGGTGCTGGGATCGAACCAGCAGATGGACGTGATAGGGAAGGCCGGCATCATCAACGTGCTGCTGGTGCCCGAGTTCACGCTCGCCGGAGGCAAGGAGTTCCGCGTCGTCGGCAACAAGGCGTTCGGCATCGTCTCGACGGGCAACATCACGATCGATGGTGTGCTCGACGGCAGCAGCGAGCGGTCCCCGGCGTCGAACCCGAGCGTCAACCTCAACGGTCCCGGGTCGCTGCGCGGCGAGGATTGCGGTACGGCGACGCCGCCGGATCCAGGCGACCACCTCGGTGGTGCGGCTGGTGGTGGAGGAGGCGCGTTTCAAGGCGCGGGGGGCTCCGGGCAAGACAGCGACAACGATGAAGGTGGCGACACGGGCGCAGTTGGCGGTGTCGCAGCAGCTCTTCCGAATGGCCCGCGCGGCGGCTGCCCCGGCGGTGCAGGCGGCTCGAACACGGCTGGAGGTGCGCGGCTCAGTGAAGGCGGCCGAGGTGGCGGTGCGATCTATCTGGTCGCGGTCGATACGATCGACGTCAAAGGCGGTGGCCGGATCGCCGCAGGTGGTGCGGGTGGTGAGGGTGGCGACGACCTCGACGGAGGCGGCGCCGGTGGCGGCTCGGGCGGCATGATCCTCCTCGAGGCTCCGGTCGTGAAGATCGGCGGCATGCTCACTGCCAATGGCGGCGGTGGTGGCGGTGGCGCAGGCGCGACCGGCAAGGGTGGCAACGGCGGCAACGCGAACATCTCGGACACGATGGCCGCAGGCGCTGGCTCCGGGTTCGGCCCGGGTGGTCCCGGCTCCACCGGCTCGGTCGGCGCGGAGTTGAAGGGGACCGACAACGTCAGCCCTCGCCCGGACGCGGGTGGCGGCGGTGGCGGAGGCGGCGCCGGCGTGATCTCGATCAAGAGCGCGACCGCGCCGATCCTCGCGGGCGGCGCGAAGTTCTCCCCGCCGCGCGTGACGCTGCCGAATTAACGAGAACGAGCTGGAACTAACCCCAGAGACCAGCGGGCCGGCGGCCGGGCACCACCTTGAACGAAAATGAGTTCGCATAGACCGCGAACTCTATTTTCGTGGCAGCTCACCTCGGTTGACGCACGATCCGGTGATGGACCCTCGACCTCCGGGTTCGGCCCGAATGGTCTTGGCGCCAACTAGGGCCTGTCCCTGAAGCGGGTCATGTGGTTTCGATCGGTTGCGAACGCGTCACCGCAGGAAAGTGGCGGCCTGATCGCTGGCGTGATCGAACGTCGGCATGGCGACGCGAGTGTGGATCAACGAGGAGCAATGGG
>JBBQJJ010000565.1:0-4957 GCA_038325805.1 Haliangiales bacterium
TTGGCACCTCGATGTCGGCTCATCGCATCCTGGGGCTGAAATCGGTCCCAAGGGTTTAGCTGTTCGCTAATTAAAGCGGTACGCGAGCTGGGTTCAGAACGTCGTGAGACAGTTCGGTCCCTATCCGTCGTGGGCGCAGGATACTTGAGAGGAGCTGACTTTAGTACGAGAGGACCGAGTTGGACGAACCGATGGTGTTCCGGTTGTCACGCCAGTGGCATCGCCGGGTAGCTATGTTCGGACGGGATAACCGCTGAAAGCATCTAAGCGGGAAGCCCCCCTCGAGATTAGGTATCCCGAGTCGTAAGACTCCTGAAGACCCCACGTAGACTACGTGGTTGATAGGCGGGATGTGGAAGTGCAGCAATGCATGGAGCTTACCCGTACTAATCGGTCGTGCGGCTTGACCACCTATATTTCCAGGTCATCGGCGCGTTAGCGCTGTGACCACTAACTGCCTCGAAAGAGATAGTTAGTCGGGACGCCTGTAGTGTACCCACACTACATCGAGGCGCTCCGGGAGAAGGTGCAAGTTGTCACACAGAGCAATCGCACCCCATCTCATGGACTGACACTTGGTTTGTCTTCCGGGAGATGTAGCATTGATTGGTTCAATCAACGCAACTCACCAGAGTTGTCTTCTGACTTACGCTAGATACCCATCTAGCCGTGCATCGCACTTCGTTACTTTTTTTTCCTGGCGGCTATACCGAAGAGGTCACACCCGTTCCCATCCCGAACACGGAAGTTAAGCTTTTCAGGGCCAATGGTACTGCAGGGGCAACCCTGTGGGAGAGTAGGACGCTGCCGGGGTTTTGAAGGCCCACTCGAAAGAGTGGGCCTTCTTCTATTTTCGGTGTTCGAGCACCATCACAACCCACCTCATCACGAGGTGGGTTGTGTCGTTTTCGGCGATCGAGCTCGACGCGATCGGAGGTCGGCTCTGCGGAGGCGGCTCCGGTGGGCGAGGTGATCGCGCGGCTTCTGGTCTTTTGGTTTCGGGAGCCGCTCCAGCGTGAGTGGCTTGTTGTTGCTATCGGCGCGCTTTCACGAGGCTTGCCACCGAGGCCGCCGAGCGCACCGTGACTCAGATCGATCGTCGGACAGCCTCAGCCGCGGCACCGGGTCGGGCTCGATCGCGATCTGGTCAGATCCACTGTGGCGGTGCTAGCTAGAGGGGCAAGAAGACCGAGGTCGCGCAGAGGAGTTGATCGGTCGACGTACGATCCATCAGCTGACCGCGAGGCCTATCGAACAAGACCTCTGTTCTGAGCTCGGCTCGGCGCCCCCTACACCTATTCGAGCAAGGCGTGAGCGACGAAGACGGCTGGCCAAAAACGTAGGGGAGTTGGCTCGACGTTCGGCGAGAGTGGCTCGAGCTGTCGATCAAAACGTCTGTGGCAGCGTACTAGTTGCCTGCATCCGAGAAATCGGCGCCGCGGAGACGAGCAAGTCACGCCGTGTGGCTGGTTGCGGCGAATCGCGGCGACCGTGAAAGGAATCAGCTTCGTTGCCGTGATACCAGGACCTATGACTCGACTTACGTCTCGTGTTCGTCCTGTCTTGTTGCTGGCGGTTGTCGCTGCGTGTCCTGGATCGAAGGGTCCAGCGAAGGCGATCCAGCAGACGCCCCCGGTGGTAGGCGACGCCGACACATCGATGCAGGACACCCCGGCGATCTCGGCGTGCTCCGAGCCGGCGTACGCCGATTTGATGGCGATCGACTGGAAGCCCGAGCTTCGCGGCGACTTCGAGGCTGCAATGAAGGAGGGACTCGCGATCGTCAGCTACGACTGCAAGACCCTGAAGTTGCAGCCGAGCTGTTCGCTCGAGGGCTCCTATGGCTATCTCGGCACCACGCGCCGCGAAAAAAAGATCGAGATGAACACCAAGGACGAGCTCGCCGCGAACCTGCCGGTGGGCGGACTCACCTGGCTGTCCGATCTCGGTGCGAAGTTTGGCCGAGGCACCAGCCTCGCAGCGCGCCTGGTGATGGTCGGCAAGCAGTCGGCGGGGAAGAAGCAGGCGAGTAAGGGTGATCTGAAGGGCGGCTGCGACAACGCGACGCACTACGTGCGGGCCGCGACGATCGGCGCGTTCGTGGTCGCGAGCGGTTCGCAGGCCGAGCTCGAGGCGAACGTCAAGCTCGTCGGCAAGGGCGCCAGCGCCGGCTCGACGAGCGAGACCAAGATTCAATCCGAGGACGGCAACGTCGAGGCCTGTCAGAAATCGACATCCGACGACAAGAAGGCCCCCGATCAGTGTGGTGCGCTCGTTCGCATCGAGCTCGAGCCGATCTCCAAGGAGGTCGTGACGGGCGCGCCGCCGTCGGCAGAGCTCGTGGTGGCGTCGTGTCCTCCGGGATTCGCGCGCGGCGACGACGAGATCTGCCACAAGCCCGACCAGCCGCACCAATGCAAGCCGGGTGATGGCGCCGAGTGCGCGAAGCAGTGCGACGCGGGTAACGCCGGCAGCTGCGCGACGCTCGCAGCGATGCATCGCACGGGTACGGGCGTCGACAAGAACCAGGGCAAGGTTGCCGGGCTCGCCAAGAAGGCCTGCGACAAGGGCGTGATCTCGGGTTGTCGGACGCTCGCGCTGGCGAAGCTCGACGCGAAGGACAGCAAGAGCGCCATCGAGCTGCTCGACAAGACCTGCAAGGCGGGCGATGGGGCGAGTTGTGTCGAGCTCGGCGTCGCGCAGCTCGACGACAAGAAGCAGTCGTCGAACGCGCAGTACTCGTTTCGCCGCGCCTGTTATGGCGGCGGTGAGCACGAAGGTTGCGCGTGGCTCGGCGTGCTCTACGCCGAGGGCAAGGGCGGCCTCACCGTTAGCCCGAAGCTCGCGTCGTCGTTCTTCGAGAAGGGCTGCAAGGAAGGCTCGGCGCGTGCGTGTGATGGCCTCGGCGATCTCGTCAAGGCAGGCAAGGGAACCGCGAAGGATCCCGCGCGGGCGAAGGGGCTCTACGCGAAGGCGTGCGCCGGCGGTCTCGCCGCTGCCTGCAAGAAGAAGTGAGTCGCGTCGGCACGGGAGGGACCCGTCGCGTGCAGCGACGATTCTTGCTCCGATCCCGGTGGACCGCACTTGTCACGCTCGAGCATTCCGAGGGCGAGCGGCACTTCGAGGTCAAGCAGCTAGATCATGACGACGCGATCGTGCGGTCCGTGCTCACCCAACGCGAGTACCGGGTAGCGATCGCCGCGCTCGAGGATCCGGCGGCGTGGGCGACGGGGTGGCTTCAACTCCCTCGCGATCCTGAGTGACCGGTCACTGCCGGAACTGAGCTCATAGGTGAGATCTCACGATCGGCGACCGATCACCGATGAGGACGAGCAAGACCCCACCGCGTTGGTGTTCGGCTTCGGGGCGATCGTACGGATGGTCTGGTGGTCTGGTCGACTTCGACTTCCCCGCGATCCCAGGGACCGAGGACGCGGTTACCGGAACCCTTTGACCTCTGTAGAACCACTCCACCCGTTGCTCGGCTTCCAACAACAGGCGGATCCGACAGCGCGCCCTCGGCGGCAGCGGAATCGCGCCGTCACTGCCGCAGCTGCTTGACCTTGTAGAACCGCTCCACCGCGTTGGTGTTCGCCGGACGCCAGCGCATACGCGGCGAGCCGATGAATCCGCGCCGGTAGGCCTTTTGCGATGGCCGGCATGCGGCTCGTCGGCTTCGGGATCATCTGGCGATAGCAGCCACGGATCCGCCCAAGATCCATGCCCTTGAAGAACGGGCGCGGATGAAGCTTGCCGGCATCGCCGCGCTGCATGTGCTCGCGTTGTAGTGCTGCCCCCACATCTCGTCGCGGGTGTAGACCGGGTTCGGATTCGTGCTGCGAAACGAGATGATCGGACCGTCATCGTCGGCGGCATCCACTCCGTCGACGTTCTCGGTCCACGTCATGTGGAGCGAGGGATCGAGCGTCGTCGGCGTGAACAGCTTCTGGCCCTCCTGCTCGATGAAGTCGGGCGAGTCGGAGTAGACCGAGATCGCGTGCATCGCAAAGCGCGACATCGGCATCTTCATTCACCGACAGATCGGCCTGGACGTGTGCGACCGAGACCAGCTCGAGGAACGGCGGTGAGCCGGGGCGAAACTGGTTCGGGTGATAGAGCAGGGTGGCGACCGAGAACAGGCCGACACCCGGGCGCACCTCGATCGCCGTGAGCCCCGCGGGGACGAACTTCTCGAGCTCCTCGAGATCGAGCTCCCAGCTGAACATGATGTGTTTCAGGAGGTGCCACTCGATCAGTGGGGCGTCGCCGACGACGGCGAAGCGTTCGGTGGTGGTGATGGTGGTGGTGATGGTGGTGGTGATGGTGGTGGTGATCAATGACCGGTCCTCTGTGGGTGAAGCCGAGCTCGATGGCGGCACGGCGAACGATGTCGGCGCCGCGTGCGAGCTGCGCCTCGGAATGCTCGGAGGTGACGAACAGCCTGACGCGTGCCTCGTTGACGGGGACGGCGGGGAACGACATCACGCTGCCATCGAGGCCGGCGCGCAGTAGCGAATCGGCGAGCGGGATGGTCAGGTTTTCGGGGCCGTAGATCACCGGCACGATCCAGCTCGCGCTGCGGCCGATGTCGACGTGCGGCGCGAGGGCGGTGCTAGCTGGGTGGCGTTGCGAAGCAGGTGGTCGCGGCGCGCGGCACCGTCGCTACCCGCGGCGAGCTGGAGTGCGCGCGTGACGCCGGCGGTGACCGCCGGATCGAGCGCGCACGAGAACATCCGGCAGCGTGCGTACCAGTTGACTAGCGAGCGAGCTCCTTCGTCGTGATCAGGGCGCCACCGATCCCGCCGAGAGCCTTCGAGAACGTGATCACGAAGTAGTCGACCTGATCGAGCACGCCGTGGGCCTCGGCGACGCCGCGGCCGTGCTCGCCGTAGAGGAGGAACGAGTGCGCTTCGTCGACGAGGACGCGCGCGCCGTACGACTTCGCGAGCGGCACGAT
>JBBQJJ010000566.1:0-4948 GCA_038325805.1 Haliangiales bacterium
TCCATCGCGACCTCAAGCCCGACAACATCTTCGTGACCAAGGGCCGCGCCCTGATCGTCGACTTCGGGCTCGCGAAGCTCGTCGCGGATCCCAGATCGCCGAGCCTGACCGCGACCGGCGAGGCGATCGGCACGCCGCACTACATGGCGCCGGAACAGGTCCGCGGCGACGAAGCGGACCACCGCGCGGATCTCTACGCCGTCGGCTGCGTGCTGTTCGAGATGCTCGCCGGCCGTCCCCCGTTCGAGGGCACGTCGACGTACCTGCTGTTCGATGCGCACCTGCACCAGACGCCGGTATCGATCGCGACGCTGCGGTCCGACATCCCACCGCTGATCGAGCTGACCATCGCGCGCGCGCTGGCGAAGCACGCCCGCGACAGATTCGCGTCGGCCGCTGACATGCAGCACGCGCTCGGCGCCTCTTCCACACCGCCCAAACCCAAGTCGCGCACCGCGCTGATCGCGGGGGTGAGTGCCGCACTCGCCGCGGTCCTCGCGATCGGGATCGTGGTCGTGACCCGCGACGAGGCGGAGGCCGTCGCCGACAAGCGCCCCGTCGAGGACCCACGCAAGACGATCACCGCGCCGCCACCCGTGCCCGGCGATCCGCCGATCGATCCGAAGCTCGAGGACAGCTTGCGCGCCACCGCCGAGATGCTGTCCCGAGGGCTGACGCGCACGAACTTGGTGATGATGCGCTGCGGGATCCAGACGCCGATCTCGCTGCAGATGCCCGGCGACATGCGCGCGTACCTGCGTCGCGTCGTGGTCATGCTCGACCAGGCCCTCCCCGACTTCAACGAACCGAAGGACTGCGCACCACCGCCGCCGTCGCCCAAGCGGTTCTCCAAGCCCGAGCCGCTTCCCGATGAAGGCAAGATCGAGCCGCAGCTCGAGCAGGTGATCGACGCGATCCACGAGCAACTCGAGGCCGGCACGATGAAGCGGCCGCAAGCGCGCGACATGCACTGCCAGTTCAAGCGGCAGGCCGAAGAAGCCGCCGCCGTGGGGCTGGACCGCGGCGTCCGCGGCATGAACCGCCGGATCCAGGTGCTGCTCGAGGCCTATCACCCGGGCAGTACCAAGGCTCGCTGCCAGTAGTCCGGCTATGCTCGGCGCTTGGACGTCCAGGCGGTCTCCGCGCTGCTCGCAGCACTGCTGATCCTCGCGATCGGCGTGTCGGTGCTGTTTCGCTCGAGCCGCGACCGCACGTACACGGCGTTCGCCGCGATGACGTTCACGATCTCGGCGTGGCACCTCTGCACGTTCATCGACGCGACGACGCAGAGCCCGGTGATGCGCTGGCTCGCGCTGTGGGCCGCCGCCACGATCCCGCCGACGGCGATCCGGTTCTTTCGCATCTTCCTCGCGCAGCCCTCGATCGGCGGTCCGAAGCGCGGCCCGCGCGTCACGCTCGCGTGGACACTGGTCGCGTACCTCGCGCTCGTCTACTCGGCGATCGTCGTCAAGATCCACGACAGCCTGTGGTTCCTCGTGCCGTTCGGGATCTACGTGTTCGGCGGCCTCTACCGCTGCATCTACGACCTCTACACGCAGTACCGCGCCACCACGAAGAAGGTGGAGCGCAAGCGGATCGGCTACCTCGCGCTCGGTGGCTTCGTCGCCACGACGCTGACGCTGACCGACGTCCTGCCGAGGTTCGACATCGAGTGGCCGGCGGTCGGCAACGTGCTCGGCATCCTCTACCTCTACTTCCTGTCGCAGACGCTGTTCCGCTACCGGCTGATCGACATCAACGAGCTCCTCGGCAAGATGGCCGTGCTCGGCACGCTCGTGATCTTGTTGTCGGCCGTGTACGGCCTGCTCCTCTACTGGATCGGCTCGGGGCAGAAGGGCCTCTACCTCCTCAACGCGCTCGTCGCGTCGTTCGTGATCCTGATCCTGTTCGAGCCCGTGCGCAGCTGGCTCGAGAACGGCATCAACCGCTGGCTGTTGAAGCAGCGCACCGAGCTGCGCGGCCGGCTCGAAGCCGTCCGTCGCGAGCTGCCGAGCGTCGTCGACGTCTCGGACATGGTGCAGCGGATCATCACGGCCCTCGACGAATCGCGCCGCGTCACCGATGCCTCCGTCTACTTGCTCGACCCCGACGGCGCCGGCTTCGATCGCGCGGGCTACATCGGTGGTGCGCCACCCGAGCGGCTCGACGCCAACGCCGAGCGTGCGCTCCTCGATCGCGTGCGCTCCGGCGTGCTGGAGAAGGAGCTGCTGATGCGCGAGGTCATGGAGTCGGCGAGCGCCGAGGATGCCGAGAAGCGTCCGCCGCTGGTCGCGCTCGACAACCGCATGGGCGAGCTGTCCGCTGGCTTGATCTTTCCGCTGTTCGGCTCCGCCGAAACCGAGCAAGGACCGTGGTTGCTCGGTCTGTTCTGCCTCCGCGATGACCGCACCGATAACGCGTTCGACGGCGACGACATGGACACGTTTCGCCAGCTCGCGATCGGCGCCGCGCGCGTGATCGAATCGAGCCAAGCCTACGAGCGCGTCAAGGAGCGTGACCGTCTGGCCGCCCTCGGCGAGATGGCCGCCGGCCTCGCGCACGAGATCCGCAATCCGCTGGGCGCGATCAAAGGTGCCGCGCAGCTGCTGATCACCGCCGACACCAAGCCCACACGGATCACCGAGGCCATCCAGCTCGACGCGAAGAGCTCGGAGACCGTCGAGCTCCTCGAGATCATCGTCGAGGAAGCCAACCGGTTGAACAACGTCGTCACGAGGTTCCTCGACTACGCACGGTCGGAGCGGCCGGGTCGCGAGGGCGGTGGCATGGTCGATCTCAACACGATCTTGAAGAAGACCGAGCAGCTGCTCCGCCAGGACATCGCGAAGGCGCCGAAGGCCGTCGATCTGCGCCTCCGCCTCGACGACATGCTGCCGCAGATCGCCGGCGATCCCGAATCACTCCTCCAGGTGTTCCTCAACCTCGGGCAGAACGCGCTCCAGGCGATGCCCGAGGGCGGCACGCTCGAAGTGCTGACCACGCGCCGCCGCCGCTCGCGGCTCGGCTACGGACAGTTCGCCGAGGTGCGGTTCCGCGACTCCGGCATCGGCATCCCGCGCGACAAGCTGAAGAAGCTGTTCATCCCGTTCTACACGACGAAGTCGAAGGGCACCGGGCTCGGTCTCGCGATCAGCCATCGCATCATCAACCAGCACGGCGGCACGATCGAGGTGCGCTCGACGCTCGGTCAGGGCTCGACGTTCAGTGTCTTCCTACCCGCTGCCGAGCCGGTCGCCGCGAGCAACGTCGTCGACATCACCGAGACCGGTCGCCTGAGCACGCTTGCCGGCCTCGGCGAGGGCGTCGAAGGCGCCCAGGCGCGCAGCGATGCCACGCCGCCGTCCATCCCTATCAACGATGACTCGATTCCGGCGGCCGACGAGCCGCAACTGCCTCCGAAGGCGGTAGGCTGACCCGTTGACGGATTTGCTGATACGGAGTTGCTGAGATGAGCACGGCCAAGATCCTCGTCGCTGACGACGAGCAGAATTTGCGCCGCGTGCTGGTCGCGATGCTGCGCCGCGACGGTCACGACGTCGTCCAGGCGAGCAACGGCAACGAGGCGATCGATCAACTCGGCGATGTCGATGTCGTGATCACCGATCTCCGGATGCCGGGTGCCGATGGGATGGACGTGCTGCGCAGCGCCGCGAAGCATCACCCTCACCTGCCCGTCATCATGATCACCGCGTACGGCTCGGTCGGTCAGGCGGTCGAGGCGATCAAGGCCGGCGCGTTCGACTACATCGAGAAGCCGTTCGAGCAGGACGCGATCCGCACGATCGTCGAGAAGGCGATCGGCCAGGCCAACGCGAATCGCACCGCGCCGCGCGGCGTGCTCTATCAGGAGAACGAACACGAGCCCGTCGAGGCCAAGAGCAAGGGCAAGTACGGGCTGGTCGGCCAGAGCGGCGAGATGCAGTCGATCTTCGACATCATCGAGCGCGTCGCGGATACGCCGTCGACGGTGCTGATCACTGGCGAGTCGGGCATCGGGAAGGAGCTCGTCGCCAAGGCCTTGCACGAGCAGTCGAGCCGCAAGGACGGCCCGTTCATCAAGATCAACTGCGCCGCGATCCCGAAGACGCTGATGGAGAGCGAGCTGTTTGGCTACGAGAAGGGCGCGTTCACCGGCGCCACCTCGAGCAAGCCCGGGCGGTTCGAGCTCGCCGATGCAGGCACGCTGTTCCTCGACGAGATCGGCGAGATCCCCGTCGAGATGCAGGTCAAGCTGCTGCGCGCGATCCAGGAGAGCGAGTTCGAGCGGGTCGGCGGGATCAAGACCATCAAGGTCGATGTCCGCCTGATCACCGCGACCAACCGCGATCTCGAGCTGGAGATCCAGCGCGGCAACTTCCGCGAGGATCTGTACTACCGCCTCAACGTCGTGCCGCTCCAGATCCCGCCGCTCCGCCGCCGCACCGGCGACGTGCCGATGCTGGTCACCCACATCATCAAGAAGTTCAACGAGCGGCTCAAGAAGAACGTCCAGGGCATCGCCGACGACGCCCTCGCCGCGCTCGAAGCCCACACCTGGCCGGGCAACATCCGCGAGCTCGAGAACGTGATCGAGCGGACGCTGCTGTTCTGCAAGGGCGAGAACATCGAGCGCGCCGACCTCCAGCTCGCCGTGGCCGAGCTCCCGAAGAAGGGTTCGGGACACGATAAAATGGAGGTTCCGACCGAAGTGCCGGTGATCGCCCGCACCACGTCGAGTGGCCCGCTATCCCCGCTGGGGTTTGACGACGAGGAAGACGAGGGCGAGCTCCCGGGCCAGGGATCGCTCAAGGACATCGTCCGCGCGGAGACCAGCCGGGTCGAGCGCGAGCTGATCATCAAGGCCCTCGACGAGACCGGCGGCAACGTGACCCAGGCCGCGCGGCTGCTCAAGATCTCGCGCAAGAGCCTGCAGATGAAGATGAAGGAG
>JBBQJJ010000567.1:0-4934 GCA_038325805.1 Haliangiales bacterium
GCGTACGACAGCACGTGCGGATCGTAGCCGCTCTCCTTGCGCATGATCGAGTAGAGGTAGCCCTCGGGGTTGTCGCCGTTCCTCTGGTACTTCTCGACCAGCTCGCGATAGGCGCGCGGGTACGCGTTGGTCCACCACCGCCGAGCATCGTCGACGGGTGGACCCTCGAGGGCACCGCGATGCGACGTGATCGCGAGCATCCACGGGCGGTTGAAGTTGCCGGCCTTGGTGTAGCGATCGAGCAGCATCGCGAAGGCCGCGCTGCGATCATGTCGCTTCAAGAATGCGCGTTCGCCTCGCTCGAGCTCGTTGCCGGCATCGACCACGAGGCCTGCGGCGATCAGCTCGTCGGCGCGGCGGATCAGCTCGTCCGATGCGAGCTCCGGATCGACGGCGGCAGCGAGGCGCGCACCGCGAGGGGAGGGAGTGGCGGTGCCGAACGGACCGATGGTGACGTCCAGCGCCGCCAGTCGCGAGCGCGAGAGCAGCGCGTACCAGGAGAATGGATAGCGCTCGACCGTGCGCGTGTAGCCGGCGATGGCGTCGGGCTTGGTGCCGAGCTTCTCGTCGATCCGCGCGAGCCAGTAGAGGCCCTTGCCTCCCTCGAGCGCACCTCCGAGCTTCGACAGCGCCACGAGTCGGGTGCGTGCCTTGGCCCATTCGCCGAGAAAATAGTGGGACATCCCGAGGAACCACAGCGAGTCGTCGACCCACTTGGACCTCGGATAGCGCGCCAGCAGGTCTTCGAGTGGCGCTAACGCCTCGCGGTACTTGCCGCGGTTGAATTCGAGCCAGCCCGAGAGGAACTGGGCTTCCTCGGCGTAGGTCGTCTTCGGGTACGTCGCGACGACCTTCCGGTACCAGGCGATCGCCTCGTCATCCTGATCCGATCGCGACTTCGCACGACCGCCGTGAAACATCGCCTCGGCCGCGGATGCACCCATCCGCGAGGCTACGCCGAGGAGGAGCTCGGCGGATTCGTCGTAGCGGCGGCGCATCTTGAAGAGGGTCGTGCCGAGCCAGTAGTCGCGCGAACGCCTGTCTTCGTCGGAGAGTGACGCCAGGTCGAGCAACGAAAACTCCGCGACTGCCTCGTCCCACAGGTGCGCGTCGGTGAGGTTTCTGGCGCGCTCGATGCGCTCGGCGGCAGTCAGCGAAGGGGCCCCTCTGTCGACGAGGATCGCCTCGGCGCGGTCGGCGAGCGGGTGCGACGGATAGCCGACGAGGAACGCGCGATAGGCAGCGAGGGCGGGCGTTCCCACCTTGGTCTCGGCGATCCGGAACATCGCGGTGCCCAGATCTCCGCCGGGGTTGCCGGGCTTCTCGGGGCCGGCGGCCTCGACCTTGATGCCGGAGAGCTTCGCGTAGGCCTTCGCTGCCTCGCCGCGATCGCCACGCTCCCACGCGATGTCGGCGAGGCGCCACGGGACCTCGCGGTCGAACTTGCTGTCGAGCTTGTCCAGGCGCTCGAAGGCGCGCCGAGCAACGTCGTACTGACCGGTGCGCAATGCGACCATCCCGCGCAGCCAGAGGCCGTAGTCGCGGTTCGCGAGCGCCTCGAGGTCGAGCCCGTCGAGCGCTGCGCGCGCCGCTGCGAGGTCTCCTCGCTCGTAGGCGCGAAAGCCGTCTCCCAGGCGCTTTGCGGGATCTGCAACCGCGTGATCTCCGACGAGGATCACCAAGACGAACGCGACGACGACCCTCACCGGATCGAGTATAGCGATGCGGTCGACTCGGGCCAGGATTCGTCGTATGACGCCCGGTGATGGCGTACTCCGCGCTCGATTACTACGCGATCGATAGCCTGTTCACGCACGAGGAGCGGATGGTCCGCGACACCGTGCGAGAGATGATCACGTCGCGCGTCATGCCGGGTATCGGAAAGCACTTTTCCGCCGGCACGTTCCCGCATGACCTGATCGCCGTGTTCGGCGAGCTGGGCCTGCTCGGCAGCTCGCTGACCGGCTATGGGTGCGCCGGCGTCACGCCTACGGCCTATGGCTTGATCTGCCAGGAGCTCGAGCGCGGCGACTCCGGGATCCGGTCGTTCTGCTCGGTCCAGAGCTCGCTCGTGATGTTCCCGATCCACGCGTTCGGCTCCGAGCAGCAAAAGCAGAAGTACCTGCCGGAGATGGCGGCGGGTCGGCTGATCGGCTGCTTCGGGCTGACCGAGCCCGATTTTGGCTCCAACCCGAACGGCATGCTGACCACCGCGAAGCGTAGCGGCAACGGCTTCGTGCTCAACGGGACGAAGCGCTGGATCACCAACGGCTCGATCTCGGGCGTCGCGCTGGTGTGGGCGAAGCTGGAGGGGAAGGTTCACGGCTTCCTCGTTCCCACCAACTCGAAGGGCTTCACGGCGCGCGACATCCACGGCAAGTGGTCGCTGCGCGCGAGCGTGACGTCCGAGTTGATCATGGAGGACTGCGAGGTCGGCGAAGACGCGCTGCTGCCCGGCGTCTCCGGCATGCGAGGCCCGCTGTCGTGCCTGTCACAGGCGCGGTTCGGCATCTGCTACGGCGCCGTCGGTGCAGCGATGGCCTGCTATGACGAGGCGCTGTCGTACGCGAAGGATCGGGTGCAATTCTCGCGGCCGATCGCGGGCTACCAGCTGGTGCAGAACAAGCTCGTCGACATGGTCCAGGAGATCACCAAGGCGCAGCTGCTCTGCCTCCAGCTCGGTCGCCTCAAGGAGAGCGGCACGCTCGTCCCCGCGCAGATCTCGCTCGCGAAGCGCAACAACATCTCGATGGCGCGCGACATCGCCCGCGACGCGCGCGACATCCTCGGTGCGAACGGCGTCACCGACGAGTATCAGTGCGGTCGCCACATGCTGAACCTCGAGAGCGTCTTCACGTACGAGGGCACGCACGACATCCACACGCTGGTTGTCGGCCAAGACATCACCGGCCTGGCTGCGTTCGACGGATGACTGCACCCAACCTCCTGATCTGCTCCGGGCTCGATCCATCGGGCGGTGCAGGCTTGATCGCCGACGTGCGTGTCGCGGCGATGCTCGACACCCGTCCCGTCGGCATCATCACCGCGGCGACGATCCAGAACACCCTGGGCACGCTCGCGAGCGTCCCGATCGATCCCGAGGTGATCCGCCAGCAGCTCGAGACGCTGCTCCAGGACATCGAGGTCACGTCGATCAAGATCGGCATGGTCGGTAGCGCGCAGGTCGCACAGGCGATCGGCGAAGCACTCTCGCTGACGCGTGCGCCGGTGGTGTGGGATCCAGTCGCGCGATCGTCGCGCGGAGAAGCGCCGCTCGTCGAGGGTGGCTTCGATCAGGCCGTGCTGGCGCTCGCGCCACATCTGATGTTGATCACCCCGAACGCGCACGAGCTCGCCCTGCTCACCGGCATGGGCGTTGCCGATGTCGACGATGCGATCGAGGCTGGCAAGTCAGTCGCGGCGCGCCTGAAGACCGCGGTGCTCGTCAAAGGCGGACACCTCGGCGCGGAGGACGCGGCGGACTATCTGTGTCGTGACAACGGAGTCGTCGAGCTTCCCGGCGTACGGATCCCCGAGGGCGAGCGCGTGCATGGCACCGGGTGCGCGTTGTCGACGGCGATCGCCGCCTACCTCGCAAACGGCTCCGAGCTGCTCGAGGCCTGCACCGAGGCGAAGCGATTTGTCACCGAGTTGATCGGTGCCCCAGTGCGTCCGGGTCGCGGCGCCGCGGCGGTGATGTGATGCGCGTCCTGATGACCGGAGCGACGGGGATGATCGGTGTGCCGCTGGTGCGTGCGCTGCGCGAGCGTGGCGACGAGATCACCGCGCTGACCCGCGACGTCGAGCGTGCGAAGACAAAGCTCGACGGGGTGAAGTGCGTCGCCGCCGAGCTCGAGGTGCCGGGTCCGTGGTGCGACGAGGTCGGGAACGCCGACGCGATCATCCATCTCGCTGGTGAAGCCGCCGGTGACAAGCGATGGGACGCGCAGCAGAAGCAACGGATCCGCGACAGCCGCACCGAATCGACGCGCGTCCTGGTCGAGGCGATCAAGAAGCTGCCGGCGGAGCAGCGCCCCAAGACGCTGCTCTCGGCATCGGGCGTCGACTTCTACCCGTACGCGATCCCCGGGCTCGGCGACGAGGAGAATGTTACCGAGGCAGATCCGCCGGGCGAAGCGTTCCTCGCGCGCGTCTGCCGCGACTGGGAACAGCAAGCGCTCGCCGCCGAGTCGCAGGGCGTGCGCGTGGCCTGCATGCGGATCGGGCTCGTGCTCGGTGCCGGGCTCGCGATGCGCCGGCTGACCAGTCCGTTCAAGTGGTTCGTCGGTGGTCGGATCGGCTCCGGCAAGCAGTGGGTGTCGTGGATCGACGTGCGCGACGTGGTCTCGCTATTCGCGACCGCGCTGCACGACGATCGCTATCGCGGTCCGATCAACGCGGTCACCGAATCGGTGCGGCAGCGCGACTTCGCGAAGCTGGTCGGCAAAGCGGTGCATCGGCCGAGCTTCATGCCGGCGCCCGGCTTCGGAGTGAAGCTGGTCGCGGGTGAGTTCGCCGAGGTGATCTTGAATGGGCGGCGGGTGGTGCCGGCGAAGCTGAAGGAGCTCGGCTTCGTGTTCGAGCACTCCGAGCTCGCGGCATCTCTCCGCGACGCAGTTGCTGACTAGCGTCGTAGACACGCGTCGCGAATCGCACGCGTGACAGAGGGTCGAGTCAGCGCGTCGCGAAGCGCACAGGCGTGATTGGGTCAGAGGGTCGCCAACACCGCCAAACGCAACCCGCCATGGTCGTCAAAAATCGATTGGACCAGACCAGCATCACGATCGCTCGATCTAGCAAGTTCGGTCGACGCCGAGGCGCCGACCGACGTCGTCCTGGATCGCTCTCGTTCGGCGTCTCAACGCCGGACGAGCGTGTGCGTTCTCGGCGAACGAGGTGCAGGTCGTCGGACCACCGATTGGAAGATCCCTTGG
>JBBQJJ010000568.1:0-4931 GCA_038325805.1 Haliangiales bacterium
TCGTTGTGGGTCCGCTTCATGCCCACGTCAGTTTTTGCGGCGTAGCGGATCTTCATGGACATGCGCTTGAAAACCCCGCGCGCTGGAAATCATAGGTGGCCTTCGAATCGCACGTCAACCGAAGCGCCCGGTGTTCCTCACGAACCATGCTGGGAGTAAGGTTCGCATCGCGATGCGCGCCGAGATCTTGACGATCGGAGACGAGCTGTGCCGCGGCGAGATCGTGGACACCAACTCGTCGTATCTGGCAGCCCTCCTTTGGGACCTGGGAATCACCACCCGGTGGATGACTTCCTGCAACGACGAAGAGGCCGATCTGGCCGCTGCTGTCACTCAGGCGGTCACCCGCGCCGATCTGGTACTATGCTCCGGCGGTCTCGGACCCACCGAGGATGACCTGACGGTGGACGTTTTGGCCCGGTTGGCCGGGGTGGAGCCAGTGATCGACGGCCCGGCGCGGGCGCGGATGGAGGCCTGGTTTGCGGGCCGAGTGGACGTCACCCCCATCCAGCTCCGCCAGGTCCGGGTCCCCACGGGATCTCGCGTTCATGAAAATCCGGTCGGGCTGGCCCCGTGCTTCGAGGTCGAGATCGGCGGGATCCCGGTGTTCTGCCTGCCGGGGGTGCCCCGCGAGGTCTACGCGATCGTCGACGGCCGCGGGGTTGGCTCACCCGCCAGCCCCGGAGGGGGGCTGCGCGCCCGGTTGACCGAGCTCCGCGACGGGCGACCGGATGGCGAGAGGATCGCGCGGCGGATCTATCGCGTGTTCGGCCGTGGTGAGTCGCAGATCTCGCAGGCGTGCCGCGGGCTCGTCGACGACGTCCCCGGCACCACGATCCACTATCAGGTGAAGTTCCCCGAGACGCTGGTCAAGCTGGTGTGCCGCGATCGCGATCAGGCGGTCGCCGACGAACGACTCGCCAAGCTCGACGACGGGATCCGGCAGCGGCTCGCACCGCAGCTCTACTCGACCGGCGACGAATCGATCGTGGAGCGCGTGATGCGCCGGCTGCTCGCGGCAACGCAGTCGTGCGTGACGGCGGAGTCGTGCACCGGCGGTTTGGTCGGCGAGATGCTGACGCGGATGCCGGGCAGCTCGGCCGCGTTCCTCGGCGGCGCGATCGTGTACACCAACGCCGAGAAACAGCGGCAGCTCGGCGTCCACCACGAGACCTTGGCCGCGCACGGCGCGGTGTCCGAGGAGACGGTGCGCGAGATGGCGCTGGGCGCGAGAGATCGGTTCGGCAGCGACTACGCGGTCGCGATCTCCGGTATCGCCGGCCCCGACGGTGGGACGCCCGACAAACCGGTCGGCACCGTGTGGATCGGCCTCGCCTGTAAAGACGGGCGGAGCGTGACCCGCAAGCTGTTGTGGCCGAGCACGCGCGATCAAGTGCGGTTGCTCGCGGCATGGTGGGCGCTGGCCCTGATCGATGCCGCCATCGCGCTGCCCGGCGATTCCGATGCGGAGCGTGCGCGGGCTGGCTGGATCTTCAGCGATGCGTCGTCGGCGAGCATGGTGAGGAAACGATGACCGAGTCTAGTGAAGCCCCTCCGACGAGGACACCCCCGGCGCTCAAGCGCTTGTTCGTCGCCGCACGCGTCTCGGTGCCGACGGCAAATGCGCTCGCGAGCGCGGCCGAGACGCTGGCGAGGAGGGCGCGAGACGCCGGGTTCGAGATCAGATGGACGGCGCCGGTCAGCTATCACGTGACGCTCTGTTTCCTAGGCAACACGCGGGTCGACGCGATCACGGCGATCACGGACGCGCTCGACCACGCTGCGTCTGGGACGAAGGACTTCAAGCTCAAGACCTCGCGGCTCGGCGCGTTCCCCGCGCTCGACAATTTGTACACCCACCCGCGGGTGATCTGGGCCGGCGTCGAGGAGCAGACCGGCGAGCTGGCGGCGCTCGCGGCCCGCGTCGGCACCGCGATGGAGCGCCTCGGCTATGGCGATCGGAAGCCGTTTCACCCGCACGTGACGATCGGTCGCGTGAAAGAAGTTTCCGCGAAACTTTCCTCGCTCAAGGAGGTCGTGTTACCCCTAGCTGAACAAATGTTCGGTGATACCCGTGTCGAAGCGATCACCCTGGTCGAAAGCGAAACAAAGTCGACTGGTTCGGTCTATCGCGACGTGCACCGAGCAGCCTTCAAAACGGCCGTTTCGGCCCATCCGGAGTCGGTAAAACGTCAGACGGGAGCGCTACCAATGGGCGCAACAAGCGAGCCCGTCGACATCGACCGAGAGACCGACGATGGATGGCCGCGCGGACACGACATTTGAGCGCAGCGCAGCGCAGCAGCTAGCAAAGGGAGAACGATCAGATGGCCAACATGACCAGCAACAAGAGCGATATCAGCGGCGGCACCAGCCTCGTCCAGACCTCGTCGCCCACCGCAGCGGGCACTCAGGCTCGTGACAAGGCCATCGAGATCGCGCTCGGCGCGATCGACAAGCAGTTCGGCAAGGGATCGATCATGCGGCTCGGTAAGGATCCGCTGGACCGCGAGGTCCACGTCGTCCCCACCGGCTCGCTCGGTCTCGATCTCGCGCTCGGGATCGGCGGCTTGCCGCGCGGTCGCATCGTCGAGATCTATGGCCCGGAGTCGAGCGGTAAGACCACGCTGACGCTCCACATCATCGCCGAGGCGCAGAAGCGCGGCGGCGTGTGTGCGTTCATCGATGCCGAGCACGCGCTCGATGTCGGGTACGCCAAGAAGCTCGGCGTCAAGACCGAGGAGCTGCTGGTCAGCCAGCCGGATTTCGGCGAGCAGGCGCTCGAGATCGCAGACATGCTGGTGCGCTCGAACGCGATCGACGTGATCGTGATCGACTCCGTCGCGGCACTGACGCCGAAGGCCGAGCTCGAGGGCGAGATGGGTGATACCCACGTCGGGTTGCAGGCCCGCCTGATGAGCCAGGCGCTCCGCAAGCTGACCGCCGCGATCTCGAAGTCGCGCACGATGGTCATCTTCATCAACCAGATCCGCATGAAGATCGGTGTGATGTTCGGATCGCCGGAGACCACCAGCGGTGGCAACGCGCTCAAGTTCTACGCCTCGGTGCGGCTCGATATCCGTCGGATCGGCGCGATCAAGAAGGACGAGGACGTGATCGGTAACCGCACGCGCGTCAAGGTCGTGAAGAACAAGCTCGCGCCGCCGTTCAAGGAGGTCGAGTTCGACATCCTCTATGGTCAGGGCATCTCGCGCGAAGGCGACCTCGTCGATCTCGCCTCCGAGGCGAACATCATCGACAAGAGCGGTGCGTGGTTCTCCTTTAATGGAGAGCGCATCGGTCAGGGTCGCGAGAACGCGAAGCAGTTCTTGCTAGATCACCCGGAGACGTACAACACGATCGAAGCGAAGGTGCTCGCGCATCACAACGTCCGCCGGATCGGCATCGATGTGGTCGAGCCGACTCCGGTCAGCGGGGTGATCGACGATGCGAAGGGCAGCAAACCCACCACCGCCGCTGCAAAACCCGCTGCTCCGACCCCGGGTCCGACGAGCGCCAAGGCTGTGACGCCCGCGCCCGTTGCGCCGACGAACGGCAAGCGGCCTAACGCCTGACCGAGGCAACTGGCTGGAGACCCAAAAATTGGGTCTCGCCGCCGATGTGACGATGGCGCTCGGTCAGGATGCGCGCCTGGTAGTCACATCGTGTCGCGAGTGATGCTTCGCGTTCGCGGCCGCAGTCGCACCCTGTGATCGTTCAACGTGAACCCTGGGCAGTCACTTGCGTTTGTGCCAAGGATGGGCGATGACTCCGTTCGTCTTCAAAGGGTTGTGCGGCCCAATGAAGATTTCCTCGGAAAACTTAATTCGGGAGGCTCACTCATGCTCGCCAATGTTCCGCGTCTGCGGACGGGAGTCATCGCTGTCGCGCTAGCAACACTAGCGGCATGCGACGATCCTGTTGCTTCTACTGACCTTCGCCCAGAAGGTGATCCTGAGGTCCTTTCGGTCCTCGTGATGAACGACTCGACGGACCTGTTCCTCGAGACAGCGACCTTCTGCAAGCCGAACGACGAAAAACGTCCCGGCTTCGTGGGTACTCCGATCGGCGGCGTCGTGGTCTGCGACGACGTTGACCTCAGCGCTGGCGCCACGCCCGTGGCGGACGCGGTGCCGACCGATTTCGCGCAAGGCGGATCCGGTTCGGGCGGCTGGTACGTCCGCATCATGTTCGACGAGCTCCTCGACCCGACGGTCGAGGATCTCCTCCCGATCCTCGATCCGGACACCATGCTCGAGACGGGTCAGTTCACCGGGTCGCTGCTGAACACGCAGCCGGTGATCGTCACCTGTAACGGCACCGAGGTCGCGTACGACGGGTATTACTCGCCTAGCGGCAACAACGTGACGTGGCCGGTGGGGCCGTCGCTGTTCATCTCCCCGCTCGATCGCTCCGCGATCGCCACGGGCTCCGACTGCAAGGTCGAGATCAAAGACCTCGTGGTCGACAAGAATGGCGGGTCGGTTCCCACCGATCAGCGCGGCGCTGGAGGCGAGTACGCCTTCTCGATCGCCGGGCTCGAGCTGACGGACACCTCGCCCACGCCTGCGGGCGCCGACGCGATGCCGCCTGTGATCGTGCCCGAGGCCCCGGTCTCGCTGCAGTTCAACGCATTCATCGATCCGGCATCGATCACCACCGATGAGGTGGTGATCATCGAGCACGCGACGGCGGATTGCTCCGATGCTGGCATCGCGGTTGTGAACGCGGCCAAGGTGATCGAGGGCGGGGACGGCGTGGTCGAGATCTCGCTGAACACCGCGGGTGCAGATCTCGCGTGGGATCCCGAGAGCTTCTACTCGGTCACGTTCACCGACGACAACGCGATCGCAGACCTCGCAGGCGGCGCCGGTGCGCTACCTGGAGCGGCTGACTTCACGCTCTGCTTCAACACCAACACGGCGACGCCC
>JBBQJJ010000569.1:0-4911 GCA_038325805.1 Haliangiales bacterium
GGATCCGAACGCGTGGGCGCAGCTCCTCACCGGCAACACGCCCGGCGTCAATGGCCAGAACGAGCTGCCGAATCGCGTGCCGAACACGGATCTCGACAAGCAGATCAAGAACGTCACCGACGCCGGTCGCACCCCCGCGGATCCGTCACGCACCACGCGCGATCACGGCATGCGGATCGGTGACGGACCGCAGGGTCCGGTGATCGAGCAGCCCGGCGGGCCCACCCAGATCGCGAAGGCCGAGAAGCCGCCGGTCACGCGCATCACGCCTATCCCGCAGCCCAAACCTCCTGGCAAAGATCCGCTGTCGATCAACCTCGTGCTCGGACGGATCCAGAACGCATACATGGCCGGCCTGTCGCGCTGCTACGTCAAGCACGGCCTGTCGAGCGACGCGTCGATGGTGGCGAAGGTGACGATCAGCTTCGTGGTCGACGAGACGGGCGCCGCCACGCAGAACCAAGCACGCGGCGCGAACCCCGACGTCGACGGGTGCATCCGCGACCAGATGTCCGGCTGGCGCTTCTCCGTCCCCAAGGATGACGACGGCGACGCGACCGAGGCGCCCTTCAAGCTCCAGCTCGCCCTCCAGCCGAGTTAACACTCCACCGATCACTTCCCGATCGGGGTCACGCTCCACCCCTCCAGCCTCGCGAAATCGTTGAGCGTCTGCGCAGAAACGTACAAACCCGAAACAGCACCGTGGGAACCGGTCCGATCGGCAACCGGCTCCAAGCCGCCAGGCTCGCGAGATCGTTCAGTGTCTGCGAACCAATGACAAATCGGCCAGCCATGGTCACCGGCAAGTCACTCGCCTTCCCGCGGGCGATGCCGCATGATCTCCCGACGTGCGCTGGGTTGTTGTCCTGACCCTGTTGCTGTTCCCGACCCTCGCCGGAGCGAAGGCGCAGCGCTGGGAGACGCTGCCGATGCCGCCGGCGATGCCCGCAGCGACCACGACCGGCTTCGTCGATGTGCCCGGCGCGAAGATCTATTACGCGACCTACGGCAAGGGTGAGCCGGTGGTGCTGCTCCACGGCGGGCTCGGCAACTCCGATCACTGGGGCTTCCAGCTCCCAAAGCTTGCCGCGAAGTATCAGGTGATCGCGATCGACAGCCGCAACCAGGGTCGCTCGACGATGACGAAGTCGAAGGACAAGCTGAGCTATCGCGCGATGGCTGCGGATGTCATCGCGGTACTCGACGGACTCGGCGTCGCGAAAGCCGCGATCGTCGGGTGGAGTGACGGTGGTGCGATCGCGCTCGAGCTCGGGATCCATCACGCCGCTCGCGTGTCGAGGCTGTTCGTCTACGGCACCAACTACAGCGCGAAGGGCAGCAAGGAGCGGCGCGCGGGTAGCTCACCCACGTTCAACGCCTACGCGCTGAAGTGCAAACAGGACTTCATGAAGATCTCGAAGACGCCGAACGACTTCGCCGCGGTCGTCGACTCGCTGATGCCGGTGTGGCGCGGCTCGCAGGGCATCACAGCCGATCAGCTGCGCGGCATCAAGGCGTACTCGGTGATCGCCGATGGCGACCACGACGAGATCATCCTGCTCGATCACATCAAGGAGATGTCGGAGCTGATTCCGAACGCGAAGCTCGTCGTGTTCGAGAACGCCTCGCACTTCGCGCTGTGGCAGGACCCCGATGCGTTCAACCGGGCCGTGCTCGAGTTCATGGCGAAGTAGCTGAGCGGCGACAGAACGCGACTCGCGGGCATTGTACTCTCCGTCGGTGCCCGAATCTGGAGAGCTGATCGGCCCGTACCGGCTGGTATCCCAGCTCGGCAAGGGTGCGATGGGCGAGGTCTGGCGGGCGCGCGACGAACGACTCGATCGCTACGTCGCGCTCAAGATCCTGCCGCCGGATGCGTCGGGTGATCTCGAGCGCCGTGCGCGGATGGTGCGCGAAGCGAAGGCCGCCGCGCAGATCAAGCACGCGAACGTGGTGACGCTGTTCGACGTCGTCGAGCACCGCGGCGAGGACATCCTCGTGATGGAGCTCGTCGAGGGGCGCACGCTCTCGGAGGCACTGCGCAAGGATGGCCCGCCGAAGCTCGAGGTCGCGCTGCGCTGGATCGAGGGCATCGCCGACGCGCTGGTCGCCGCCCACGAGCGCAGGATCCTGCACCGCGACATCAAGGCCGCGAACGTCATGGTCGCCGGCAACGACGTCAAGGTGCTCGACTTCGGCCTCGCGAAGCTGCGCGACGAGCATCTCCACACCGTCCCGCCCAAGAAGCCCACCGTGGTCGACGACAAGATCGCGCTCGACGCGACGATGGCGAGTCAGCCCGGCCGCTCGGATCCCTCGCTCGCGCAGACCCTGACCGCGAGCATCACCGACGGTGCGCCGAAGGCGGAGGGCTTCGATGTCGACTCCTACCGCACGCACGCCGGGCAATTGCTCGGGACGCCGCTCTACATGGCGCCGGAGCAGATCGAAGGCCGCGAGCCCGACGAGCGCTCCGAGGTGTTCTCGCTCGGCGTGCTGTCGCACGAGATCCTCGCCGGCAAGCCGCCCTACACCGCAGCGTCGATGGACGAGCTGTTCCGCCAGATCAGCAAGGACGAGCCGCCGGATCTCCCCGAGATCCCCGACGCGATCCAGAACATCATGTTTCGCGCGCTCGCGAAGCAACCCGCGGACCGCTATCCGACGATGCTCGCGTTTCGCGATGCGATCCGGACCGAGCGCCGTCGACGGTTCGCCCCGAAATCGAAGAAGTGGCCGCTGGTGATCGTGGCCGCGGCAGCCGTGGCAGCCATCTCGGTGGCTGCGGTGTTGTGGTCGCGTTCCACGCCGTCGCTCCCCGACGCGCGTCCAGGCGACGATCTCGTCAAGCGCGCCCTCGACGAGTACGACGTGTTCTACAACGACAAGGCGCTGTCGTCGCTCCGCACGGCGCTCGCGCGTGTCCCCGAGCATCCCACCGCGAACGCGTACATCTTGCTGTTCGGGGGGAGCGAGTCCGATCGTGCGCGCGCCCTGCAAGCGGCACCCAAGGCACGCGACAGCACAGCAGAGAACACGCGCGATCGTGCGTTGCTCGACGCCGCCGTCGCGTTCTCCCAGCGCGGTCCGGTGGCCGCTCGCAACGTGCTGACGCCCGCGGTGGTCGGTGACGATCGCGAGCTCGCGTTCTGGGCGGCCGAATTCGACTATCGCGCCGGCAACTACAAACCCTCGCGCGATGCCTACGCGGCCCTGCTCGCCCAGCCACAGCAAGCGTTTCGTGGCCGGATCTACGATCACTACTCGTCCGTGCTGCTCTACCTCGACGAGCCCGACGAAGCGCTGCGGATCGGCACGCTGTATCGCGATGCGTTCCCCGGCGAAGCCGATGCCGTGGCGGTCTATGCGACCACGCTCGCCGCCGTCGGTGATTACACCAAGGCAGTCGAGGCAGCCGAGAACGCGGTCGCACTCTCCGAGGGCGAGGACACGCTCGCCGGGCTCGCGAAGGTGCTCGCGCTGTCGGGCGATCGCGTGCGCGCGAAGGACTACTACCGCCGCTCGCTGGACAAGGCGGGGCCCTCGAGACGTCCCGTGCGTCGCGCGGCCCTCGCGCTCCTGCAGTTCATGGACGGCGATGTCGACGGCGCGAAGGCCACGGTGGCGCCGTGTCTGTTTCGTTCGAGGCAGGCAGATCCGGCGCGCAACGACGGCGGCGCGCGCGAGCGAGGCACGTGCTTGTTCGTCGCCGGGCTCGTCGATCCTGGGTCGGCGAACGCGATCGCGGATCAGCTCGATGCGCTCGCCGCCGAAGCCACCGAGCTCCGCCCTGCGTACGGCGCGCCGGGCTCGCTCGCGAAGCTGCTGCGCGCACGCGCGACGTTCTTCGGCGGTGGCTGCATCGTCGATCCCGAAGCAGACACGCGCGCCGATCGCAGCGCGCTCGATCCAGCGGTCTACGATGTCTGGCTCGATTTCTATGCCGCGTATCACATCCCGTTCTTTGCCACCTACGCCACCTGCGAGAAGGCGGCGGTGCTGGCGTCGAAGGGCGACCAGGTAGGTGCGCGAAAACTCCTGACCGAGGTCGCGGAGCGGGGCAAGAATCGCACCTGGCTCGTCGACGCCGTCAAACGCTACCAGTGAAAAGTCGGGTCCTCGCGTAGGGGAGGGCTAGAATTGTTTTGTGAGGATCGGCATCGCTTTGTCCGTCGCGTTGATCGCGTGTGGCGACGATCCGATCTGTCCTTCGGATCTGTTCGTCGCACTCCAGACCTCGCAGATCTCCGTCGACAGCGACGTGATCGCGACCGGCGTGCAGTCCGACGTGCGCGTCAGGACCTCGCTCTCCGAAGGGGAACCAGTCACGCTCGAGGTGTTCGACACCTCCGACGCGGCGCTCGCGACGCTCACCACCACGGTGGATGCCTCGGGCCTCGCGGTGTTCGAGGACGTCACCGTGGTCGCGCCGGCGACGCGGCTCCGCGCCTCGGTCAGCGTGTTTTGCGGTGACGCGAGCGACGAGCTGTTGATCCCGGTCACCGTCGGCCCGGGCTGCGGCCTGACGTTCTCGCCGCAGCCGGCGTTCAACACCTTCTACTCGCCCGCGCTCGTGTTCAACGTGGCGACCGGCAACCAGCCCAGCGCGATCGTCGCCACCGTGCCCGGCAGCTCCGTCGAGCTGTTCCAGAACACGGGGCTCGGCGAGCAATCGCTCGGCAGCTTCGCGACCGACGCCACCGGCATCGCCACCATTCCGACCACGCTCGTCGACGGCGCCCACTCGTTCCGTGCGTTCTGCACGCGTGGCGACACCGCCGCGGTGTCCTCCCCCATCTCGTTGATCGTGGATACGACCCCGCCCACGTGTGCGTTCGTCGAGCCGCCACCCGGCACCACGATCACGCCGGCGTTCGACAACAACCTCGACCTCTCCGACGGCATCCAGCT
>JBBQJJ010000570.1:0-4887 GCA_038325805.1 Haliangiales bacterium
TGAGTCGCAGATGGAGGGTGCTCGGGCTGGGTGCGGTCGGCCTGGCCGCTGCGCTGACGGTGGCCGCGGTGGCCGCGCCGGACCGCGCGGGTAGGGCCGCCGAGCGCTACACGCCGGACGACGCCGCGCAGGTGATCACGCGGGTCCCGACGCGCGATGCCGCGGAGCTCGCGGCGCGGCGTGCGTTGACCGAGGGCGATCAGGCGAGCGCCGTGCAGCTCGCGAAGCTCGAGCTCGGTCGCTATCGCAGGTTCTCGGATCCGCGCTACCTCGGCCGCGCCCAGGCGCTGCTCGCGCGGTGGTGGAAGGAGCCGTCCCCGCCGGCGGACGTGCTGTTGTTGCGCGCGACGATCCGCCAGTCGGTTCACGAGTTCCCGGCGGCACGGCGTGACCTCGATGCGCTGGTCGCGCTGCAGCCCGACAGCGTCAACGCACAGCTGACGCGCGCCGTGGTCGCCACGATCACGGCGGACTACGCGGCGGCTCGTGCGAGTTGCGAGACCCTGTCGGCGCGCCCGTTGATCGAGGCGACGTGCATGGCACCGGTCGACGGGATCACCGGGCGTGCGGATGCGGCGTATGCGACGTTGGCGGCGCTGCTGCCCGGGCGTGCCGACCCCGCGATCAAGACGTGGGCCCTGACCGCACTCGCCGAGCTCGCGATCATGCGTGGCGATGCCGTCGCCGAGACCCATCTGCGCGAGGCGCTCGAGCTCGATCCCGACGACGCGTATGCGCGTGGCTTGTTGTTCGACGTGTTGCTGGAGACGGGGCGGACTGCCGAGGGCTCGAAGTTGCTCGAGCGTCGCGAGGATGTCGATGCGTTGCTCGTCCGTCTCGCGATCAGCGAGCATGTCCTGCACAGCACCGATGCCGCGCGGCTCGCGGGTCTGATGCGTGACAAGATCGCAGCAGCCGCGCAGCGCGGGGACCGGATCCATCTGCGCGAGGAAGCGCGGTTCGCACTGCTGGTCGATCGCGATGCGACGCGGGCGATCCAGATCGCGCGCGACAACTGGGACGTTCAGAAAGAGCTCGCGGATGCGCGTCTCCTCGTCGAGGCCGCGGTGGTCGGGCGAGATCGCCAGGCGGCCGCGCCGGTCCTCGCGTGGATGACCTCGACCGGGGTGCGTGACGCCTGGCTCGATGCGCGCGTTCGCACGCTGGAGGCCCTATGACCACGTTCGCCGTCTGTGCACTCGCGACCTTCCTCGCACGCGAGCTCCGCTCGATCGGTCCCAAGCGTTGATCGCGCTGATCGCCATGGTCGTGATGTCGACGCTGATCGGCACGATCTGGACCGTCGTGAGGGATCCGTCGTGACCTCGCCCGCAGCCCCACACTCGTCCCGACCGATGAAGCACCTCCTCCTCCTCGCCATCCTGCTGTTCCCGGCCACCGCATTCGCGCACAAGCCGAGCGACGCGCAGGTCAAGCTCGCTGCGCACGGCGACACCGTGACCGGCTCGCTCGACATCGCGATCCGAGATCTCGACGGCGCGCTGGTGCTCGACGCCGATGGCGACGGTGCGATCACGTGGGGCGAGATCGCCGCGAACCTGCCCGCGATCGACGCGTACGTCTCCGAGCGCCTGCGGTTCTCGATGGCCGGCGCGACGTGCCGCACGTCGTTCGGGCCGGCGGCGCTCGTCGATCTGTCCGACGGTCCGTATCTGTCGCTGCCGGTCGACGCGGTGTGCTCCGCCGAGGTCACCGCGCTGACGATCGACTACCGCTTGCTGTTCGACATCGACGCGCAGCACCGCGGCCTGGTGACGTTCGACGGCACCACGCAGATCGTTCGCGATGGCTCGCCGATCACGATCGAGCGGGGGGAGCACACCAGCGTGCTCGGCTTCGTCTGGGAAGGTATCTGGCACATCTGGATCGGCTTCGATCACATCCTGTTCTTGCTCTGCCTGGTGATCCCCGCGGTGTTCCCTCGCAAGCAGGCGGCCACGTCCCTGCGTGCCGTCGGTCGCGAGGTGTTCGAGATCGTCACCGCGTTCACGCTCGCGCACTCGATCACGCTCGTGATCTCCGCGATCGGGCTGGTCACGCTGCCGTCGCGCTTCGTCGAGACCGCGATCGCGCTCAGCGTGCTCGCCGCAGCACTCAACAACCTGACGCGTGCGATCGATGCGCGCTGGGCGGTGGCCTTCGCGCTCGGCCTGCTGCACGGCTTCGGGTTCTCGAGCGTGCTGATCGATCTCGGGCTGCCGTCGGGGCAGCTCGTCGGCTCGCTGCTCGGCTTCAACCTCGGCGTCGAGATCGGGCAAGCGGCGATCGTGATCGTGGTGCTGCCGGTGCTCTATCTGATCCGCAAGACGCTCGCATATCAGGCCGTGCTGTGGCTGGGTTCGGCGGCGACCGCGCTGCTCGCGGCGAGCTGGTCGTACGAGCGCTGGGTCGGCTGATCCGGGTCACGGCATCGCGCGCTTGCGCGCCTTGGCCTCGAACGTCGTCCGCGCGTCCTGGATCTTGGTGCGGTTCTCGGCGGCCCACTCCGCGAGCCCCTGAATCGGCACGAGGAGCGTCTCGCCGAGCGGCGTCAACTCGTACTCGACGCGCGGTGGGATCTCCGGAAACACCGTCCGCGTGATCAGCCCGTCGCGCTCGAGGCCGCGCAGCGTCAGCGTCAGCATCCGCTGCGAGATCCCCTCGATCGAGCGCTTCAGCTCGTTGAACCTCGTCGGTCCGGCGCCGAGGAGATCGATGATCAGGACACTCCACTTGTCCCCGACGCGATGAAGGACTTCGCGGATAGCGGGGCATTCGGCGGCGTGGGTGCGCACACGTTTGTTCGTCGGTGACATGGATGTGCCTTCTTGCGAGCTGACCACGAGGTTACCAGAATGACCCTAGTTACTAATCGGAACTGAGTAAACAGCCGGAACTACTAGGAGCCACATGACCACGACCAACTGGAACATCGACCACAGCCACTCTGCCGTGCACTTCACCGTCCGCCACCTCATGGTCTCGAAGGTTCGCGGCGCCTTCACCAAGTGGTCGGGCGAGCTGGCGCTCGATGACAGCGACATCACCAGGTCGACGGTGAACGTCACGATCGACGCGACCTCGATCTTCACCGACGAACCGAAGCGCGACGCCCACCTTCGCTCGGCCGACTTCTTCGAGACCGAGAAGTTTCCGCAGCTGACCTTCAAGAGCACCAAGGTCGAGCGCAACGGCGATGACCTGAACGTCACCGGCGAGCTGACGATCCGCGACGTCACCAAGACGGTCGTGCTCGCGGTCACCGACAACGGTCGCGTCAAGGATCCGTGGGGCGGCACGCGCGCCGGGTTCTCCGCGCACCTCGCGATCAGCCGCAAGGACTACGGGCTGACGTGGAACGCGCTGCTCGAAGCGGGGGGCGTCACGGTCTCCGACAAGGTCGAGATCGGGCTCGAGATCGAAGCGATCGCCCCCGCGAAGACCGCGGCTGCCTGACCCCGAGTCTCGTCCTGCCACCTTCGTCGGTTTCGGGGCACGTCAATGGCTCTGCAAGCTCACAACGGTCGCGTCGCCTGATAAATGTCGAGGCCGCCGAGACCACCAACACGACTGCTCGAAAGCAGCAGCGTGCATCCGTCCTCCGACAACCAGGTCGGCAAATCCACCTCAACCGAGTTCAGTTCGCTGACGTTCGACGGTGCGCTGAACTGCTCTGTTGTGGATTCGCGTGTGGCGGTCCAGATGTCGAAACTGCCCCGGGCGCCCCCATCCGCACGCGTCGAAGCGAAGAACATCCGCAGATGGTTGCTGTTCGTGACCGGGTACGACTCAAACGCGCTTGTACCGAGTTCGATCACGAGGTCCGGCGGAGAGAAGGACGTGCCGTTGAGTGACGCCTTGTAGATCTCGAAGTCGCCGCTCCGATCGGAGCCGAAGTACAGCGTGTTCCCGTCGGGAAGGATGAACGGCGCTTCGTCGTTTTGAACCGGCGAGTTGATGTTTGCTACTCCAAACGGAGTCATGAAGTCCGTGATCGGCGAGTCGCGCCTCGCACTCAGGATGTCCGTGTGGGCGGAGTGCCCGTCGTTCGAGGCTAGGAACATCGTTTTTCCGTCGGCCGTGACTGTCGGAAACTCCGACTGAATGCCGGCACCAGCGCCCGGAAGGTTCACGTTCGCAAGGATCACGGGTTCCGCGAACGTCGAGGCCAGGTTCGTGCGCGTCGATGAAAAGCAGCCTTGTGCAACACCGGGCGTGTCGCGTTCGCTACTCACGAAGAGCGTCAGCCCGTCACCGGCGAGACGTGCGGCCCAATCGTTGGCGTTGCTATTCACCCCCGCCACGAGCACAGGCGGGTCGAATGGCTTCGCAGGGTCGCATGCGGGTTCCACAGTATCGGGGTCCGCAGCATCAACGGTCTTTAGGCTCGAGTCGAGATTGCATCCCGCAACCACAACCACAAAGAAAAGCTGTCGGGTACACATCGAAGGAGACCAACCAGGTGCGGACAACCAGGTGCGGACGAGATCCGTCACGGACAACATAACCCAGCTCGCAGCCATCAAGTCAGCTCAAATTCATCACCCTATTTGATGGTCCCTTCCCGTTCCCGAAATGTGTCAACAAGTGCGATGTCGCCAAGGCCGCGGGCAGGTGCGTCTTGATTGTTGAACGCGAGCAGTGGTCAGCGACCCACTCGTCGTCGACGTAGATCGCGATGCGCGTCAGCGCCGCCCGACCTTGGTTCTTCTCGTCACACCGCAACGTCCACGGACACCGAGTACAACCCCCTGTGCCAGGGTAGTTGTCGCATGACGCTGGCGGCCTGAGCGCTCGCGTTCTTCACCACCGTTCGCACACGGGGGACCGAGGACCCATTGTCTCTTTACTCTGAAGGCTTCCGAAATCGGATGGTCGAACGACTCT
>JBBQJJ010000571.1:0-4877 GCA_038325805.1 Haliangiales bacterium
CGAGCTCGCGGCACCGCGACCCGCCACGCTGGCGGAGCACGCGGTGCTGGCGATGTTGGTCGCCGCGGCACTCGAGGATGCCGGGATCCCGGGCCAGGTGTGGCCGCTCTCCGAGCACGCGAGGACGATCCACGAGCGCGAGCTCGAGGCCGTGGCTCGCCGAGCACGGTTGGCGCTCGATCAACGCGAGCTGTTCGGTCGTGGTGGGCTGCAGCGCGATGTCGCCGGCGAGATCGACGCCTCGGGCGAGCTCGAAGCACGTCTACCGCTCGCGACTGTGCGCGGCTCGTCGACCGCGCATGCCGAGACGATCGCCGCGGCTCCACCGGCGCCGCCGACTCCGACGCTGGGTGCCGAGCTGATCGGCCTCGAGCTCGCCCTCGACATCGCGGGCGCGGCCCTGACGCTCGTGTGCTGGCTCCCCGCGGAGCTGATCTTGAAGGCACCTCCGGCGCGCACCCACGACTGGCGGTTCGCGCTGCCGATCGTGGTCGCGGGGTGTCTGCTGTCGCGAGACGCCGCGAAGGCGCTGACGCTTCGAGACGTGGTGGTCGTCGAGCCGGGGCTGGCCTTGACCCTCGGCGGCGGCAGTTTCGGGCTCACGGCGACGCCCGGTGCCGTAGAGGCACGGGTGACGACCGGTTATGTTCGCGCCGTGGCGACTTCCGACGAGCCAGGACTCCCGATGACGGTCCAGCTCGGGTCTACGCGGCTAAGCCTGCGCCGGCTCGGGGAGCTCGCGGTGGGTGAGGTGATCGGCCTGGACCGCCCGTTGGCAGGCCCGTACGAGATCCACGTCGGGGGCCGGCTGATCGGACATGGCGAACTGGTCGATCTTGACGGTGAAACTGGAGTACGCATCGTGTCGCTCACTCAGGAGTGAAGTACCGGATGCCCACCTACGAATATCGATGCAACGCGTGCAAGCGCGAGTTCGAGGTCCAGCAACGCATGGTCGACGACGACCTCGTTCACTGCGACGTCTGCGGGAAGGACGCGCTCGAGAAGTTGATCTCTCACACCGCGTTCCAGTTCAAAGGCGGAGGTTGGTACAAGGATCTGTACTCGTCCGCGAAGCCGGAGGGCGCTGGCGACAAGGCGGCCGCGCCCGCTGCGAGCACCACCACCGATGCCTCGACCACGAGCACGCCGGCTGCCGCGGCGAGCACCCCAACGCCGTCCACGCCGTCAACGCCATCGACGCCATCGACACCGAGCTCGAGCTCGGGCTCGGGCTCGGGCTCGGGCTCGAGCGGCGGTTCGTCGAGTTCGTCGTCGGCTGCATCGTAGTCGTCCCATGACCGCCCTGTCGATCGACGGAAAAGCAGTCGCCGCGAAGCTGCGCGGTGAAGTGGCCGCCTCGGCGGCGAAGCTACGCGAGCGCGGCGTGGCCCCGACCCTGGCGGTCGTGCTGGTCGGCGACGATCCGGCTTCGGCCGTCTACGTCCGCGGCAAGACCAAGGCGGCGCGCGAGGCGAACGTCGACGTCCGCGATCACAAGCTGCCGGCGACCACCTCGCAGGCCGAGTTGATGGCGCTCGTCGACACGCTCAATCGCGATCCGGTCGTCGACGGCATCCTCGTGCAGCTGCCGTTGCCGAAGGGGCTCGACGAGCAGGCCGTGATCCGCGCGATCGATCCGACGAAGGATGTGGATGGGCTGCACCCGATCAGCCTCGGCTATCTCGCGGGCGGCAAGCCCGGGTTTCAGCCGTGCACGCCGAAGGGCTGCATGCGACTTCTCAAGGAGATCGACGCGCAGGTCTCCGGTGCACGCGCCGTGGTCGTAGGGCGCAGCGTGCTGGTCGGTAAGCCGATCGCGCTGCTCCTCGGCAACGCGAACGCGACGGTCACCATCTGCCATTCGAAGACGCGCGACCTCGCCGACGAAGTAAGGCGCGCGGATATCGTGGTCGCGGCGATCGGTCGTCCCGAGTTCATCCGCGGCGAGTGGATCGCCGAAGGTGCGATCGTGCTCGACGTCGGGATCAACCGCACCGCCGAGGGCAAGCTGCTCGGGGATGTCGAGTTCGCCGCGGCGGCGCAGCGCGCGAAGGCGATCACACCCGTGCCAGGTGGTGTCGGGCCGATGACGATCGCGTGCTTGCTCGAGAACACCGTCGAAGCCGCATCGCAGCGACGGTAGCCACGCCCGTTCGACCGGATCCGCGCCGCGTACTCGATGGCTTCGCGTGACGCGGCTACAGCGTCGGCGTCGGCGGGACCGAGCCGCCGGCGAACGTCGGGATCACGCTGGTCGGCTTGCCGAGTGCGCGCACCAGCACGACCTGGAGCTCTGCGAACGGAGGCGGGTTCGTCGCGATCTCGTCGGCACCCGCGGCGCGCGCGTGCTCGTGCAGCTGGTTGTTCATCGTCAGCGCCACCGTCGGGACCGGCGGTAGCTGCGCCTTCGCGTTGCGCAGCGCCTGCAGTCCGCCCTCGACGTCGAAGTCGATGTCGATCACGGCGAGATCGATCTCGCCTGACATCAGCGTGGTCGCGACGCTGGCATCCGCCGCCTGCAGGACCTCGGCGGTCGAGATGATCGACTTGATCGAGCGGGCGAGGGTGGTGCGGTCCTGACGATCACCCGACAACACGAGGATCTGGACGCCTTGGAACGATGACACCAGGTGATCGATCACGCCGCCGAGCGTGGGCTCGATATCCTGAAACTCGATGCCGAGTCCAGGCGGACCTTCGGGCTGACCCTCGAGCAATTCGAGCCCGCGCCGCCACGCGACCACACCGTTGATGCAGACCGGACCGGTGCCGGGAATCTCGAGGTCGACCGTGATCGGTGCACCCATCGGAATCTCGGCGGTGGTCTCGAGGAACAGGCCGCCGCGCGACAGGTTCACCGAGTAGGCGACGAGGAACGACGACGAGGTCCGAAACGCCGCTTGGACCGAGTACGGCATCCGCTCGTGTTCTCGTTGCATGCGGTCGCCTCAGTATCCTCGAATCGGGCCGAGAAAGGTACGCGTCGAGCGGAGCTTGAAGGCGAACTTTGACGCGAGACCGACCACCCGCTGCGTCGAACGCAGGGGCCAAACGTTGGGAGACCGAGGCGAACAGAACGCTTTCGGCAGGCAACCGTGACGAACTTCGAGCTCGGTCTCAGAATCCCTACAGCCCGCGCGAGACCTGGTGATTCGTGTCTAGAGCAGGCGATCGAGCAGACGCTCGAGGTGATCGAGATCCATGTACCGGATCTCGACCCGACCGGCTTTGCCCGGCTCGTCCTCGGTGATCGTCACCGGACCACCGAGCGAGCGCGTGAGCCGCTCCTCGAGGTCGCGCACCGACGCCGACTTCCCCGGCTTGGGCGGAGGTGTTCGACCGGCGTTGGCGGGGGAGCGGGCCTTCTTGACGAGCGCCTCGGTGGCGCGGACCGTCATCTGCTTGTCGACGACCTGGCGCGCTGCGCGCTCGATCGCGGGTGCATCGTCGAGGCCGAGCAGCGCACGCGCATGCCCCATCGACAGCTTCTCGTCCTCGACGAGCTGCCGCGCGCCGGGCGGCAACTTGAGGAGACGGATCGCGTTCGTGATCGTGGTGCGGTCCTTCCCGACGCGCTCCGCGACATCGTCGTGAGTGAGGTCGTACTCGCTGACCAGGCGCTGATACGCGGCGGCTTCTTCGAGCGGGCCGAGGTCTGCGCGCTGGAGGTTCTCGACGAGCGCACGCTCCAGTGCGGTGGTCTCGGTGACGTCCTGGACGACGACCGGCACCTCGTGCAACCCGGCGCGTTGCGCGGCACGCCAGCGGCGCTCGCCGGCGATCAGGAAGTACCCGCCGTCGGGGCGCGGCCGCACGATCAGCGGCACGATCACGCCGTGGACGCGGATCGTATCCGCGAGCTCGCCGAGCTTGGCTTCGTCGAACCGATGGCGCGGCTGCTCCGGGCTCGGATAGACATCCTCGATCCCAGCCTGGAAGAACGTGCGCTTCGCGATCTGCTCGGCACGAACAGGCGACGGCGCTGCCGGAACCACGGGCTCGACCACCCGCGACGAGGCGCCGGGCATCAGGGCATCGAGCCCGCGCCCGAGCCCTCGCTTCTTCATATCGGCCATCACGGCGCTCTCTCTGCGCCCACCGAGGACATCGGCTTGCCAGCGTTGGTGCGGATGATCAGCTCGTCGGCGATCGCGAGGTAGCTCTTGGTGCCGGCGCAGCGCAGGTCGTACAGCAGGCACGGCTTGCCGTGGCTCGGCGCTTCGGAGAGCCGGATGTTGCGAGGGACCGACTCGCCGAAGACCTTCTCGCCGAAGAACCGCGCGACCTCGTCCTTGACCTGGTTCGCGACGGACAACCGCGCGTCGTACATCGTGAACAGCACGCCATCGATCGTGAGCTTGGGGTTGTACGAGGACCTCACCTTGTCGATGGTCTTCGACAGCGCCGACAGCCCCTCGAGCGCGAAGTACTCCGCCTGCATCGGAATCACTACGCCATCGGCGGCGACCAGCGCGTTGAGCGTGAGCAGGCCGAGCGAGGGCGGACAATCGATCACGATGTAGTCGTATTGCGAGCGCACGGTCTCGAGTGCGTCGGAGAGGAACCGCTCGCGGCGATCCGCGCTGATCAGCTCGATCTCGGCACCGACCAGATCCGTGTTCGCGGGGACCACGAACAGCGTGCTGATGTCCGTCGGACGGATCACGTCCGTGATCGCGACGTCGCCGGCGAGCGCGTCGTAGATCGTGAGCTCGATCCGATCGCGGGTGTAGCCGACGCCCGACGAGGCGTTCCCTTGCGGGTCGAAATCGACGAGCAGGACGCGATGGCCGCGCGAGGCGACCGAAGCGGCGAGGTTGATCGCCGTGGTCGTCTTTCCGACGCCACCCTTCTGATTAGCGACCGCCACGATC
>JBBQJJ010000572.1:0-4841 GCA_038325805.1 Haliangiales bacterium
GCCTTCGCCTTCGCGAGGTCTTCGATCCGCTGATCGACCGGCATCTTCGGCGGGTCCTTGGTCAGCGCGTCCTGGAACGACAGCTTGCGGTTCTCGAGGCCGTCGAGCGCGGCCAGCGGGTCGCTCGCGCCGCGGGATGGATCCATGCGCGACAAGCCGTCGACGTGGCTGCGCGACTCGACGCGCCGACCGACCATCACGCCGAGTACGAAGACCAGCCCGACCAGCACCGCCCCGCCGAAGAACAGATAGAAGATCTGACGACCGTCGAGGCTGACCTCGACCTTGTCCTTATATAGCTCGGGCTCGCGCGTTGCCATGACGCCAGCCTCGGCAACCGGCGGCGTCAGGGCAAGAAAACGGCGGCTGCTACTCGAGGATGTTGATCAGACTCAGCGCGCCCGGCTCGATCCGGAACACCTTGCCGCGCGTCGACGCCTGCGCGAGCGAGGTCGACAAGAAGTCGCCCTGATCGACCACCCAGATGCTCTGGGTCGGGCCACGCACCACGCGGACCGGCATCGACGCCTGGACCGGGATGTTGATCTGCGCGAAGCCCGCGGTCTGAGTGAACGACAGCTGAAAATTCGTGAACACGTGCGGGATGTTCCCCAGCGTGCCCTGGCGATCGAGGATGCACCTGGCATCCCCCGGGTACGTCGGATCGACGATCGTCATGTTGATCGACCGGTTGCGGTACCGGATCGCCGCGGCCTGACGCGGCAACAGCAGCGTCGGCTCGGCCTTGAGCTCGCAGGTGTCGTCCTCGTACTGCGGCACCACATCGACCGTCTCGACCGTCAGCGAGCACGGGTTGGGCTCGAACGTGCCGTCGGGCTTGCGACCACTGATCTCGTCCGCGGTCGGATCGCAGGCAGGTGGGGTCAGCGGGATGCGGCTGACGAGGTACGGATTTGCGTTCGGGTCGCGAACGCAGGTTCCGTTCGCGTCCGTGATCGTCGCGTGCTGGAAGCCGGATCGCTGACCGATCACGGAGAACGCATCGCCGACGCGCAGCTCGTAGCGCTGCGGCGCGTTGATGCACGCTTGTGGAGGCAGCACGCCTTCCATGCAGAAGCCCGCCTTGCCGCTGCCGGTGCCGCCCTGGCAGACGGTGCCGTTGAGGCAGTCGGCCGTGGCGTCACAACGCATCTGGCAACGCTTACCCGTGGAGATCGCCGATCGGAGTGGATCCGGGTTGCACGTCCAGGTGCGAGTGTCGGGGGCGGTGTCATCGAGCGACGGGTGCTGCGAGACCGACTGGGTGAGCGCGTAGTCCGCGAGCGACTGGCACTGGGCATCGGTATCGCAGCCCTCGATCGGGGTAGTGCGCAGCGTGTGACGGCGCGGCAGCAGCTGGAGATCGCCGCTCTTCGTCGCACCGACCGTGTAGCGGCGCAGCGAGGTCAGGAAGTCCTTGCAGGTATCGGCGAGCCGATCCGCTTCGTCGTCGAGCAAGCACGCGCCGATGCTCAGCTGGCTGTCCGGGTGCACGAAGCAGCGATAGCCAGTCGGGCAATCGGAATTGCCGAACTGCAAGTCACAGCCGCGCATCTGCACGAGGTCGAAGCGCTCGACGCCGGCGGAGCAGTACGGCCTCGAGCCGTCGACGAGATGTAGCCCCGAGCCATCGATCCGCATCTCGCTCTCGCGAATCGCCGGGCCGTCGACCGCGGTATCGATCCTGTCGAGGGACAGCGTGCCTTCCCAGATCAGGGACCACGCTTCTTCCGTGCGGGTGCCGCCGAGATCCGGGTAGACGATGTCGCGCACCGCTTCGGGCGCCGTGAACTGGAGCTCGGTGACGGCCTTCGTCACGTCGACGCCTTCACACTTGAACTGCCGGAAGCCGGGCAGCTGGAACACCTTCTCCGGAGCGAACGCGCCGAACGGGATGTTGCGCGCCGGCGTGGCGGTGGTGCGCGGACCACCCTCGAGGATCCCAGTGACGTCCTCGGGGCCGCCGATGTCGCACAACGTCTCGGTGACGTTGTTGATGTCGATCGTCGCGAGCTGACCGCGATTGCCGATCGCATCGCGCAGCTGGTGCGCCACCTGGAGCGACATCGGCGTCAGCAACGGGCGGAGAGCCGAGAAGATGTCGGAGCGATCGTCGTCGTCGACGTTGACGATGAAGACGCCGCCGTTCGAGGCGCCGATCACCGCGAAGTAACCGACCAACCGGGTCGGATCCTCCGGGTTGCGGCCGTCGCCCTCGATCGCCTCGGACTTGATGATGTCGACCGACATCGGCAGGACATCGCCGGCCAGCTGGATCCCGGGTCCATTCGTGCCCGCGCGGCGCGGCGGCGTGGCCGGGTCACCCACGGGTAGACACGACAGCCGGCGCACGTCGGTGATCGAGCGGAGGTACCGCGAGTCGACCTGGGTATCGCACTCCTGCTTGACGTCGAGCACGTCCGCGACGCGAACGGAGTGATCCGTGGTGATCGCGTAGACGAACTGGAATTGACCGCCCGGTGCGATCTCGTCGTCGATCTGGTTGAGCTCGCCGCCCATGCCGATCTGTGGCGACAGCGCGACCTGGGTGATCCCGAGCGTGCCGGCAGGATCCTCGAGCGCGATCTGGAACGCCCCCTCGGGAAGCGAGGTCAGATCGTCGAGCTCGACCACGGTGATCGACGCCGAGTTGTCGGCACCGACGATCAGCCGGCGGTTCGCGGTCCGCGGATCCTTCTCGAGATCGAGCGTGACTGGACGGATGCCGTCCGAGGGCGCGATGCCGCCACTGCACTCGTCGACACAGCTTGCGCCGACCGCGTCGAGCTCGGCCGCGCCGATCGGCGTGGCCACCCCGGCGATGTCGTACTTGACGCCACCGACGAGCGTTCCGTCGGCGGTGTCCACCGCCGCCACGATGTGGCACCTCGGGTACGCGATGTACATGACGCCCGTCGCGGTGTCGGAGCACTTCTTGCCGATCACGTCGATCTGCGGCTCGGCGACCATCGCCGCGGGCTTCGCGCGGATCGGCGTACCGTTTGGCGTGGTGACCTCGAGGCGGCGCACGTCGATCGGCGTCGCCGGATTGAAATCGACCGCGGAGGTGACGTCGAGCACCGAGAGGTCGCACGATCCCGCGTTCGCGGTGACCACCTTGCAACCGGTGCGATCGGTGGCGATCGCGATCGGGTCTTCGCCGATCGAGATGCTGTTCTTGCCCGGCGTCAGCGGATCGGCGTCCAGCACCTGAACGTCGGCGCCCGAGAACGCGGTCGACGGCTTGGTGGAGAACTGCGCGATCGCGACGGTGCCCGGACCTGACTGGAGGATGAAGGAGAACCAGAACGCCGAGCCGACCGGGATGCCGCCGGCGTCGGTCAGATCGTCCTGGCCGGGAGGGACCGGGACTGGCGTGCCCGTGTCGTGAATCCCCGAGCGGATGTCACACGCGGTTGTCGGCTGTGCGCTGAGCACGACCTCGTCGTTCGGATCGCCCATCGTCTGATCGGCGCGCGAGTCCGGAATGATCCGGAGCCCGCCGACGCACGCGAACGTCATGTCGGTGGGTCGATCGAGGTTGAGCTGGCTCGGCGGCGTGGACGTGGTCTCGCCGCAGCCGAAAATCACCGCGAGTGTGAGTAACTTCTTCATCGCTGGTTCCTCGGGATGCCGATCCGCAGGACGACGCGGTTGCGCGTCGGTGCGTTGGGCGTGATGTCGATGACCGCGAGGGTGTCCTCGAGGAAGTTGGTGACGTAGAGCCGCTTGCGACCCGGCGCTGCGACCACCGAGTAGGGGCCGCGACCGACGAGCACGATGTCATCCACCAGCACCTGCCCGGGGCGCGGGTCGATCACGTAGATCTGACCATCCTGGAAGCAGGTGACGTACGCGCGCTCGCCGTCGCCGCTGTCGGCCACGGTGACCGTCGACGCCTGGCGGCAGATGTCGGTCGTCCCGAACGGCTTGTTCGCCGGCACCCCTTGGTCGTTGAGCGAGGTGTCGAGCACCTGGAGCGACGGCGGGCGGCGGTTGACGAGGTAGAGCCGATCGCCGGTCGGCGAGAACGCGATGCCGCGCGAGTCGACCGAGTTGCCGGTGTTGCCACCGACGAAGTTGAGGAAGAAGTACTCACCGGCGAGCAGGTACGGACCCGCGCCGTTCGGCGGGCGGCCGACGGTGAACGTCTGCACGCGATCCTCGGTGCGGCTCGCGACGTAGATGATGTCATTGGCGGTCCTCGGCGAGCGCCCGGCGACCCCGGTCGCACCGCGCAGGCCGTTCTGATCCGGCAGGAACACGCTCGCCGTGATGTCGACGATGGTCGCGTTGCCGTTCTTCGGCGAATCGATCAGCGTGACCGCGCCGGTGGTCAGGTGGGTGACCATGGCGAACTCGCCCGCCGAATCGGCGAACACACCGAACGGCTCCTCGGGGATGCCGAGCTCGGTGTTGGTGGCCGCGAACGACAGCCGGTGTTCGTCGTCGCACAGCGAGAAGCCCTCGGCGCCGGCGTTGCAGTCGAGGGTGGCACCGTCCCAGTCCGCCCAGGCGATCGACGGGTCACCACGGGTCGGGATGACGAGGCGCAGCCGACCGTTGTCGAGATCCTGCACCGCGATGTCGGTCGCGAAGTTGCCGACCCGCACGCCGGCTTGTTCCGACAGGAAGGCCGGGCCGCCCTGCTCGCGGCGGGTATCGCAGACCAGGCTCTCGACATGATCGGAGTCGACCGAGCAGCCGGCCGGGACGACGGTGTTGCCGATCCACTCACCGACGATCGAATCGACGAGTGCGAGATCGATCACGGAGATCGAGCCGGAGTCGTAGCGCAGCTCGCTGTTGCCGTTCGCGAGGAACAGCACCGACTCGTCGGG
>JBBQJJ010000573.1:0-4832 GCA_038325805.1 Haliangiales bacterium
CCTGACAAGCTGCTCGACGGCGGCGTGCTTGCCGGTCAGCACCTCGATCAACATCGCGGCTGTCGCCGGGCCGGCGGCGACGAGTGCCCGGCGGAGCTGCTGCGCTAGCTCGGGCGTGCGGTACAGCGCGCGGACGAGCGACGTGGTCGCCGTGGTGACGCGCAGCGCGGCGAGCGCGTTGATCGCGGCGGCCGTGAGTGCGAGGTGCAGCCCGAAGCGCTCTTCGAGCAGGCGCCCCTCCTCCTTCGTCGTCGCGAGCCGCGGATGGCGGGGTGGGTCGACGTCGACAAGCTTCGCGAGCCCGGTCCCGATCTGCGCCTTCGCCACGGTCAGCGTGCCGAGCGCGCGGATCGCGGCGACCTGCGCCTGGAGGCTCTGCTTGCTCGGCGGGCGTCGTGCGAGCTCGAACAACGGCTCGACACCTTCGGCGAGCCCCGACTCCGCGAGTGCGTCGGCCGCCCTCGTCGCCGCATCGACCGAGCGAGGGTTCGCCACGTCGATCTCCGACAGCGCGCGCACCAGAAACGGCAAGGCCTGCTGCCAGTGCGCCGGGCGTCCCGTGGTCTCGTAGTCGGTGACGAACTTCGCCTGTGCCTCGGCAGGCGTCAGTGGCCGCGCGAGCGAGATCATGACCTGCAGCGGCCGAATGGAGCGCTCCTCGAGGAACACCGTACCGATCGGCTCGATCGCGACGGGATGGCCGAGCTGCTCCAGCTCCTGGAGCGCGCGCTCGCGGGTCCGCGGATCGTTCAGCTGCTCGATCCAGGTCGCGGCCTTGTAGGGATCCGTCTCGACGCGCGGCTGCGCGGAGACGCCGCCTTGGTTGCTCGGTGACGCAGGCTTCGAGGCGCCACTACATGCGACGAGGAGGGTCAGGACCAGGCAGCGAACCATCGGCCCATCCTGACTCGCTTCACCACGCGGCGGAGCGGCGCGGCTCCGGAAACTCGGTCGCCGCCTTCGAACCGATTGATCCGTGTGTGCAACCTCGACGCCGCACTCGATCGTCGGCGCCTCGGATGGTCCGATCGAGGCATCGTCGACGGTCCAGAGGGCCGGCGAGCACCTGTGATCGTATCGAGTCACGCGGTGCGTCGTCGTCGGGGGCCGATAGATCCGGACTGCCGCCGCGTCTGGTATGCACCGCTGTCACGGCGGCTCAGTAAAAACTCGATCTGGCGATCGCGGCCTGTGATAGGCAGGGGGTTCATGAAGCTCCAATCCGCCGCTCTGTTGCTGTCGCTTGGTGTTGTCGCCTGTGGTCCGCAAACCCGAGAGGAAGCAAACGGCGGCGCAGACGCCCCACCGCCTTTCGGGATCGAGGTTTGCGACGACGGCGCCGATAACGATCAGGACGGCAACGCCGACTGCGCGGACTCGGAGTGCGCGGGTGTTGGTAACTGCCCGGTCTGCGAGCCGCCGGCGAGCCAGCCGCTCGCGCTGCCCGACGGCACGGACGAAGATGGCGGCTCGTGCACGACCGACGCGACCTGCGGCGCGACGAACAAGTGCGTCGCCGGGTTCTGCGCCAACCCGTACACCTCGCAGGCGATCTGGTCGACGTTCGCGTCGGGCTCCACGCTGACCAACCCGAGCCAGCTCCAGAAGGTCTGCTTGCAGATCGAGCACTCGTGGCTCGCCGACCTCCAGATCGAGCTGGTGGCGCCGAACGACAGCCACCTCATCCTCCACGCCTACAATCGCGACCACGCACCGAGCGTCTGGCTCGGCGACGCGAACGATGACGACGACGCCTCCACCGGTGTCCAGCCGCAGCCCGGTGTCGGCGCGACGTACTGCTTCACCCCCACCGCGACGACGGCGATCTGGGAAGGCGTCACTCAGCCGGCCTCCGATGGCTTCAGCGATACGATCGTACCCGGTGACTACGCGAGCGAGGGCCCGTGGAGCGTGATCGCGAACGCGCCGCTCAACGGCACGTGGGAGCTGCGCGTGACCGACCTGTGGGGCGACGACAACGGCTTCTTGTTCTCGTGGTCGATGGAGTTCGACCCGGCGCTCCAGCCTGGCTGCGCGGTCATCATCCTTTAGGGCCCGCGAATGGCCAAGTCGACCGATCATGACTTCTTCCGCGGCTTGATTGCGTAGTTCCAATCGCCTCGCCATCGATGCGGCTCGATGTTGATCGCGGCGAACTCCTTCGCTGAGATCTTCTTGCCGATGGGGTACTTCCTCTTGTCGAGCCGCGCACGCACGACGAGGCCGCCGCGGTTCGACGTGTTCGCGATCAGATTGACGACGGTCTCGTAGGTGCGGAGCGGGCGCCCGCGCCAGTTGATCGAGATGAACGAGAACAGTCGGTGCTCGACCTTGTTCCACTTGCTCGTACCCGGCGGGAAGTGGCTGACGTGGATCACGAAGCCGAGCCGGTCGGCGAGGCGTTGAAGCTCGTACTTCCAGACGCGCAAGCGGTAGCCGTTGCTGCCACCCGCATCCGCGGTGATGAAGATCTCGCGCGCCTTCGGGTAGCGGCTCGCGCCGATTTGCTTCCACCACGCCTCGATCGTCGTGACGGCGAACTTCGGTGTGTCGTGGTCGACGCCCACACTCACGAAGCCATTGTTCGCGCCGACGTCGTACACGCCGTACGGAATCGCCTTGCCGATCGCTTGGTGCGGAAAGTCGTGGACGTCGACCAGCTCGGGCTCGCCCTCCGGCTGCCACTCACGGCCACCGTTCTTGAAGTTGCCGACCAACTCCTTCTTCTTTGTATCGACGGAGATCACCGGGATCCCCTGTTCGAGGCACCGCTCGGCGGTCGCGTTGATGTGCTCGAACTGTGCGTTGCGATCTGGATGCTGCGCGCCTTGTTCGGCGCCTGCAAGCTGTAGCCGTGGTCCTTGAGCAGTTTGGCGACGGTCTTGTCGCTGATCCGGATGCCGTGCTGGGCGAACAACTCCGCGGCGAGCACGTGCGTGCTCTTGCACGTCCACCGCAGCGGCGATTCGGGATCACCGCGCGTGACCGGATCGACAAGCTGCTCCAGCAGGGACCAGACCTCGGGACGCGCAGCCTCGAAGGACCGCGTCCCGCTGCTGCGTCGAACCTTGACCACGTCTTCGGGCCGCGCACCGGCGCGCGCTTCGTCGCGCCCTTTCCGCACCGTGCTGATCGCCATGCCGGTCGCGCGCGCGACCGCCGCCACGCCGCCGTACCCGATCGCACCCGCCTCGGTGCCCGCCCACAACCGCCGCGCGCGCTCGTCCATGGTCGGCTTCAATTGCCGCCACTTCTCGCGCACCGCTCGCTCGGCGTCCACGGCTCACGTAGATCACGCCGTCGCGATCCTGTCGATCCTCACCGCGACGTTTCGAACGCGACTCGATCGACACGACCTCTCGCGGGCCCTTAGCGTCAGCTCGGCTTCGCGAGCTTCGCCGGCTCGGGATTCGCGACTTCACCGCGAGTCCTCGCGCGATGCAGCGTTCGATCCTCATGCTCCCTCGGTGGCCGCGCCTCGGCGGCTTCGTCTCCTCGTGTTCGCCGGTGCCGCGCTCGCCACGATCGGCGTGATCGTGATCCTCGTGGTCAGGGCGGGTCCGCCGGAGATGGCGAGCCCGCCGGCGGCCGACACTCCTGCGGTCAGGATCGCGAAGGCTGCGACCTTCGAGCAAGCGATCGCGATCGCGCGGCCCGCGCTCGTCGACACGACCGACGAATTCGGCGAGGGCGCGCAGCTCCTCGCGACCTACGCGACGGCGAAGCTGCGGTGGTCAGACGTGGCGGTCACCGCGGAGACCACGCTCGCTCGCGTCGCAAAGGATCCCGCGCTCGAGCGCGGCAAGCGGCTGTGCGTCACCGGGGAGATCGTGCGGATCGCCCCCCGCGATCTGGGACGCCGCAGAGTCCACGTCGGCGAGCTGCGCACGACCGAGGCCCAGATCGTGTTCGTGGCCGTCGGCACGACCGGGACCCTCGCGACACACCGTACCGCCACGCTGTGCGGTGCCGCGCTCGGCATGTCGGGGTCGGCGGTCTCGATCCTCGGGATGTTCGACTTCGAGGAGAATCGCCGACCGCTCGTCGAACAGTAGTACGGTCGAGCTCTGATGAAATGCGCGGCGCTCTCGATCCTGCTGGCGTGCGGTAGCTCCTACGAGCCGACGCCCGAACCGGTCTCCGCAGTGAAGGATGCCGCGGTGCGCCCGCCAGACGCCGCCGAGCATTTCGGGAAGGCGTTGCTCCGCGATGCCGCGTTCGCGGAGCCGCTCGTGATCGGACCGGGCCTGTGGGCGAACCTCATGCTCACCGAGCGCCGCGTCAGGCGAGACGCACTCGGTAAGCTCGGGACGAAGTCGCAGGTGGACCTTCCAGGTGACGAGGCGCTCGTCCTCGAGAATCGGACGTTCGCGGATGCAGCGGCACGGGATGCGTTGCTCGCCACCGAGACGTTCAAGGCGCTGTTGACCACCTTCACCAGCGCCCCCGCGCGGGACGCGACCGCCGAGGAACGCAAGCGCCTCCAGTTGATGGTCCCGCTCGAGGCCGACAAGCGCGTGGTCGTGTTCGAGCTCGGAAAGCGCTCCCTCATCGTCGTCGTGGAGAGCGATAAGATCGCCTCGCTCGACTCGTTCGATGGCTATTGCGACAACAACACGCTCTGTCCGCGGTGACGGGCGCTATCCCACGATAGATCCTCGGGTTGCCTTGCCCGAACTTATGGCTTGCGGCACCCGCGACAGTCGATAGACTCCGCGTCACCCCATGCCGGAGCAGCTCCATGTTGAGCCGGAAACGGGCGTGATGTTCGCGCCGACCACGATCGCGGATTTCACGATCGTGAGCGAGCTCGGTCGCGGCGGGATGGGCCT
>JBBQJJ010000574.1:0-4827 GCA_038325805.1 Haliangiales bacterium
GTGGGGGCCATCGCTCGTCAGCTGGCGCATCGCCGGCGTGCCTGCGCCGAGGCGCACCGCCCACGCGCTATAGCGTCCTAGTTTCGCGCGCTCGATCGAGCTTCTCGACAGATCGGTGCCCACCAGCACGACCCTCGACAACAGACCTCGCGCCGCACACAGAAATGCGAGCGAGTACGTCTCCTCTCCCGCCGCGCATCCCGCCGACCAGATCGAGACGCGCGCATGTCGGAGTGCTCGCTCTTCCAGTGCGCGATCGATCGACTGGAGTTGCTCGAGGTCGCGGTCGAAGTAGCTCTCCTGGACGACGAGCGTCTCTAACAAGGTCTCCCACGCCTGACCAGACGAGCTCGGCGAGCTGGCTTGCGCGCCGAGCCACGACGTCACCGTCGCGAGGGCCGAGGTCAACCGCTCGCCGCGAAACTGCAGACCCGACGAGCGCGCCACTTCGGCCAGCACGGTGCCGGGATCCATCACGCTCGGGCCTTCGCCAGGGCACGAGCCAGTTGCTCGAAGTCGCTGTCCGCCAACAAACGCTCCAGGTCGCAGATCAGGATCAAGCCGTCGGGCTTGCGTGCGAGCACGCGAACCCACGGCTCCGCCTCGGCGGGTGCGCCGGCGAGCTCGGAAGGCCCGATCGAGGTCAGCTCGTGGACGCGGTCCGCGCGGATCGCGAGGGTCGCGCTGTCGGTGTAGCAGATCAGGAAGTGGTCGGTGATCCGCACGCCTCGCAGCGGCCGACCGAGTCGAGGAGCCAGGTCGACGACGGCGATCACTTGGCCGCGCAGATCGATCGCTCCGAGCACGTCTCGCGGTGCTCCCGGCAACGGGGTCACGTGCACGGCGCGAAGCAGCTCTTGAACTTGCGTGGCCACGACGGCCAGGTGCACGTCGCCGACGGTGAAGGCAACGACCTCGAGCTCATTGCCTTCTCCGACCACGTGGGGGTGTGCGCTGCACGCGCAGGGCCAACTATTGAGGCGAGGACGCTCGTCAACAGGCGCCTGCGCCGCCGAGCTCGATATCGGTGATCAGCTTCGCGAACGCGACCGGCTTGACGAAGTGCACGTCGAATCCCGAGCTGGCTGCCCGCTCGCGGTCCTTTTCCTGACCGTAGACGGTGACGGAGATCAGGCGAATCCCCAGGTTGCACGAGCGCGTATCGTCCGAGCGAGCTCGTAGCCGTCGATCCCGGGGAGGCCAATGTCGAGGATCGCGCCCTCGGGACGGAAGCCGGCCGCGACGTCGAGCGCTGAGAGCCCATCGTGCGCCAGGCGCACATCATGACCGATCGAGCCGAGCAGCTCGCCGCGTCGACGTTGTCGTCGACGACGAGGATCCGCCGCGACGTCACGCTAAGGTGATCGCGAATCGCCGGGACGCCATCGTTCGGCGTGCGCTTCGAGACGGGCTCGATGATGGGATCCGGGGGTCTGGGTGGACGAACAGATCGAACACGCGAGGCAATAACTCGGGATTGATCCTGGCGCCGTTGTCCTTGACGCGGATCCCCACATGACTGCCTTCGAGCCCTTGCGCTTGGTGTGCTTCGCGGCGTTGGTCAGCAGGTTCGTGATCACCTGCAGCATCCGGCCGTCAGCGATGTCGACCCAGGCATCCTGGATCGGACGGAGACGCTGAAGCGATGACCTCGCTCGTCCATCAGCGGCGTGATGATCTCGACGATCGTGGAATCCTGCATGACCACGGTCAACGAAATGCGAGCCGTGCACCACCTCGCCATTTGCCCACTGGTGCGACGCGCTATGCGCGGATTCGCGCTGGTGCGCTTGGACGCGCGGCGTTCTTGTGGGCCCTTGTTTGCAGTTGAACTGCGCATGGGAATTCTAGGAAAGCTTTTCAATGGCGGCCTCACCACCGACGCAATCGAACTGTTGACCGCGCAGCACAAGGAGGTCGACGAGCTGCTCGAAAAGATCGAGAAGGGCGAGGGCAATCGTCGCGATCTCTTCATGCAGGTCGCGAACAACCTCGCCGCCCACGCCACGATCGAGGAGAAGATCTTCTATCCGGCGGTGATGGCGAAGGACACCAACGAGCTCCTGCAGGAATCGGTGGAAGAGCACCTCGCGATCAAGCGCCTGCTCGCGGATCTGATCATGATGAAGCTCGACAAGGCGCAGTTCGACGCGAAGCTGTCGGTACTCAAGGAGCAGGTCTCGCATCACGCGCACAAGGAAGAAGAGGCCAAGCTGTTTCCGAAGGTCCAGAAGATGTTCTCGGCCGAGGAGCGTGCGGGCCTCGGCGGCGAGATGCTGGCGATGTTCGAGGACCTGATGGCGAACGACCCGGCGCAGAGCATCCCCTCCGAGACCGAGGTTGCCGCACCGCTGCCTCGCATCTGAGTCCCAGGCTGTAACCCGAGGGATGCGATCGGTGGAGCCGATCTCCACCACAAGTGGTTGGTTAGATTGGGTCAGCCTGGTGGCACATCGGCTGCTCTAGACACGCTTGCCCACCGCGGCTCACCACCGCCCCTCAAGGACAAGCCCATGTCGAAGAACAAGCAGCAGGAAGCCTTTGCCTCGATCTCGTCGGCCGACCTCACGAAGGTCGCCGGCGGAGCCGCGCGCGTCACGGCACGAGGGAGCGCCGCGAGCTCCGAGATCACGTCGCTCCTATCGTCGGTCACCAGCAGCATCCAGGACCTGGCCAGCTCGAAGTCCTCGGGCGGGATGGACCCGATGATGATGATGATGATGATGATGATGATGGGTGGTGGAGGAGGCGGCGGCCAAGCCGCTGCCGCTCCTGCACCTCAGCCGGCGACACCGCCGGTCATCAACATCTCGACCAGCGTCAAGCGCGGTTACTGAGGCACCGCGTCGAGCTCGATCACGCGGATGCGGTGGAACGGCATGTCGTCACCGCGATTGCCGTCGCCGACGACGATCCTCGCGTCATCGACGGCGATGCCTTCGAGGCCGTAGAACCGCGCACCGCGAAGATCCTCGGAGTCGATCCAGCCACGCGTGCCGTCTCCGGCGATCGTCTTGACGACGCCGTCCTTGATCCTCCGGACCAAGGACCGCCGGATGTCGGTCACGTAGATGGATCGATCTGCCGCGATCGCGATCGCCTGTGGACCGTCGAACGTCGCGACGGCAACCGGACCATCCAAGCTGCCGACGTTGCCTGACCCGGCGTAGTCGGTGACGGTGCCGTCGAGCGTGAGCTTGCGGATCCGGTGATTGTCGAGCTCGGTGACCAGCAGGTCACCATCAAAATTAACGATCAGATCGTAGGGCTGCGCGAACTGCACGGCCTCGCCTACGCCGTTCGCGAAGCCGGGCGTGTCTCGCGTCCCGGCGAGGGGAGTGACGACGCCGGTGTCGGGGTCGAGGATCGTGACAATGTGGTGGACGTGGTCGGCCATCGCGATCCGCCCGTCGGAGAGCAGCGCGAGCCCGCGCGGCCGGCCGAGGTTGCGCGCGATCACGGTGAGCTCGTTGGTCGGGAGATCGAGCTTCCAGATCGTCCCGGTATCGTCGGAGTGCACGCCATCGTCGTTGTCGTCGGTCTCGATCCACAACGTGCGATCGCCGTCGAACATCATGCCGAACGGGCTGTCGAAGCCGGCCTGCTGCTGGACCAGCGTGGTGGTGGTTCCATCGCGGTCGATCTTGCGAACCATGTCGTTATCGAAATCGGCGACGAACACGACGCCGTCGGGTCCGATCTCGACGACGGTGGGATTCGAGAACCGAGCGGTGTCGCGATCGCCGTCGTCGGTGCCCGATTGCTCGCAGCCGGCGAGCGTCGTGACGTTCAACCCGATCGGCCCGCGCATGCAGAGTAGCGGTGCGTCGGGAATCGGAGCGTCCGGGGGGATCGGTCGCGGTGGATCACAGGCCGCAAGCGCCACACTCACCCACCACCAACGAAGCATTGTCATCAGTGTAACGCGTCGATCGGGCTGGGAGCCAATGCTCGTTGGGGGTTGGAGTCTAGATCCAGCATGACCCCCCGTTCGAGGGCCCGGATCCCCGCCATCGCCCCCGCGAAGCGGCGCAACGCGTCGAGATAGCGGGCGCCGGTCTCAGCGAGTTGCTGACGGGCCGTGACCAGCGCGAACGGGTCGGCATCCATCGCGTTGTAGTGGAGGACCAGCTGCTCGACGACCTGTTGCCTGAGAGGCAGGACGACGTCGCGCAGGTGGCGAGCCTCCGCGTAGCTCGCGAGTGCTGCGATCCGTGCGGCACGTGCGCCAGCTCGCAGCTCGATCGCGGAGGCCGTGAGCTCGTGGACCGCCTTGCGCTCGGCGCCGCGTGCCCGGGCGCGTCCGCCGCTGTTCCAGTCGAAGATCGGCAGGCCGAGCTCGAATGCCGGACCGGCCTCGTACTTGTCGTCGTGCTCGGCGACCGAGATGCCGACGCCGAGGTGCGGGATGATCGACCGCAACCGTTCGCGAGACCGCTGCCCACGCGCGGCATCGACCCGCGCGCGGCCGGCGGTGAGCGCGAGGCTGGCGGTCACCGCGGTGGTTTCGATCGCGTCGAGCGCCGGTGCGGTCGCAGGGAGGTCGGGCAGCGTGCCCTCGAGCGTCCACTTCGTCTGGTCGCCGGTCAGGCCGAGCAAGCCGTTGATGACCTCGCGCTGTTGCTCGACCGCCGCCTGGGCGCGACCGAGATCGACGCGGGCATCCTCGCGGGCCGCGCGATCGCGGGCGAGCGCGAGATCGGTGGTGTTGCCAGCGTCGTGCATGCGTTCGCGCAACAGCGCCGCGGCATCGGCAGCTTCGAACACGGTGCGGCGGAGCTCCTCGGCTTGGGTGGCTGCTAGAAGATCGTAGACCGCACGTTCGAC
>JBBQJJ010000575.1:0-4826 GCA_038325805.1 Haliangiales bacterium
ATTCCCGTCGGTGGCGCTACTTTTCTATAACCTCTGTGTTCGCCTGTGTCTATCCTTCGACCTGGCGATTGTTGGGGAACGGGGTGGCTCGTCCTCGCCCGGGGGACCCCGAAGACAATCGACCGGGTGAGCGCGATCGCGCGAACTCTGGGGTTAGTTCAGCGGCCGAGAAGCGCTGGTCTTCATCCAGCAGACGTCGGTTCGATTCCAGCGAGAGACACGATCGAGCTCCCCCGTTGACCTCTTCCTGCTGGGGGCAGCACGCAGTCGGAGCTGCGTAGCCGGTTCGAATCCGGCGAGAGGAACACCATTTTCGTGCCGCTACCCAGCGGCCGGTCGCGACAGCGGCCATCGCCACCAGGCGAGTCGAAACCTGCCGGGACGTCCCGGCGCTCTAACAACTGACCTGACAACTGTCCGCTTCGCGGGCCGGAGGAAACCATGTTGCTCGAAACTTCTACGACGCCACAGACCGAGCACATCCCCCGCACGTTGCAGGTGGAGAACTCGGCCAAGGGATACAGCTGGCAACTCGATGACTGGCAGCGAGTCGATCGCTTCCTCGTCCTCGGTGCCGAGGGTGGAACCTATTACGCCGGCGAGCGAGAGCTCGTGATCGCGAACGCGAGTGCAGCCCAGCGCTGCCTCGCAGCCGATGGCCTTCAGTTTGTCAGCCGGATCGTTGATGCCTCAGAGACGGGACGCGCGCCCAAGAACGATCCGGCGATCTTTCTCCTCGCGATGGCCGCGAAGCTGGGCGACGAGCCCACGCGACGCGCGGCGTACGCGGCGCTACCGCGGGTGTGCCGCATCGGGACCCACCTGATGCACTTCGCACACTACGCGCAGGGCTTCGGTGGCTGGGGACGCGGCATGCGCAAGGCCGTCGGTGCGTGGTTCAATGCCCGCCCGGCGACCGAGCTCGCGTACCAGCTCGCGAAGTATCAGGCCCGTGACGGTTGGTCGAATCGCGATCTGCTACGGCTCTCGCATCCACGAGCCGCCTCACCGTCCCACGATCGGCTGTACGCCTGGGCGGTCAAGGGGGCGCTGCCCGACGGTGCCGGTGACGATCCAGCACTGGCGCTGATCATCGCGATGCGCGAGCTCCAGACGATCGAGGACGTGGCCACGGCCGCCGACTTGATCCGCAAGAACCGCGTGCCGCGCGAGTGCGTGCCGACACCGCTGCTTCGCCACGCGGAGATCTGGGAGGCGCTCCTCGAGGCGATGCCGCTGGGCGCGCTGCTTCGCAACCTCGCGACGATGACGCGCGTCGGACTGATCGCGGTCGGCTCCGCGGCGACGAGCAAGATCGTCGACGAGCTTCGCAACGCAGATCGAATCGCAAAGGCACGCGTTCATCCGCTGGCCATCTTGTCGGCACTGGTCACGTACCGGTCCGGTCGAGGTAAGGGTGATGGTGCGTGGATCCCGGTGCTCGACATCGTCGAGGCGCTCGACGCCGCGTTCTATCTGAGCTTCGGCTCGGTGGTTCCGGCGAACAAGCGGATGCTCCTCGCGCTCGATGTCTCGGGCTCGATGGGATCGGGGTCGGTCGGTGGCGTCGTCGGGATGACACCGCGGATCGGAAGTGCAGCGATGGCCCTGGTCACTGCTGCAACTGAACCGTCGACCACCATTATTGGTTTCACCACCGACATCACGCGTCTCGATGTTGCAGGCAAGCGGCTCGATCGCGTGGTGTCGGAGACTGGTGGATTGGGCTTCGGTGGCACGGACTGCGCGCAACCGATGCTGTGGGCGCTGCAGAACAAGATCGAGGTCGACACGTTCGTGGTCTATACGGACAGCGAGACTTGGGCCGGCAACGTGCACCCGGCGCAGGCACTGGAACAGTATCGAGAAGCACATGGCATCCCGTCCAAGCTGATCGTGGTCGGGATGACGTCGAACGGATTCACCATCGCGAATCCCGCCGACGCCGGCATGCTCGACGTTGTCGGCTTCGACACGGCGACACCGCTGGTCCTCTCCGACTTTGCTCGCGCGTAGCAGTACGAAGCTGAGCGAAGGCGCGGTCCACGACAGCTGCCGGTGGCTCACCACCACCGGCATTTTCTTGGGAGCGAAGCTCAAGTGGATGAGCGGCCGGTTGTTAACCGGATGGATGTTGGTTCGAACCCAACCGTTCCCGCGATCTGTTTCGTCGGTGTCGTACAAACGGCTAGTACACCCGCCTCTCAAGCGGACAACACGGGTTCGATTCCCGTCACCGATACTTCCAACAGGGTAAGAGCCGTCGGATTCGGAGCGAGAGCTCGCCTAGTCTCCTAAGGACAGGTCTTCCGACGCGCGCTCGCCCGCCTCTTTTAACTGGCTCCCGCCAGGGCAGTCCGTGCTGGGCATCGATGCAGCTCATTCCTGCAATCGCGATGGTTCGATTCCATCGGCTGCTACTTCTCGCGTCCAACCGTAGAAGCCCTACACGCAAAGATCACCGGTTCGAGTCCGGTACGCTCCACTCCCATGGGGCGTTGCTGCAGGTGCGGCACTTTTCCTACGAAGAAAAAGACGAAAGTCATCGTGGCTTCTCCACTCGGACGCGGAAGTTTTTCGCTGCGCTGATAGCGCGGCCCATGGTTTCTCGCGCTCAACGCTCGCAGCCCTACACGCAAACAAGTTGGTTCGAATCCAGCACGATCCACTCACACGGGTCGTCCGCCGTTGGAACGGCATTTTCCCTGTAAAGGAAAAGACCTTCGGGTCTTTTGAGGCTTCGACACTCGAGCGCGAAAAAATTTCTCTCGCGGTGCTTCTGGTGAGGCAATGACACTTCGCGGAGGAAGCGCGAGGAGTCCGTTCGTTTAGTCCGAACGAATGTTGGGTTCGATTCCCTCCACCGCGACTAGATCGATCGGGAGATGCCACCGTTCTGAGGACAGGACGCAGCGCTACGAACGCTGTGGTGAGGGTTCAATTCCTTCCGGTGGTACTAGATCTGGCTGTAGCTCATTAGTGAGAGCACTTGGTCGGGGACCAAGGGGCAGCAGGTGCGATTCCTGTCAGCCAGACGATTCCGGACAGTAGCCGAGCAGTAAGGCGCGCCCTTCGGGAGGGTGAGAGCGCAGGTGCAATCCCTGTCTGTCCGACGACAACGATCTGGCTGTAGCTCAGGAGCAGAGTGCCGTTTGGGCCGGGAAGGCGCAAACGGTGACGATCCCTGTCAGCCAGACGAATCATCCGGGTGTAGCTCAGGAGCAGAGCACGTCGCCGACTACGACGTTGTCAGTGGTGCGATTCCACTCATCCGGACCAGCTTGTATTCGTTCCAAGGATGGGACACGACAGTGCGAACGTCGTTGGTAGAGGTTCGAATCCTCTCGGATACACGAAGCGTGCAAGCGCTCGATCCATGCTCCATGGGTTGCCGTCTGGGACGAACTTGGCCTCCAAATCCGAGTAGCAGCGTTCAATTCGCTGGCAGCCTGCTTTGCCCGTTCCTCCTCGGAGAATCGGGCCGCCGTGGTGTGACAGCCGCTAGATCGAATCTGGCCATTGGACGGCGAATTTTCTACGAGAGCCCTCGGGGCTCCGACCCGCCTGTAGCACGACAGCTCGTGCACTCGCCTGATAAGCGAGAGGTGAAGGTGCGATTCCTTCCAGGCGGACTGTGGTCGATGTCGAAGTAGTCGAGACACGAGGCCGTGAACCTCGAGTAAGCGGGTGCGAGTCCCGCCGACCACCCCACGGGAATGTTGACGGTTGAGACACCGAGGTCGCCTGTAAAGCGATCGCCATTGGACAACTGGGTGCGAGTCCCAGCATTCCCACGAACTGTTTGTCGCCGTAGACCAACTTGGCAGAGTCACTGGCATGAGAGGCCAGCGAGTGCGGGTTCGACTCCCGCCGGCGATACCGAAATGTGTGGGGAGGGTGCGAGCTCCCAAGCAGGTCTCATAAGCCTGCCGACGCCGGTGCGACTCCGGCCCCCGCCACCAGCTTTGACTCGCCGTCGTAGACCAACGCAGAGTCAGCGCATTCAAACCGCGCTCAGTGGAGGTTCGAGTCCTCTCGACGGTACGGATCTTTCAGAAGCTCGTTTCACTCGCCGCCGTAGACCAACAGAAGAGTCAGCGTCCTCAGAAGGCGTGTAGTGGAGGTGCAAATCCTCTCGGCGGTACCAGGCTCCGATTCATTTGCCCGCATTCCGTGGGCCGACTGCTCGAGCGACCCGGCGCTCGTGTGGTGTCAATCGTCCGGCTGAAAGGGTGCGTGCTCAATGATGCACGTCGATGCTACGCGTACGCTCCTGCTCACGCAGGGATACGAGCCGGTCAAGATTATCCCGTGGCAGCGCGCGATGACGCTGCTCGCTCTCGACAAGGTCGACATCGTCGAGGAGTACGACGCGGAGATTCGCGCGACCTCTCTCATCGTCAAGGTCCCGGCGGTGGTTCGTCTTCGCAAGGCGTTTCGTCGCCACGCGAAGCCGGTGAAGTTCTCGCGCGTCAACATCTACGCGCGTGACGGCTACCGTTGCCAGTACTGCGGCGCCAAGTGCACGATCGATGGACTCACGTACGACCACGTCATGCCGCGTTCGCGCGGTGGACGGACGACGTGGGAGAACATCGTCTCGTGCTGCTACACCTGCAACTCGAACAAGGCTAACCGCACGCCTGCAGAGGCGCGCATGACGCTGCGGTCGACGCCGGCTCGTCCGACGTGGGTGCCGGCCGTGCAGATCCGTGTCTCCGCGAGGAGCGTCCCGGACGCGTGGCGTGACTACGTGTACTGGACGGGCGAGATCGATGAGGACGGGTTGGGCGTGATGTGAAGACGCCGGTGAGTCACGCGGGCAC
>JBBQJJ010000576.1:0-4820 GCA_038325805.1 Haliangiales bacterium
CAGCTCGAGCGCAGCGGCAAGAAGCTCGAGATGCGCGACCTCGAGGAGCGCCACCGCGCCGCGTTCGCGATGGTGCCGAAGAAGGTCGCCAAGCCCGAGCCCGTCGCGGAGGTCACCGCCCTCGAGCACGTCGGTGGCAGCGTGATCGACGCGTGGGACGGGATCAAGGCGCTGACGGGCATCGTCAAGGATGCGGGTGCGCAAGCCGTGCTGGTCGCCAGCCGTCGCAAGCAGCTACCGGCAGGCTCGGTGCTCGCGCAGGTCCTCGAGATGGGTGTCAACGGCGTGTTCATCGTCGGCATCCTCGCGTTCCTGATCGGCATGACGATGGCGTTCCAGGGCGTCACGCAGCTGTCGCGGTTCGGCGCCGGCGTGTTCATGGCCGACATGCTGTCGCTGTCGATGGTGCGCGAGCTCGCGCCGCTGATCACCGCGATCATCCTGACCGGTCGCACCGGCGCCGCGATCGCTGCCGAGCTCGGCACCATGAAGGTGCGTAGCGAGATCGATGCCCTCGCGACGATGGGCATCAATCCCAATCGCTTTCTGATCCTGCCGCGGGTCCTCGCGATCACGTTCGCCGGTCCAGCGCTGACGCTGATGGCGATGTTCATCGGCATGACCGCCGGAATGCTCGTCGCCTCGTTGACGATCGATCTGCCCGCCATCGCGTACTGGTCGCGGATCGCCGAGTTCGTCACGCTCGGCGACTACGCGCATGGCCTGTTCAAGAGCCTGCTGTTCTCCTGGATCATCGCGATCTCGGGCAGCTTGTTCGGCATGCGCGCCACCGGCGATTCGAGCAGCGTCGGTCACGCGACCACGCGCACCGTCGTCGTCAGCGTCCTGCTCATCATCTTTGTCGACGCGATCTTCGCGACGATGGCGACCATCCTATGACTGCCCTCCTCGAATGCCGGGATCTGGTGGTCGGCTACGACAAGCCGATCGTCGAAGACGTCAACCTCGTGGTCGAGGCGAACGAGATCGTCGCGCTCCTCGGTGGCTCGGGGTGCGGCAAGTCCACGCTGCTCCGTACGATCACCGGCCTGCTGAAGCCCCTCGCCGGCCAGGTGCTGCTGTTCGGCGAGTCGTTGTACGACCTGCCGCCGGAGGGCAGGGCGGATCTGCTGACCCGCACCGGCACCGCGTTCCAGCAGGACGCGTTGTTCGGCTCGATGACGATCGGCGACAACATCGCCCTGCCGCTGCGCGAGTTGACCAAGCTGCCACAGTCGCTGATCAAGGAGATGGTCCGCATGAAGCTCGGCCTCGTCGGGCTGTCGGGCTTCGAAGGGCGGTCGCCGAACAGCCTGTCGGGTGGTCAGCGCAAGCGCGCGGCCCTCGCGCGCGCGACGATCATGGATCAGCAGCTGGTGTTCTGCGACGAGCCCTCCGCCGGTCTCGACCCGGTGGTCGCCGCGACGATCGACGATACGCTCAAGCAGTTCCGCGCCACCCTCGGCATCACGCTCGTCGTGGTCACGCACGTGATCGAGAGCGTGAAGCAGATCGCCGATCGCGCCGTGATGCTCGCCGGTGGCCGGATCTGCGCAGAGGGCACGATCGCCGAGCTCGAGAAGTCGACCATCCCTGCGGTCCACGGATTTTTCCATCGAGTCCCGCCGCCGATGACGACGGGACGTACAGCGATCGCTGCCATCACGCGAGGAGCCTCATGAACACGCGGAGTTCGAAAGCCAAGGTCGGTCTGTTCGTCATCGTCACGGGCGCCCTGCTCGCGATCACCTTGTTCGTGTTCGGCGGCCTCCGGATGTGGGGCGGTCGGTCTCACTACGCCATCGAGTTCGACGGCACGGTGATGGGCCTCGAGAAGGGCGCGCAGGTCTACCTCAACGGCATCCGGGTCGGCTCGGTCGACTCGATCGGCGTCTCCGAGACCGACCTCAAGAAGGTTCGCATCGGCATCGTCGTCGACGACGACACGCCCGTGAAGGAGGACACGCGCGCGGTGCTGCAGATGGCCGGCATCACCGGTCTCAAGGTGATCGATCTGCGCGACGGGACGCTCGGCTCGCCACGGCTTGCCGCCGGCTCCACGATCCCGCAGGGCGTGACCACGCTCGACAAGCTCGAGAAGACGGCAGAGACGATCGCCGAGCAATCCACGGAGATCATCAAGAAGGCGAGCCGGGTGGTCGACAACCTCGCGACGCTGACCGACCCGATGTCAGACATCGCGAGCAATTCGCGCGTCGCCTCGAAGAATCTCGCCCAGGCGACGGCAGGCCTCGACGCGATGATCAGCGAGAACCGCGAGGGGCTCCGCGCGACCATCGCGAGTGTCGGCGCGACCGCGTCGAGCGCGCAGGGGATGATCAACGAGAATCGCGTCGCGCTGCGCGAGACCCTGGCGACCGTCAAGGCGACGGCCACCGGCGCGCAATCGCTGATGGACGAGCAGGTCACCCAGCTGGTCACCGAGATCAAGACCGTGGTTCGCGACAACGGTGGAACGCTGCACGCCGCGCTTGCCGATCTCCGCGTCGCGAGCCGCAGCTTCAAGGAGATGTCGCGCGAGGTTCGTCAGAAGCCATCGCGGCTGCTGTTCAGCGGCGAAGTGCGAGAAAGGAAGTTGCCGTGAAGAAGCTCGTCGTCGTCGTCGTCGCCATCCTCGCCGCGTGTGGAGGCAAGCTGCCCGAGACGCGGTTCTATCAGCTCGCCGCACCCGCGGCCTCGGCCAAGCCCGCGACCGACGATCTGACGATCGCGCTCGAAAGCTTCGAGACCGACGCCGGCTACGATGACGAGCGCATCATCTATCGCAGCACGCCCTACCGTCTCGACTACTACCAGTACCATCGGTGGAGCGCGGCTCCCGGCGTGATCATCGGCAACTTCCTCGAGCAATCCCTCGAGCGCAGCGGTCAGTTCAGGAGCGTGTCGCGTGACGCGGATCATGCGACGGCGTCGTTGCGCGGTCGCGTGATCGCGATCGAAGAGGTCGATGGCAGCAAGACCCAGTGGAGCGGCCGCCTCGTCCTCGAGCTCTCGCTCGTCGATCCCCGAACGTCCGAGACGCTATGGTCGCAGCAGTTCGAGGAGTCCGAGCCGCTGCGTCTGCAGACACCCGAAGGACTCGCCGAAGCGCTGTCGATCGCGCTGACGCGGATCGCGGATCGCGCCACGCCGTTGATCGCCGATCACGCACGGCGCCGTGCCGATCTCACCGCGAGGACCAAATGATCGACGAGCTCGAGCTGTTCTTTCGCCAGCGTGACATCAACGCTCTCGCTCTCCGCCAACGCCCGAGCCAGCCGATGATCCCGCAGCGTCCGCGGCGCGATCGTGAAGACCTCTGCCGTCACCACGCCGACGTGCTGTGCAGCTGCCGGTGAGCTAGCGGCGTAGCAACGCGATCCTCTGAGTCTCCATCAGGTCCCAGCGCAGGCGGATGGGTGGAGGGTTGGACAGCACGAGTCTGAACACGTGGTGAAACGTGTTGCTACGTCTGCGATCGAGCGCCCGTGCCAGGCGCTCGAGGTCGTTCCGAGAGGATTCATCGCGCCACACGGATCAGCGAGTCGACCGGGTGGACCGTGCATGTGCCACCCGCTACCCCACCTCTACCCTCCTTCAGCGCTTGACGACCAGCTCGATGGGCGACACGAGGGTGCCAACGGGTGCATCGAGCTCGATCGTGTTGACACCGCGCAGCGCCGTGCCGACGAGCTCCAGCGTGCCCTTGCCGGTGCAGGTCGCGAGCTGATCGTTCCACCGCGCGACCACCCGGCCCTCGCCTTCGACGGGAATCCGAACGATGATCGGATCGACGCGATTGACGCCGAATCTCACGATCGCATGGCCGTCGATGATTCTCGCGCGGTTCCCGCCCACGCTCACCAGCCCCTCGGTGATCGGCGCGGGCGACATCACCGGCACGCGATCGGTGCGCTTGTCGCGCTCGCCGACGAGCGGTGGGAACAGCTCGCCGAGCGCGTGGACCCCGACTAGCCGATCGTACGCATCGAGATCCACCCCGTGCTGCCACGCGAACGTCGCGCGCACGGGCAGCGTTGACGCCGAGGCGAGTGCTCCCGCGAGCCAACCGCGCACGCCGCCGATGCGCCGCTTCCAGACGTTCGACGGAATCACACCACCGGTGATCCGCGCGGAGATCACCGAGGTCCCCATGGTCAGCTCGACATTCGCGATCGTCACCAGGATCGCGACCGTCGCGCCGATGCCCGCGAGCACACCCGCGATCCGATCGCGCACGCGAGCGATCCGCGCGGTGCCTCGAGCGATCGCACGTAGCGCGGGTGCGATCAGCGCTGCCGCACCGACGGCGAAGATCACGTACGTCGAATCGAAGCGCCGGCCTCCATACGAGCCGCCGGCCCACCAGTCCCACGCCGCGCCGTTGATCTCGGCCTGTGCGAACAACCCGAGCAACAGCGCGAGCGGCAGGCGAGCTCCAGTTCGCGCGAGCACGACCACGCCGACCAACATCAGCGCGTAGAGCGGCGACCACGGAAATAGGCCGTTGCGCGACGACCACAGGGTCTCGCTCCACGCGGGATCGTCCCACCGCATGAAGCCTTCGCCCTGTGGTACGACGTACCAGGATCCGTAGACCGACTTCCACGCGATCAGCTGGGGCGCGAACACGATCATGCACGCGGCCAGACCCGCCGCCCACCTCAGCGCGAGCGTCGGCAGCGGTGCGTCGCGCTTCCGCACATCGTCGATCACCGCGACCGGCAACAGCAGCGCCCACACGCCGACCTGCGGTCTCGCGAGTGCGGCAGCACCGGCGAGCGCGCCGAGCACGATCCACGTTCGCAGCGTCCGCGGCT
>JBBQJJ010000577.1:0-4794 GCA_038325805.1 Haliangiales bacterium
CTCGGTCAAGGCCGCCACGCAGCGCTGCCTCGCGGGGCCACGCCCGAAGTCGTGACGCGCGCGCTGCTGATCCTGATCCTGCTGACGACGAGCGCCCGTGCCGGGGTGCTGACCGTCGGGCAACCCGCGGTCGAGCTCGACATCGCGGTCGACGCCGGCGGCAAGCCTTTCAAGCTCGCCGCGTTTCGCGGGCGCTGGGTGGTGCTGGCGATCGGCGCCGCATGGTGCGTGCCGTGTCAGGACGAGCTCCCCGTGTGGAACAAGCTCGCCGGCGAGCTAGCGGGGCGCGTCACGTTCATCTCGCTGTCGTTCGACAACGACATCGATGACGGCAAGGCGTTTCACAAGCGGCTCGGGGTACCGAACCTCGTCCGCGCGTACCTGCCCGAGGAGAATTCGAAGATCGCCGAGCGCTATGGCGCGGTGAAGATGCCGGCTACGTTCGTGGTTGGTCCCGACGGTGTCGTTCGTTATGTCCAGTTCGGGTTCGAGAAGGCGCACGCGCAGCGCGAGTACGATCAGCTCAAGGCTGCGCTCGGGAAGCTGCTGCCGCCGAAGCCCGCGCCGAAGCCAACGCCCACGCCGAAGCCGACGCCGACGCCGGGGCCCTCGCCGACACCAACACCAACACCACCCGCACCGACGGGGATGTCGCTGTTCCTTCCAGAGCCGCCCCACACGTCGTGGTGGGCTGCATGGTCGATCCAGTTCTAGTTCTTGATTGATCGATCCTGTGGCGAGCCTTGGCGGGCCTCACTCGGCGATTTGGCGACCCGCTGGCCTGGCTTCAACATCACGTGGTCAGAGGGTCGCCAAATCGCCAAACGAAACCCGCCAAGGGTCGCCAAACGGTCCGGTCGAGGCGAGCGTTACGCAGGCTCGCGCGTCGCGTCGGGCGCCGGCTCCGACACCGGGAGCGCTTCGGGCAGCGCCGCCTTCGCAGCCTGCTTCTCTCGCGCGCGCTTCACCGTCGACGAGGCCGCGATCAGGAACAACCCGACGCCGGCGTACATCACCAAGGTCACGCGGCGCGCGATCACCATCATCGTGCCGGCCGCGACGCGTGCCGGGCTCTCGCCCATCAGCGTCAGCATGCTGTACCAGCCGCCCTCGTTGAGACCGATGCCCATCGGGACGAACACCGCGATGTTGTAGATCACGAAGCCCCCGACGATGTATGCGCCGATGAAGCCGAGCGAGAGCGACTCGCCGAGAGCGACGAGGATCGACAGCGACAGGCTCATCGACGTGATCTGCGAGAGCAGTACCGCGACGACGCCGACCACGCGATCGCGGCGGCTCGCACCGCTGACCAGCCGGAGCTTGTCGTCGACGGACTGGAGCTTGTCTTTCCACTTCTCGAAGCGCGCCTGCTTGATGATCCGGATCTTGACCAAGCCGCGGGCGACGCTGGACAGCATGCCCTTCTTGACCAGCACCCAGCAGCCGACCGAGATCGCGAGACACACCGCGCCACCGACGAGGATCAGCGCACGCAACCAATCGGGCATCGGCACCAGCAGCGCGCAGATCGGCGCGGCCACCGCGACGAACCCGAGCTCGATGATGAAGCGAACGATGTTGTAGAGCAGGATCGTCGAGACCGCGCGCGACTGACTGACGTACTCCGTCAGCACGCTCATCTTGACGACCTCGCCGAGATTGCCACTCGGCGTCACGATGTTGATCGCGCGACCCGACAGCTGAGCGAGCGCCGTCTTGCGATACGTCAGCGTCTTGTTCTCGGGCGCGGCGAACGCCTTGATCGCGATCGCATCGAGGAACGTGCCGAACGCCTCCATCGCGATCACCGCGAACCAGAACCAGCCGATCCGGACGAAGTACTTCGGGATCGTCTCGGGACCGCCGGGGAACTTGAGGATCGTGTAGACCAGCGCGCCGAGCGCGAACACGAAGGTCAGGCGCAACACGAGGCGCGCCCACAGTGGCTTGCCTTTGTCGGGACCTGCGGCGATGCGGAAGGCAAACCGCGCGAGCTTGCGCAGCGGACTCACCTTCCCGTCAGCCATGCGCAGAACCTAGCAAAGTCTCGACGACAACGCGGCTCGAAGTGAGCGGAGTGAGGAGGATAAATCAGGCCACGGCGCGGGCACGGTTCAGCAGGACCTTGTTGAACGCGGCCTTGAGGCCTGCGATGTCGAGGTCCGTCAGATCGCCCATCGTGCAGATCTGGAACTGCGAGGGATCCTCGATGATGCCGTAGAGGACGTAGAAGCCCTCACGCGCCATCAGCGCCTGGAACTCGGTGTAGTGGAGCCCTGCCGGGAGCATGAAGTTGACGACCACGTTCGAGCGGTACTTCTCCTCGAGCAGCGCGGTCACGCCGAGCCCCTGGAGGTGATTGACCAGCTCGTGCATCTGGATCTGGATGCGGCGATGGTGGTTGTCGATGCCGGTCTGCAGCAAGTGGATGCAGGCGGCGCGAACCGCCGCGTGGAGCTCGACCGGCTGACCGAAGCGGGGGGCGCGCTCCTTCTTCTGCTTCTCGTACTCGCCCGAGAGATCGAGGTAGTACGCCTCCGACTTACCGGCGGCCTTGAGCGCGGCCATCACCGTGTGGCGGCAGAGGACGAGGCCGAGGCCGGGGACGGCCATCAGCGCCTTGCTCGTGGTGAACACCGCGAAGTCGAGCTGCGCCTCTTCGAGATCCAGCTTGTAGGCGAACGCGCTCGACACGCAGTCGGCACCGACCACCAGGCCCGCGGCCTTGAGCGTACGGCCGAGCTCTTCGAGCGGGTTCTTCAGCGTGGCGCGCGTCTCGTGACTGACGAAGTACGCCCACTTGTACTTGCTCGCGTTGCTCGCGAGGAAATCCGACAGGGCAGCGACGTCCATCGGTCGATCGTCCGGGGCGTCGTAGACGTCGTGCTGGATCCCGGTGCGGCTGCACTGGTCGACCAGCCGCTGGCCGAAGAAGCCGTTGCGGAGGATCAGTCCCTTACCAAGGACGCTCATCGCGAGCATCGTTGCTTCGTTCGTCCCCGTGCCGGATGCCAGGAGGTTCGTCACGAAGAACGCGTTGGGATCCTTGATCCCGAGCAATTGCTTCAGGTCGCGCTGGTTCTCATCGAACATCACGCCGAAGCCCTCCTGCCGGTGGTAGTTGCAGGGCGGGTTCACGAGGTACTCGTGAATGATCGACGGGATCTTGACCGGCCCTGGGGTGACTAGCGTGAGGTTCTTGCGCACGGTCTCGTCGTGCGAAGCAATCGATGTGCCACGGGACATTCATCTCGAAACTTGTGGCAGTGTCGGGAACCGATGAAGGCCGTCATCCTCGCCGCAGGGAGCGCGACTCGCCTCCGGCCCCTTACTGAACACCTGCCCAAGTGCCTGCTCGAGGTCGCCGGTCGGCCGATCCTTCGGCGCCTGCTCGACCATCTGACCGCGCTGGGAGTCACCGAGGTGACGATCATTCTGGGCTACCTCGGTTCGAAGATCCGCGATGCAGTTCAGAGCTGGTCACCGGAGATTGGCGTGAACTTCACGGACAACGCCGAATACGCTTCGACCAACAACGGCTACAGCACGTTGTTGGCGGCACCCGCCGCGGGTGGTCACGAGTTCGTGCTGCTCGATGCGGATATCGTGTGCGAGCGCGAGGTCATCGCACGCGTCCTCCGCCACGAGCTTCCCGACTGTCTCGGCGTGCGGCCGTCCCGCTCGCTGGGCATCGAGGAAATGAAGATCGTGCTGGATGCGAAGGGCCGCGTACGCGAGTGCGCGAAGACCGTCGATCCGAAGACCGCGATCGGCGAATCGATCGGAATCAATCGGTTCTCTCCCGCGGCATCGACTCGATTCTTCGCGGCGCTGGACGATCGCGTGCGCGGAAAAGGCCTCGTCAACGAATACAACGACTCGGCCGTGCAGCAGATGATCGACGAGCAAGGCTACGAGCTGTGGCCGGTCGATCTCGGAACGTTGTACTGCGCCGAGATCGATACTCCCGCGGACCTCGCCGAGGTCGACGCGAACGTTCGCACCCTGACGACCTGCTGACCGGCAACTGGATCAGCCACGTCACGTAGCGGTCGATGTGGTGAAACCCTGTCGTCACAAGTGTCAGTTCTTCACCAACCCACGGGTTGAACGCCCGTCTGTTGCGAGCTAGCGCACGCTGCGGAACGGTCGGAGCTGCGGCCTAAAGCTTGCGAGTCCTAACGATTTGTTCGATAGGTACGGGTTTGCATGCTGGGCAGTCTAGAGCACGTCATCGCAGTCAAGGCGCCGGTCTTTCCGGTCCCCTCCAGCGATCACGCGCCTCGGCTCTCGGTGATCGTCCGGTCGTATAACCGGCTGCCCGCACTGTGCGAGCTCCTCGACGAGCTGCTCGCGCAGGACCATGACGACTTCGAGATCGTGATCGTCGAGCAGAGCACCAGGCGCGATCCCGCCGGTGCCGCGAAGCTCGAGCTGCTGTCGCGCGATCCGCGCGTCCGCATCCACAAGTTCCCGCCGCTCGGTGGTCCCGGTGCACGCAACGCCGGTGTCCGCGCGTCGCGTGGCGAGCTGCTGGTGTTCATCGACGACGACGACCTGCCCTGCGGCACGGACTGGCTGCGCAGCCACGAGGCAAACTTCGCGCAGAACCCGAACCTCCTCGGCGTCACCGGGATGTTCGTCGGCGACGATGGCGAGCCGCAGCCGTACGCCAACATGAAGAAGGCGAACGCGTCGTGCTTGTCGTTCAACGCGATCAAGTGGCAGCGCGCGTTCCCGCGGGCGAACGAGCGCAAGCCGGTGCAGAGCGTGATGGGTGGCAACGTCGCG
>JBBQJJ010000578.1:0-4793 GCA_038325805.1 Haliangiales bacterium
GCGTTCGCGAACACCGCGAACCAGTCCGGCGGCGTTCAGGTCATCTTCCTGGATCACAATGTCCAGGCACGCCTCTACCGCTGGGCGAAGAGCGACGGCATCAGCGCCGACAAGCTCCAGACGATCTTGCAGTACCCGCGCGGCGCTGATTCACAGGCGGGTCTCGTCCGGCACTGGCCGAGCCACACCGATCACCTCCACGTCCGCTTCAAAGCTCAGTAGGGAGCGACGCGCGCATCCACGCGTCGTAGCCACCGTCGAGCGCGATGGCTCGACCGAAGCCCATCGAGCGCAGCGTCGCCGCCGCCAGGGTCGAGATCTTGCCGAGCTGACAGTACGTCACGATCCGCATCGTCGGATCCGGCAGCTCCTTGTCGACGCGCAGCTCGAGCTGCCCTCGCGGGATGTGCGTCGCACCCGGCAGATGGCCCTTCGCGAACTCCTCCGCCTCGCGAACATCGAGCAGGATCAGCTCGGGTGACCCGAGGCGGCGCGCGAGCTCGTCCATCGCCATGAACGAGATGCCGCGCGACGCCTCGGAGATCAACTGCGCGACCGTCTTCGCGCCCGTGCGGTTGGTGCGCAGCGCCTCCGAGAGGTGCTTCGGCATCGCGAGATCGAGGCCGCGCATCAGCGCGACGAACTCGGCGCGATCGGTCTTTTGCAAGCGCGGGTTGCTCGCGAGCTCCGCGGCGATCGTCGACGACGAGATGCCGTGTTCCGAACCCTTGTAGTGGTGCGCGGGCCACACGCCAAGCCCACCATCGAGGCGCAACAGCTTGCCGAACAGGCTGTCGTGCAGCGCCTCGGGATCGCCGGTCGGCAGATCTGTGCGCCCGGTGCCGTCGATCAGCAGCGTGTCTCCGGTCAGCACGCGATCCGCGAGTACCAGACACATCGAGTCGTTGGTGTGACCGGGCGTGTGCAACGTGCGAATGCGGAGTCGGCCGAGCACGATCGATTCACCGTCGTCGACGCGGACATCGGCGAACGGCGCCGCCGCGTTGCGATGCATCACCACGTGCGCGTCAAGCGAGCCGGCGAGTGAGCGCGCCGCCGAGAAGTGGTCGGCGTGCGTGTGGGTCTCGGTGATGTAGTGGATCCGGATCCCGAGCTCGCTCGCGATCGCGCGGTAGCGATCGATCTGGTCGAGGTGCGGATCGATCAGCATCCCGGCATGCGTGTGCTCGCACCCGATCACGTACGACAGGCATCCTCCTGCGCGGACCTGCTGGAACAGCATGGCCCACCCTACTACGCGCGGCGCAGGATGCCGCGCACCAGCACGACGATCGCGATCGACGTCAGCAGCTCGCGGATCGGCCGGTCCCACGGCTCGAGACTCGCGACGGCAGCGTCGAAGGCGGGTGCGAGATACGGCGCCCACGGCAACGCCTCGAGCACGACCGCCACCACCGCGGCGACGACGATCCATGGCGACGCCGGCCTCCACCAGGCGCGCGCCGCGATCGTGAGGAGGACGACGCCACTCCACCACAACCCCGCGGAGATCAGCCGGTAGCCGAGGTCGTCGAACCAGGCATCCCCGAGCGAGGCGACGACGGACGGTCGCGCGAGCGACCAGATCAACCAGCCGAGCTGCAGCACGGCGACGCTGCGCAGCACCTGGCGCCGCCACCCGACGAGGTGGTTCGCGACGAGGGCATACCCCGCGGCCATCAGCAGCAGCGCGACGGCGATCATCGCTCTGCGGATCAGGGTCGTCGTCTCGCTCGGCGCGAGGGCTTGGATGAACGATCCCGTGATCGCCGCGGCCATACCGACGAGCAACGCGCGCATCTGCTAGCGCAGGCGAGCTTCGGGTAGCACTGGCGATGGTTGGATCGCGTCGGCGGCGCGGTTGAACACCGCCGCGACCACCACGATCGAGATGACGGCCGCGATCGCGCCGACCAACGCGATCGCGAGGATCGCGCCTCTCGACGTTGCCTTGCTGAGAGCCAGCGGCATCAGCAACACCAGGACCGACAGCACCGCGTGAACGATCGCGCGCGCGATCGCCATCTCGCGCACCGACTGGTTACCCGTCTTCCCCGCCCACGATGCGATCGCGGAGCACGCGAGCACCATCCCGGTGATCCCGATCAACGGCCCGATCACCGACCACGACTCGGCTTCGTTCGCGAACATCGAGGTGCGATCCGAGACGATCCGGAACATCGCGAGCAACTGGTTGACCTGCAGCCCGGCGCTCAGCGCGATCAGCGCGGCACCCACGGTCAGCCGGACCTTCGGCATGTGCGGTAACTCCGCGCGGTCGATGCCGAGCAAGCCCCACGACAGGCCGATGATCGCGAGCACGGTGACCGCCGGCCCGACGAGCAGCACGACCTTCAAGGCGCCCGGCGACTTGACGATGCCGACGCTGAGGACCGCGATCGCGATCGCCGCGACGATGCGAATCTGCAGCGACGCCCCGGCCCACCGCAGCCACGCGGCTCCACGGTTCGGTGAGGGCAAGGCAGGCGGCGCATCGCGAAGCATCCCGTGGACGAGGACGAGCAAGGCACCCGAGGTCAACGCATCGCGGATCGGCCAGAACAGGCGGTACGCGTACGGATGACTCTCGCTGACGTCCTCGAGCATGCCAGACACGAACGGTGCCCACGAGACCGCCTCGAGGAGCAACGCGGTCACCGCGGCGACGACCACCCAGGGGTTCGCCGGTCGCCACCACGCGCGTGCGGCCACGGTGATCAACGCGGTCGCGGACCAGAAGCAGAACGCGACGAGCTTCCAGCCGTACTCGTCGAGCCACTGCACCTTGCCGGTGCCGAGGAGCTCCATCAGGAACGGGCGGCCGAGCATCCAGGTCAGAAACCCGAGGTGCATCCACCCGGCAACCAACAGCAGGGTTCGAGACCAGGCCGAGAGCCGATTCGCGACGAGGAACAGAGCCGACGCGACCAGCACGAGCGACGCGATCGTGGTCGCACTACTGAACAGGCTCCATCGGATGAGCGACTCGTAGGACCGCCCGTCCTCGTCCTGCTTCACGGTCATCGCGATCGCCGATGTCGCGAACGCCGCCGATCCCGCGAACGACGCCACCACACCAATCACCAACGAGCCAGGAAGAGCTACGCGACGCTGCACGCCGCGGACGGTAGCCGAATCACCGTCGTTTCGGGGGGTTCGAGATCGGGCGTCTAATAGAAGTTCTCGGCCTCCCGGGGCGGCCAGAGGAATATGCTGATAAAATGAGAGCTCTGTGCGCGTTGCTCTGGGTTGGCCTCGGTTGCTCCTACGCCCCGCGAGTCGGAACCGGAGATGCCCCCGAGCTGGACGGACCACCCTCCGTCCCTTGCGAGACGCTGGGCCCGAGCTGTCAAGGCGCGACCACGTTGCTGTCGTGCACCGCCATCGGGGAGGCACCGCTCCCGACCGAGTGCGAATGGGGATGCCTCGAGACGCCGGCACGCTGCGGACGCTTGAACCCGTCCGGTGGTGGTGCCACGACCACGGACCTCGACGCCCTGGATGACCTCGGCGACGTCACGCTCGCCGATGACGCCGAGATCAACGGTGACGATGGAATGATCACCAAGGCATCCAGCGCGAACTTCACCCACGACCTGCGTGGTCCGAGTGACTCGATCGCGGTGTTCCGCTTCCGGCGGCTGACCATCGCGGGGGACATCCGACTGCTCGGGACCAAGTCGATCGTGCTGATCGCCGACGAGCAACTCACGGTCAACGGCATCATCGACGTGAAGGGTCCGTGCGGGATCAACGACGAGGCACCCGAGCCTGGACCGGGTGGGTTCGCAGGTGGAACCAGCTCCCAGGCGCCCGGCCTCGGGCCTGGTGGGGCCGCGGGCGGCTCGTCCAGCGCCGGCGGTGGTGGTGGTGGAAATGGCGGAGCCGGCGGAAAGGGCGGCAACGCAAACTCCAACAATGGCGGCGGCGTGCTCGGCAACGACGCCATCTCGATTCTCCGTGGTGGCGGCGGTGGATCGGCGGGTGGAGGTAACGGTGGGTTTGGACGCGGTGGAGGTGGCGGCGGTGCGATCCAGCTGATCTCGAACACCACCATCGTGTTCGGCGCCGGGAGCGGGATCAACGCGGGCGGCTGTGGCGGCGATGGCGACAGCGGTGGGGGTGCGGATGGCGGCGGCGGTGGGGGTGCTGGCGGCACGATCCTGATCGAGGCGCCGGAGGTCACTGGCACCTCGACCCTCGCCGTCAACGGCGGTGCGGGCGGCAGTGGGGGTCAGGGAGCGGGTGATACCGGCGAGGCAGGCCGCCTGTCTCTAGCGGCGGCGATCGGTCAGGTCGGTGGCCCTGATGATGGTGGTGGTGGCGCGGGTGGCAATGGCGCGGCCGCAGCGGTGCTCGCGGGCAGCCCCGGGGTCAACACGGGTGCGGATGGTGGTGGCGGTGGCGGTGGGATCGGGAGGATCCGGTTAAACACGCGCACCGGGGTGATCAGCCTGATCGGTGAGATGAGCCCGGCGTTGACCGACGACCCGACGACGGCGATCGCAGCGAGCGCAGCGATCGAATAACCGAACGCACCGCCGGCCTGCTCAGGTCGGCGCGAACACCAAGGCGCACGCGCCGACCATGTCGTCCGGTGACAGTATTATCGAGTCTTCGGAGTCGACCAGGTGTAGGTGGTTCGCGACGATATCGCCGCGGAACCATGCGGAGGTCATGAAATCGACGGCAGCATAGGCGCTCGAGAACGCGCAGACCTCGATCGGATCGTGGGTTGGCTCGATCTTCAGCACGCGGTACGGCATGGCATTCCTCCTCTGCGATCGACGTTG
>JBBQJJ010000579.1:0-4788 GCA_038325805.1 Haliangiales bacterium
CCGAGATGTGTGTCGGAGGCGGTCCACTTGTCGATTGGAGCGCCCTCTTGGATGTAGCCCAGGCTGCAATCGCGCGCGGGTGGTGGCGTCGGTGTCGGCGGTGCGACGCGGACCACCGGGACCTCGATCACCTTGACGATCGGGATGGGTACGAGCTCGACCGTGCGAGCGTCCCGCGTGAGGAGCGCCGCCGACACCACGGCACCGACGCACAGCACGCCCACCACCGCGACCCGCGTTGCGACCATGGGGATGAACGTACGCGCTGCGACGGCAATTCCTCAGCAACGCTCGCGAATAAATAGTGATGTCAGAAGGCGTCGACGAGTGCGAATGCGAGGCTCAGGAGAGCGTTCCACGATCATCGCGATCGTAAACCGATCAGGGTGGTCACGACGAGCGTGCGAGTCGAGCTCCGCATGACGCGCGCGTCATCTGAGGGAAAGCAGCGAGATCCGGCCGTCGATCGTACCGACCGCGAGCGTCTCGTCGTGAACGGCGAGAGCGGTCGGAAGGGTCGGCACGTCGTCGATCGTGAACCGCTCCTCGTGCATCACAGCGCCGTCGTTGCCGATGATGCACAACGTGCCGTCGACGAGTGCGGCGACGATGCCGCCGATCGAGGGCCACGCGATCATCGCGATCGCGGAGGCGGGCACCTCGTGCCGCCAGACGGTGTCACCGCCGGGCCGCGCGCGGCGCTCGATGCGGATCGTGCCGCCACCCCTCGACTGGTGGACGCGGTAGCAGCACACGAGGTGGTCGTCGAGCGCGACCGCCGATCCGGTCATCCGGTGCTCGGGCGTGACATCCCACGGCAGCTCGGCGCGAACGACGCTGTCGCCCGGATCGATCACGCACACACGCTTGTGCTGGTGGTTGCTCGCCGGCGTACCGCGCAGCAGGAATAGCTCGGCCGCACCGTCGATGCGGAGGAAGTGGTTGAACACGTCGTAGTGGCCGAGGTCCGCCTCGATCACGAGCTGCTTGCTCGCGGTCCAGACCTGATCTCGTCGCTGCGGACGTCGCTCGACATCGCGCGCGAGAATCCGGCCGCTCGCATCGACCGAGCACGCATGACGGACGGCGAGCTCCAGCCACAACGCGAGCTCGTTGCCCCGCAGCTCGTAGAGCTCGGAACGTGCGCCCATCACGTGTGCGAGCAAGCGATCCGGCTGGCGCAGGAGCTGAACGACCTGACCGCCTATCCGGATCACGTGCTCGCGTCGACCGGTCGCAACGGACCACAGCTCGAGACAGCCGTCGTCGCGCGCGACCGCGAGCCGGCCATCGAGCGTCCACGCGAGATCCCAGATCACCGCCCGCTTCTCGAACAGTGGCGCAGGTCCGTCCTGGTCGGGCTCGCACACGAAGCCGAAGTCGGCGCGGTCGCAGTGGCGCAGCTGGTCGAGCGAGCATGGCCCTGAAACATCGAGCGTGGCGCCGTAGACGTTCGAGGCGTCCTCCTCGTCGTCGTTGTCGGGGCGCGCGAGGACGGTCAAGCGGCCATCGAGCTCCCAGCGGCACTGAGTGATCTCGCGCGAGTCGTCGAACACCGAGCGCGACTCGCCGGTCAACCAGTTCCACAGCAGCAAGGCGCCCTCGAACGAGTAGCCGCCATCGTAGGAGCCGGTCGCGATCGCGAGCACCGGATCGCTGGGATGGAACGCGAGGTCGTTGACCCGGAACGTCGCCTCGTCGAACGCGGCGATCAGGAGGTCAGCGCGATCGTAGAGCGCGACGCGGTGCTGGATCCTCCGGCCGTCGTAGACGGCGCGCCCGGACCAGCTCAGGTACGGCAGCGAGCAGGCGATCGCGGTGTGCGCGGCGTCGCGAACCACGCACTCCGCCGAGACCAGCTCGGGGAACGGTGTGGCCGTCGTCAGGTTGCGATAAGGCACGAGCGCGAGCACCGGAACAGGATAACTCCAAGGCGCAGTCGCGGCCTCATGGTCCAATCGATCCGCGGATCTCGCGGACGAACCCGAGCACCGCGGCCTCGAGTTGATCGATGCCTGGATGCTCGGTCGGCATGTGGCTCGCGCCTTCGAGCACGACCATCCGCTTGGGTGCGGCGAGTCGATCGAAGAACCGTCGCGATAGCGCGATGTCGGTCATCCGATCGACCCCCGGATGAGCGAGCAGGACAGGGCACCCCGTGAACTGCTCCGGCTCGATCGCCGGCGCCGTGGTCATCAGCGTGCGGAGAAACCGCGCCGGTACCCAGCTGCCACCACCGAGCCGATCGCGCATCACGATCGATGACAGCGCCGGGTTGTTCGAGATGTGATTCATCCGCGACATCATCGCCATCGGGAGCGGCAAGCCATCGGTGAAGAATCGCAGCTTGTCGAGCAGCCAGAGGCCGGCGGTGCCGAGCAGCGGATGGCGCGCGAAACCTCTGCGTACCAGGGTCTCGCGCGGATCGGCGAGCGTGGTCGCGATCAGCCCGCGGACGCGCCGCGAGCGTGCGGCGGCCTGATACGCGAGGAGGCCGCCGAGCGAGACGCCGAACAGCACGATCGGCTTGCCGTCGCGCGCGTGCTCCGCCTCGATCAAATCGACGACGCAATCGATCCACAGATCGTACGTCATCTCGCCGCGCGGCACGCGGGTCAGCCCGTAGCCCGGCAGATCCGGCGCGACCGTCTCGTAGCCGTAGCGCTGTGCGACGGCGGCGGCGGGAGCCATGACGCGGCCGTATGCACCGGCGCCATGCAGCACGAGGATCTTGAGCGGTGCGTCGGGCACGGCGAGGCGATCGAGGTGGACGTCGAGGCCGCGCCAGGTCCAGTACTCCTCGCGCGGCATCGTCGTCGGCGTGCAACGCAACGCCTCGGGGAAGTGCGCCTGATAGGTGCGCCAGGTCGGATGCGTGTCGTACGTCGCGAGGGTCATACATCTCGAATAGCCGGCAAGACTCGACGTGACAGTGACTACGCGCGCCAGAGCGGTGACTGTGACGCCGTGCTCGAGAATGTCGTCCACGGCCGCCGTCCCGACGGCATCCGCATCGCACTCCAGCGCATTGCCTGGCCAGAGGGTCGCCAAACTCGCGAAGCGCAACCCGCCATGGTCGCCAACCCATCGATTGAACCAGATCCGCGCTCGCACGGTCATTCGCTGGATCCCGCACGTTCGGTCGACGCTGAGGCGCCGACCGAAGTCGTTGCACCTCCCGCTCTCGTTTGGCGGATCAACGCCGGACGAGCTTGCGCGTTCTGGTCGAACGAGCGCGGGTCGTCGGACGTCCGATCGAATTGCTTTGGCGACCATGGCGGGTTCGTTTGGCGAGTTGGCGACCCTCTGGCCAGGCAATGTTGGAGCGCAACGCTGGAGCGCAATGCGGGGAGCGCAAGGCTCTGGCGCGCAATGCTGGCGCGCAATGCTGGCGCGCAATGCTGGAGACCGTTCGCGAGCATCAGCTCACCATCGACGTGCACGATTTCAGGTCGTCACGGCGCGGCGCGCTTCGATCGGTGTCATCCCGGTCCATCGCTTGAACGCACGGAAGAACGCGCTCGGCTCCGAGAACCCGAGGAGGAACGAGATCTCCGAGATCGAGAGGTTGTCCGCGAGATAGCGCTGCGTCAGCTCGCGACGCACCTGCTCGCGCACGGCGTTGAACGACGTGTTCTCTTCCTTGAGGCGACGCTGCAGGCTGCGAGGCGTCATCCCGACGCGCTTCGCGACGATCTCGACGTGGCCCTCGTTCGCGCGCAACGCCTCGCGCAGCACGCGTGCGACCTGCGCTTCGAGCGATGGATCGGCAGGCTTGTCCTTCTGTAGCGCATCCGCGGTGCGCGTCAGGATTGTGAGTAGCGCCGGATCGCTCGACACCAGCGTCGCGTCGAGCGCCGCCGCGGGAAACACCAGCTGGTTGATCGCCGCGCCGAACTTGACCGGTGCATCGAACCACGCGCGATACGTCGCCGGATCGCCGGCGCTGCGATGGACGAGGTCGACGCTCGTGATCCGGAACGGCACCGCCGAGAACTGCCGGATCCGCTGCGCGACCAGCGCGAAGCACAGCTCGTGCGCACCCGGCGCGGGTGCCTCGCTCTCGAGCTCGACGCGCAGACACGCGCGATCGTCCTCGACCACCAAGGCCACGACCACGGCGTCGTCGAGCAAGTTGAGGTACCTCACCCACTGGAGCAGCGCCTCGCGCACGGTCGGTGCGGAGCGGCAGACGTACTCGACGATCCCGAACGCACCTGCCGGCATCGCATCCGCGATCGCCAGCGCGATCTCCGGCTTGGTCGCCCGCGTCAGCTCGGCCCACGCCACGCAGAACTGCGCCGGCGAGATCCGCGCGTCGTCGTCGGCGACGAGCTCGGGCGTCAGATCCGTCGCCGCCCAGAACGCGGCGTGCCTGTCGCTCGGCAGTGACATCACCACCGGGCGCACGAGCACCACACTCACGGAGCCGGACATCGCGCGATTATCGCGTGACCAGCCACATCGCGATCCAACTCGTGCCACCGATCAGCGCCATCGCCGCCGACAGCGCCGCGCCCTTGTCGATGCCCTGTCGCTTGACCAGCGGGATGCCGGTCGCGACCAAGTCGCCGGCGTCCATGAACGCGTTGAACAGCAGGATGAACGGCAACACCTCGGGACGGCTGAGGCCCCACAGCGCGAGCACGCCGAGCCCGATGTCGCGCACGCCGAACAGCCGGCCCATCAACCTGGCGGTGGCGGTGTCGTGCGACGCCGGGAACCCGACGAGCTTGGCCGCAGGACCGGCGGCGACGAAGGGAGCAAGACCGAGGACGATGCGGCCGA
>JBBQJJ010000580.1:0-4775 GCA_038325805.1 Haliangiales bacterium
TCGAGTGCCCCGCGTAGGTCCTGAAGATCCACGGCGGGTCGCGGTCGGTCACGCTGGAACCTTCGCGTATGAAGGAGGGTTACGCAACGCGTGCGACAGGCAGTGTCGCATTGTCGACGCCCGGGGTTGGCGGTACCGTTCTGGCCATGCGCACCCTGATGTTTGCCCTCGCTCTCTCTGCCTCCGTTGCTGGTTGCTCCAAGCAGTCCGAGTCGTCCGGCTCGTCCGAAGCCGCGAAGGTCGCCGAGGTCTCGGTCGACGAGCTCGATGGTCACCTCGGCAAGGGCGACTGCACGCCGGTCGACGCGAACGGCGAGGCCACGCGCAAGAAGATGGGCGTGATCCCGGGCGCCGTCCTGCTCTCCGACAACGACACGTTCAACCCGAAGGAGCTGCCAGCCGACAAGTCGCGCTCGCTCGTCTTCTATTGTGCGAACACCCAGTGCGGCGCGTCGCACGAGGCCGCGGGCAAGGCGATCACGGCCGGCTACACCAACGTGAAGGTGCTCCCCGAGGGCATCGCGGGTTGGGTCAAGGCCGGCAAGAAGGTCTCGCAGCCCTCGTCGTAACTGGTAGCTCGCTCGCTGTAGCTCGCTCTACTCGGTCGTGGGCGTCAACTCGAAGCTGTGGACCAGCGCCTCGACCTCGCGAACCAGCGCTGGCGGCGCGCCGGGTTCGACCGTGATCACCACGCGCGACGAGGCATCGCCGTTGCGGGCACGCACCTTCGCCTGGGCAACGCAATCCTCGACGGTGCCTTGCGTGCAGCCGCGCGTCTGGAGTCGTCCACTGCGCTCGATCGTGATCGCGAGATCCGGCGACACCTTCGCGCTGGGGCTGGAGGTGCCGAGCCCGAGGCGATCGGCCTGACTCGCGCACTTGTACAGCAGCAGGCCACCGACCACGACGAGGCCGAACAACGCGAGGGACTTGAGTCTCGCGCGGCGCCGGGTCTCGAGCTCCGTGTAGTCGTCGTCGTCCGTCATCAGGCCACCGTCTGGCGGAGGCCGTCGATCAGCGATGTGTTCGCCGGCGCGCCGAGCTCACCGAGGCGCTCGACCACCGCGCACGAACGCAGGATCTCGCCGGACCGCGCGGGCGCGTGCTCGATCGCTGACTTGTTGCCGCACAGGCTGACGATCGTTTCGGCGAGCTGCCGCACCGTGGTCTCGTTGCCGGTGCCGACGTTGGCCACGAGCCGGCTGTTGCCGTCGGCGAGTGCGGCGGCGAGTGCACGCACGACATCGCCGACGTAGACGAAGTCACGCGTCTGCTTGCCGTCGCCGAAGATCAGCAACGTCTTGCCGGCCTTCGCACGCTCGGCGAAGATCGAGATCACGCCGGAGTACGGGCTCGAAGGGTCCTGCCGCGGTCCGTAGACGTTCATGAACCGCAGCGCGGTGGTCGCGATGCCAAACTGGGACGCGTAGTAATCGAGCGCGAGCTCCGAGGACAGCTTGTGGATGCCGTACGGCGAGATCGGGCGGCGCGGCGTCTCCTCGACGATGGGCACCACGTCGGTGTCGCCGTAGACCGCCGCGGACGATGCGAAGGCCACCTTCGAGACGCCCGTCACACGCGCGTACTCGAGCACGTGCATGGTGCCGCCGTAGTTGACCTCCATGTCGGTCAGCGGGTTCGCGATCGACGCGACGACCGAGACCTGTGCCGCAAGATGCGCGATCCGCTCGACCTTGCCGTGCTTCGCGGTGATCGCCGCGAGACCCGCGAAGATGCCGTGCGAGACATCGCAGGTCACGATCTCGAGCGAAGGGTCGCTGCCGTCGAACGCGTACTTGGGATCGAGCCAGCGCGACAGGTTCGCCCGCTTGCCGGTGCGAAAGTCGTCGAGCACGACGACGCGATTCCCGGTCTCGATCAGCCGATCCGTCAGGTGCGAGCCGATGAAGCCCGCCCCACCGGTCACCACCACGATCGGTTTTGGCATCGCGTGCACTCTACCCGCGTTCGAGACACCATGCGCCGGAATGCAAGCGATCCAGATCGAGCGCGTCGGTGGTCCCGAGGTGATGAAGCTGGTCGAGCTGCCGACCACCGAGCCAAGCCCGACGCAGATCCGACTTCGCCACCACGCGTGCGGCGTCAACTTCATCGACATCTATCACCGCACCGGTCTCTACCCGCTGCCGATGCCCGCCGTGATCGGCGAAGAAGGCGCGGGCGTCGTCGAGGCAGTGGGCGCTGACGTCACCCACCTCGCGGTCGGCGACCGGGTCGCGTATGCGGGCGCCGGCGCCGGCAGCTACGCCACGCATCGCACGCTGGAGGCACGCACGGTGGTCCAGCTTCCGGACTCGATCGACTTCGAGCGCGGTGCCGCGATGATGCTCAAGGGACTGACCGTGCAGTATCTATTGCGCCGCACGCGTCCTCAGCTCCGCGACCTCGAGCCGGGCGATTGGATCGTGTGGCACGCGGCGGCGGGCGGCGTCGGCTCGATCGCATGTCAGTGGGCGGCTGCGCTCGGGCTGCGCGTCATCGCCACCGCAGGCTCGCCGGCGAAATGCGAGCGAGCGCTGAGCCACGGGGCAACGCGAGCGATCGACTATTCGAAGGAAGATGTCGTCGCGCGCGTGCGCGAGTGGACAGGGGGGCGCGGCGTGCGCGTGGTCTACGATTCGGTGGGAAGAGACACCTGGGAGCGATCGCTCGATTGCCTCGAACCGCTCGGCCTCATGGTTAGCTTCGGAAATGCCTCAGGGCCGGTGCCGCCGATCTCGTTGCGGCAGCTCGCGGTCAAAGGCTCGCTCACCGTCACGCGCCCCACGCTGAACACGCACATGTCAGATCGCACGGTCGCGCAGTTGATGGCCGATGAATTGTTCTCCGTCGTACAGAGCGGCAGCGTGAAGATCGACCCACCGAAACGCTATCCGCTCGCCGACGCACCGATCGCACACCGCGATCTGGAGGCGCGCGCGACCACCGGCGCGTCGGTCTTGATCCCCTAGGTATCGAACGCCATCCGCCAGAGCTGACCGAGCAAGACGTCGAGCGCGACCTTGTTGTCGCCGCCTTCGGGGACGATCAGATCGGCCCAGCGCTTCGATGGTTCGACGTGCTCGAGATGCATCGGCCGAACGGTCTGGTAGTACTGGTCGCGCACCGATTGAAAGCTGCGGCCGCGCTGTTCGAGATCGCGGCGGATGCGGCGGATCAACCGGATGTCGGCATCGGTGTCCACGAAGATCTTGATGTCCATTTGCTCGCGCAGCGCGGGCTCGGTAAACACCAAGATCCCCTCGACGATGATCACTCTCGTGGGCGACACGAGACGGCGATCGGTGCGTCGCGTGTGGGTGGCAAAGTCGTAGATCGGAATCTCGCAAGACCGACCCGCGCGGAGGTCCGCGAGATGCCTCGCGAGCAGATCGGATTCGAGCGACGCGGGATGGTCGTAGTTGATCTTCGTGCGCTCCTCGAACGAGAGGTGCGCTTGGTCTCGGTAGTAGGCGTCGTGCTCGATCGTGATGCATCGCCCCGGCGGCATCGCAGCGGCAAGCTTGTGCGCGACAGTGGTCTTTCCTGACCCCGTCCCACCAGCGATTCCAACGACGAGACGCTGTGGGGACATCGGGGCGTTCGATACCACGACCGTTGCAAATGAGCACCGGTGGGCGCCCGGGCACAGCGAGATCGCCGCAGGAAAGCGCCGCCGCGATTCGGCCCAGCCGTTGCTAATTCCTTGGACTGTACGGAGGTGTCCGATGATTCGATTAGCTATTGCAGAAGACCACACGATCGTTCGCTGGGCGCTCAAAGAAGCGCTCGGCAAGGCCGACGATATCGAAGTCGTCGGTGAAGCTGGCAATGCAGCCGAAACCCTTGAGATGGTCAAACGCGACCGTCCCGAGGTGCTGCTCCTCGACATCACGTTGCCGGACAAGTCCGGCTTCGATGTCCTCTCCGAGCTGCGTCTCCTCGAGACTGCACCGCTCGTGATCGTGCTCACCTGGCATACGGAGCCCAGCTACGCTGCGCGCGCCATTGCGGCAGGGGCGCACGGTTACCTGACCAAGTCGGTGGAGCCCGATGCGCTGCTGGCTGCGATTCGCGCGGTCAGCCGAGGCGAGCAGGTGATCCCACCCGGCATCGAGCAGCTGCTCGCGGCCGGCGACGGTCACCCGGCCAGCGCACTCACCGCCCGGGAACAGCAGGTGATGGAGATGCTCGGTCGCGGCATGACCAACCGCGAGATCGCCGAGCACCTCGAGATCAGCATCAAGACCGTCGATACCCATCGCGGTCACGTGCTGAAGAAGCTGGGGTTGCGCAACAACTCCGAGCTCACCCGCTTCGCGGTCAAGCACGGCTACGTCTCGCTGTAGATCGCAGGACGAGGAGTCACCGGCGGGCAGGCTGAGTCCACGCCTTTGCCCCGTCGCGCTCGACGACGGCGCGCACGTAACCGGTACCCGGAACTGGATGCCTCGCCGTTTTCCCCAACACGGTGGTGCGTTTGCCGTTGTCCACGAAGGTGATCGAGTTGGCGGGGTCCGTCGCGGCGATCTCGACCACGAGCTCGCCTCGCTCGACCTCGGCGCGTGACAGCGCGACACCCGTGGATGCGTAGAACCGACCGGCAGCGAGCGCGTCGAGGATCGCCTGTGGATCCCGGCGCGACTTGACGCTGACCCACGCGCCACCGGCGGGATACTTGCCGGTGTCGTTGTAGTGATGTGCATCGTCCGAGGCGACGCCCCACAGCGTCGCACCGCGTGCCAAGGCCGCATCCCACAGCGCCTCGGTCGACG
>JBBQJJ010000581.1:0-4771 GCA_038325805.1 Haliangiales bacterium
GACCCTTGTCGAGCACGATCTGACTGCCGCGAAACTGGGTGTAGATGCCGTGATCGACCTCGAGCTTGGCGAGCGCGTCCCACAGGGTGGCGTTCTTGAGATCCAGATCGATGTTCTTCGCAGCGCCGAACGCCATGACCGGGCAGCCGCTCTGCTCGCCAAGCTTGCGTGCCACGTCGGACAGCGGCGTGTTCTGGACCTTGAGGGTGATCGGCCGAGGAGCCGCGGTGGCCACGCCGGCGATCAGCAACAGCCCTAGCCCGCGCTTCATCGAAACATCATGCACGGTGATCCGGGGAAGTTGACAGCAGATCCTCTACTGGCGAGGGTACGGCATGGTCGATCCCGCCTTCGACGATCGCGGCCTGGTGCCATGCATCGTGCAGGACGCCGTGTCGTCGACCGTGTTGATGCTCGCGTGGATGACCGCGGAGTCGCTGCGCCTGACCCGCGAGACCGGCATCGTGACGTTCTGGTCGCGCTCGCGGCAGGCGCTGTGGAGGAAGGGCGAGACCTCGGGAAATACGCTCACCGTCGTCGAGATCCGGATCGACTGCGATCGTGACTGCCTGCTGATCCGCGCGACGCCCGCGGGGCCGAGCTGCCACACGGGTGCGACGAGCTGCTTCTTCACCCTCGACGACGACTCGACGGATGACGGCGTCGCGCCGATCCTCGCGCGCCTCGATGCCTTGCTCGCGGCTCGCCGAGACTCGTCGACGGGCGACAAGAGCTACACGAAGTCGCTGCTCGACAAAGGCATCCCGAAGATCATCTCGAAGATCGAGGAAGAGCAACGCGAGCTCGTCGCGGAGTTGCCGGACGGTCCCGACGACAAGGTGGTCTACGAGGCCGCGGATCTGCTGTTTCACGTGATGGTCGGACTGACCGCGCGCAAGCTACCTGTCGATCGCGTGCTCGCCGAGCTCGGGCGTCGGTTCGGCACCTCGGGACACGAAGAGAAGGCCTCGAGGAAGTAGTGATCGATCTCCTCGCCCCTGGCGGCGGACTCGATCTCGCGATCCCGCACTACGAGGACCGCGCCGAACAACGCTTGATGTCCGCGGCCGTCGAGCGTGCGCTTGCGGATGAACGGCCGCTGATCGTCGAAGCGGGCACCGGCACCGGCAAGACGCTCGCGTACCTGATCCCGGCGCTGCAGAGCGGCAAGCGCGTGGTGGTCTCGACGGGCACGCGTGCGTTGCAGGATCAGATCGCGCGTCACGACGTGCCTCTCCTACGAACCATCGTCGGCAAGCCGTTCTCCGTCGTGGTGCTCAAAGGTGTCGGCAACTATCTTTGCCGGCGCAAGCTCGCCGAGGCCGTGTCGCGCAAGCCCACCGACGGAACGCTGCAAGCGATCACGTCGTGGATGACCGAGACCGCGACCGGAGATCGCGCCGAGCTCGATTGGCTCGCCGAGGACGCACCCGTGTGGGCCGACGTGACGACCACGCCCGATGCGCGGATCGGCCCACGCTGCCCGTACTTCGAGCGCTGCTTCGTCACCCAGGCCCGGCGGCTCGCCGAATCGGCGCAGCTCGTACTCGTCAACCACCACCTGTACTTCGCCGACCGCGCGCTGCGGGCCGCCCATCCCGGTGCGCGCGTGTTGCCGGATCACGATGCCGTGGTGTTCGACGAGGCGCATCAGCTCGAGGACGTCGCCACCGAGCACTTCGGCGCGAAGGTGTCGACCCACGCGCTCTCGACGCTCCTCCGCGACGCCCACCTGGCGATGGCGAGCATGCCGCTGTGGACCGGGCGCGCGTCCGTCGACGTGTTGCAGACCGTCGAGCGTGCCGGCATCAAGCTGTTCTCGCTCGTCCGTTCCGTGCTTGCTCCGCAGGCAACCGGAGACGCCCGCGTGCCCCTACCTCCCGGACTGTTCGACCAGGCCGATCGCCAGAGCGCGTGGTTCGAGCTCGACACCGCGCTCGAGGATGTCGCGCGCGTCGCCGAGGCTGAAGGCGAGCCTTCTCCCGACGAGGATCAAGAGAATGGGGCACGCGCCGCCCTCACCGGGATCGCCCGACGCGCTCGCGAGCTGCGCGATGGGCTCGCCGCGATCGCCGAACAGCGTCAGAAGAGCCACGTCTACTGGGGCGAGGTGCGCTCGACGGGGACGGCGCTCACCGCGTCGCCGATCGATGTCGCGGATCTCGTGCGCCGCCACATCGTGCGCTCGGGGCCGACGCCGATCTTCACGTCGGCCACGCTGACCGCTGCCGGCACGTTCGCATACACCAAGGCGCGGCTCGGTCTCGATGACGCCGAGGAGCTCCTCGTCAGCTCGCCGTTCGACTACGAGCGTCAGGCGATGCTCTACGTCCCGCGTGATCTGCCGCCCGCCGGCGATGGCTTCTCCGATGAGGCCGTGGCTCGCGTCCGCGAGCTGCTCGCGATCACGCATGGTCGCGCGTTCCTGTTGTTCACCAGCTATCGCGCGCTGCAAGAGGCTGCGCTCAAGCTTCGCGACCTCCCCTACCCGCGCATGGTCCAGGGCGATGCTCCGCGTGCGACGCTGATCGATCGCTTTCGCGCCACTCCGAACGCGGTGCTGTTCGGCACCAGCTCGTTCTGGGAGGGCGTCGACGTGCCGGGCGATGCGCTGTCGCTCGTCGTGATCGACAAGCTGCCGTTCTCGGTGCACACCGATCCGCTGATCGCCGCGCGCATGCAGCAGGTCGCCGACGCAGGGGGGGATCCGTTCGCGACGATCCAGCTCCCCGCCGCAGCGATCGCGCTCAAGCAGGGTTTCGGACGGTTGATCCGCCGGCGCGACGATCGCGGGATCGTGGCGATCCTCGACGGGCGCATCGTCACGCGCATGTATGGGCGCGTGTTCGTCGAGACGCTGCCCACTGGGCTCCCACGCACGTCTGCACTCGAGCAAGTGCGCCGGTGGTGGAATGCCGGTAGCCTGCCCACGTGACCTGTGTCCTCGTCATCGCCCTCGGGTTCGCGCTCGGCTCGATCCCGTTCGGCGTGGTGATCGCGAAGCAGCGCGGCATCGACATCCAGAAGCATGGCAGCGGAAACATCGGCGCGACCAACGTGACGCGCGTGCTCGGGTTCGGTGCGGGTGCGATCGTGCTCGTGCTCGATGTCGCGAAGGGCGCGCTCACGGTGTGGATCGCGAGCCGCTCTTGCATCGACTGGATCGTCGCCGGTGCAGGCTTCGCCGCGATCCTCGGACATTGCTTCTCTCCGTGGCTCGGCTGGAAGGGCGGCAAGGGCGTGGCTACCGCTTTCGGGTGTTTCCTCGTGCTGACGCCGCCACTCGCCGCGATCGCCGTCCTCGTGTTCGCTGCCGTGCTCGCGGTCTCGAGGATCCCTGCCCTCGCCTCGCTCTCCGGCATCTTCGTGATCGCGCTGATCCTCGTCTACCGCACCGAGCGTCCCTACGCGTCGCTCGCGTGCGCGACGGGCGCGCTGTTGATCTATCGCCACCGCTCGAATCTGTCGGCGCTGGTCACCAGACCTCCGTGATCAGCTCGACCTGTTGATCGCGCACGCGCTCGAGCAAGTCACCCGCGAGACCCTGTCCCGGGATCTCGAAGTCCTCGTCGAGCAGCGCGACGAGAGGCTCGAGGGCGAAGCGCCGCTCGCCAAGCCGAGGATGCGGCACCACGAGCCCCGGCAGGTCGACCACGCGCGCGCTCCACACCAGCACGTCGAGATCGATCAACCGCGGACCGAACCGCTCGCCCGCGCGAGTCCGTCCGAGCAACCGCTCGAGCGCGAGCGTGCTCTCGATCAGTTGCGCGGGTTCGAGGTCGAGTGGCACCAGCAGCGCGGTGTTGAGGAACGCGGGTTGCGTGGGCCCGATCGGGTCGGTGCGGTAGAGCGGCGCGCTCCGCACCCCTCCAAGTCCCTGCTGCGCACTCGCCTCCCTCAACGCCTCGCGAGCCTGGCGGAAGCGTGCGATCAGCTGCGCCTCGGTGCCGACGTTGCCACCGACGCCGAACAGGACCGACTCGATCATTTGTCGACGACGGTGTTCTTCAGGATCCCGATGCCCTCGATCTCGACCTCGACGATGTCCCCGACGTTCAGGTTGCCGACGCCCGCCGGCGTGCCGGTCGAGATCACGTCGCCGACCTCGAGCGTCATGTGTTGCGTGACGAAGGCGATCAGCGTGGGCACGTCGAAGATCAGATCGCTCGTCGACGAATCCTGCTTGGTGGTTCCGTTGACGCGCGTCGCGATCTTCAGCTTGCTCGGATCGAGCCCACCGACGATTCGTGGACCGATCGGGCAGAACGTGTCGAACCCCTTCGCACGGGTCCACTGGCCGTCTTTCTTTTGTAGATCGCGGACGGTGATGTCGTTGATGCAGGTGAACCCCATCACGAACGACAGCGCATCGGCCTTGGAGACTCGCCGTGCGCGCTGCCCGATCACCACCCCGAGCTCGCCTTCGTAGTCGACCCGCTCGTAGCCGGAAGGGCGAACGATCCGCCCACCGTCCGGAATCATGGCCGACCGGGGCTTGAGAAACATCAGGGGTTCCTCGGGGATGCCTTTCCCCATCTCCATCGCGTGAGCCCGGTAATTTTGGCCGATGCCGATGATCTTGCTGGGAACGAGGTCGATCTCGTCGGTCTGATCGCCGGTTCGCACGGGGATTCGCATGAATGGAAAGTTAGGACACCTACGAGTGTCGTGTCATTGATCAGTTACTCCGCGCACTCGACTATTTGCTAGCTGGGCCGGGCTCCTATCCTTGGGGCACCACAGCGCGTTTCTGCGCTCGTGGTGCCGAAAG
>JBBQJJ010000582.1:0-4766 GCA_038325805.1 Haliangiales bacterium
GTGGCGAAGCCGAACGACGCGAGGCCGTGGAGGATCGGCTTCTGGAAGCCGAACGCCTTCGCGAAGCTGGGATCCGCGTGCAGCGGGTTCCAGTCGCCCGACAGGCGGTAGACGAGCGCCTGGTTTTCGGTGGTCTTGTCCTCGACGATCTTGTCGGGTGCGCGATCCGGCGGGACGTTGACGTCCGCGCTCGGGCCGCGATCGCCGCCCCAGCCACCCGCGCCGCGCACGAACGTCGTCAGCTCGTTCTTGACGAGCTCGTTGCCGTCCTCGTCGTACGTCATGAACTCGGTGATGACGGTCGCGCCCTTGCCCTTGTCGTAGACGTTCTTGACCTGGGCCTTGGTGGTCAGCTTGCCCTTGGTCGGCAGCGGACGCTTGACCTCGGTGTACTGCTCGCCGTGGAGCACACGATCGAGCCCGAAGTTGAGGCCGGGGTTGGTGATGCCGTTCTTGGCCTGCGTGAACATCATCGTGATCGCGGGGACCACGCCGAAGCTCGGCAGCACCTTCATGCCCTTGCCCGACAGTTCGTAGACCAGCTGCAGATCGCGCTCGTCGAGCGGGTTCTGCGCCGCACCGGTGCCGAGCGCGTACAGCGAGACATCGCGCTCGTCGTAGCTCTGCGTGAACTCGGGATACTTGAAGTCGAGTGCGGCGTCGATGTCGATATGCTCGTTGCCGCCCTTGCTCGCGCCGGCTTCGACGTTCGCCATGATCGGCTGCATCGACTCCGCGATCGAGCCGGGGTGCTCGGTCTTGTCGAACGACGAGATGGCTTTCCACGCCGCGTCGATGTTCTCCGGCGTGATCTGACGACCGAGCCGGAACGTCTTGCCGGCCGAGCGCTCCCAGCGGAGCTTCGCGTAGAACCCGCCGCCGACCTCGTAGAGGCCGCCGCTGTCTTCATTCGCTTCGTGGCTGAGCTTCGCGACGAGCACCGAGACGTACTCGGGCTTGAGCGCGTCGAGCAGCTCCTTCGGCAGCACCGTCTCGGTCATCCGCGAGCCGGCGATCGGCGCGATCGTGTTGACGATGACGTTGCGCTTCTTGCCCTCGAGCGCGAGCGTCTGCGTGAAGCCGTGGATGCCGAGCTTCGCCATCGCGTAGTTCGCCTGGCCGAAGTTGCCGTAGATCCCGGCGGCCGATGACGTGTTGACGATGCGGCCGTAGCCCGCGTCGCGCATCAGGTTCCAGGCCGCGGCCGTGACCTTGTACGTACCCTCGACGTGGACCTTGTAGATCAGGTCCCAGTCCTGCGCCGTCATCTTCTGGAACGAGACATCGCGAAGGATGCCGGCGTTGTTGATCAGGATGTCGATCTTGCCGAACGCGTCGATCGCCGTCTTGACGATCTTGTCGCCGTCGGTGACCGAGTCGTAGTTCGCGACCGCCTGGCCGCCCGCCGCCTTGATCTCCTCGACGACCTTGTCGGCGGCTGCCGACGACTTGCCGTCGCCACTGTGACTACCGCCGAGATCGTTGACGACGACCTTCGCGCCGCGCGAGGCGAGCAGCAACGCATGCGATCGTCCGAGGCCACCACCGGCACCGGTTACGATCGCGACTCTTCCATCGAACCTGAGTTCTTTGCTCATCGGGTCACCTTCGATTTTGTCGGTTTCTTGCTTGCTGCGTGGTCGAGAACGAGAGGGAACAAGGCTTTCCAGTCTTCGATCAACAGATCGAGACGGCGCTCCTGGGTGTGAAGCACCGAGGACATCGCGGCGCCGATCATCAGCTGGAGCGTGAGATCGAGCGCGCGTTCGAGACCGGGATGCTCGGCGACGCTGTCCTTGCCGAACAGCGAACGCACCTGCGCGAAGATGCGCTCGCGCAGCTGCTTCTCGGCGACGATCAGCACGGGCCGCAGCTCGGCGTCGGTCCGCGCCGCGGTGCGGAGCTCCATCGTGACCTGGAAGAACGTGCCCGAGAAGCACTGCCACAACAGGTCGAGCACGGCGTCGGTGCGCTCGCGGCGATCGCCGGTGGGTAGCTGCGAAGCGAGCCCCTTGAGCTCGGCCGCGCGCATCTCGGCGAGGTGGTCGACGGCGGCGACCAGGAGCTCGGCCTTCGACGGGAAGTGATGGAGCAGCGCGCCGCGCGAGACCTCCGCACGCCGCTGCACCTCGAGCGTGGTCGTCCGGGCGAAGCCGACCTCGATCAGGCTCTCGACCGCAGCGTCTAGCAACGCGCGGCGAGTCTCATCTCGACGCTGCTGTTGCGTACGCGGTGCGCGGACGGGCATCCGTCGGTGTGCATACCGCCCAAGAAACAGTCAGTCAAGACTGTTTGTTAGTTTCGGCAGGCAAATCCGGAACCTACCCCCAGTGCTCACCTCGGTCCTCCAGGCCGAGGTCTGGACGTAGGAGTTCGCGCTATCGCGCTCACCCGGTCTGGGGTCAAGCCACCGTGAAGGTGTTGTCGTCCACCAGGTCTTTGACGGTGACGCTGGTGTCCTTGTCGACGGCCAGGCGCCGAAGCGCTGGAAACATCATGCGGACCTCGCGGCGCAGGCCCGCGAACATCCGCGCGATCGTGTGGTCGCGCACGATCAAGTCCTTGAGGCCGGGCCGGGCGACGGCGAGCTTCGCGAGCGCTTCGCGCAGCGGCCCCGCGGTCCAATCCGGTAGTGGTCGATCGTTCGGTCCGGTCACCGGGCTGCGCATCATCTCGACAGTCTCTAGACCCTCGAGGTTGCCGAGCTTCTCGATCACGTCGACGCCAGTGACGCCGAGCGTTTTCGGAAACCGCCGCAACCCACGGATGAACGCGACGAAGTTGTCGGTGGTGATCCAACCGGGACGCACCGTGTGAATACAGGCGAGCTCGCGATGTCCGTGCGCTTTCGAGAATGCCCACTCGGGTGACGAGGCGAGCCCGACGGTGACCACCTCGAGCATGCCGCAGCGGAACTCGCAGGCGCGGCGCGGCAGGATCAACGCGAGATCGCCGAACCACTCCTCCCACCTCGTGCGGAGCAACGTCTTGACGCGACCGTCGTAGGCGCCGCGATTGCTGCCGCGGAGCGGACGGTTCGGTGTACGTGCGTTGCACTGCAGGACGATCACGTCGCCGCGCAGATCGCCGGCTTCGACGAGTGCATCGCCGAGCACGGCTCGCACCCCGACGTCGTCGGGATTTGCGGCGACCTCGTGCCACAACGCATCGATCTGCAGGCGAGGTGGAGGCGGTGCGGGTGGTGGGGGAACCGGGAGGAGCGAGAGGCAGTCCGCGAGCAAGGGCCCGGCTTCGCGGTGAGCTTCGCGCTTGGTGAAGCCGGCGATCGCTCGCGATGCGAACGCGAGCTGGAGGCGGCGCAGCACTTCCTGATTGGCGCGCGGCTCGCTCGCCATCGCGGACAGCTTGTCCAGCACGCGCACATCGCCAAGCTCGGCGACGCGATCCGCCAACATCTCGTACATCGCGAGGATGCCGTGCGCGTGCGGACACCTGCTCGAGCTCGCAATGTCGACGACCGCCTTCGCGACGCGCGGATCGTCCGGCCACTGCAGCAGGATCGCGACGCGCTCCTGAAAATTGGACGGCCACCGGTTGCTGGTGCCGAGGTGAATGGTGAGTGGGTTCCTCGGTTCGTTGACCCAGCGGCTGCGCACCGCGTCGATCGCGGCGTCGAGAAAATCGGCGCGATGGCCGAGCACGGCGAGCAAGCCGCCGACGTCAACGGAGTCGGGCGTGTACGTGTTGTCGCGCCCGCGCTGCACCCACCACAGCTGATCCTCGGCGGGCACGCGGCCGGCGGGCTTCGGGAGCTCGATCTTCGCGGTGATCCGATCGATCAGCTCGGCGAGCTCGGGATCGCGAGTCTCTCGCCACGCGGCGAGCGCGTGATCGAGCGCGAGTGGCCAGTCACCAGCCGTCAGTGCTGCGAGGAGGTCGTCCATGCGAGGGGCAGATCAGATTCGAACTGATGTCCTCCACCCTGACAAGGCGGCGTGACGACCACTGCACTACAGCCCCGGGAGGACTCTACCTCGGAGCACCGATGAGGAAGCGCCGTTCGCTACGGCTTTCCGTCGAGGATCAAGCGCGCGGTGACGAACACCGATCGGCTACCAGTGGTCATCGCCTCGCCGCTGATCTGCTGCGCGAACACACTCGCACGCACGCCGATCGCGACGACATCCTCGAACCAGTACGACGTGCCGAGGCTGAGGTAGTGCTCGCGCGTGCGGTGATCGGGCTCGTTGGTGCCGACGAGCGCGTACTGGAAGCCGATCCCGGTCCTCGAGCTTGGGAGATCGAGATCCGCGCCGGAGGTGACCGTGTACGAGCGGAAGAGATCAGGGAGCCGGTACTTCGAATCGACTGGATCGAGGATCTCGTTCTTGTTGCGCGACACGTTGACGAAGGGCGCCAGCCGGCCGATCGCCGTCGGCAACTTGCCGCGAATGCCGGCGCGCAGGTTGTAGCCGCGGATGCTCTGATCGTCGTCGATCGCCTGTTGCGTATCGAGGCTGTAGAGCTGCGCCTCGACCTGCGCGTCGATGTGCTCGGAGTGCCAGATCAGCGACGGCGAACCGAAGTAGATGTGGAGGTTCTGGTCGGGTAGGTTGTTCTGGCTGTTGCCGACCTGCGCGGCGGCGAGGAAGAACGGGCGATCGAACGGCTGCAGCTTGCCGCCGATCACGAGCGTGCCGGTGATGCCGGTCGGGTTCGTCGAGTGAAACGTCCCCGCGACGGTGAGGTGCTTCGAGAGCGCATAGCTGCCGAACAGGCCGTTGCCGCGGTCGGCGCCAGCATAG
>JBBQJJ010000583.1:0-4729 GCA_038325805.1 Haliangiales bacterium
GTTCGACCACGAGCACGACCTCCGGACTCGACCACGGCGAAGGAGCTCAAGGAGGCGGTGCGAGCTGCAATCACGCCGATCGTCGTCGAAGATCGTGACTGCGGTGAGCTCCATCGAGGAGCTGATGGCCATCGGTGCGTCCTCGACGAGGCACGATCTCTGAGGGGCGACCCCGTGAGGGCACATGGTACGTTCGGTCGTCATGGCGCTCGATCTGTTCGAGGAGTTCAAGGCGCTGATTCGCGCACTCGATGCCAGCGCAGTGGACCACGCAGTGATCGGCGCGCTCGCCGTCGCGATTCACGGCGCGCCCCGTGCGACGACCGACATCGACCTGCTGATCGACGAGGCCAATCTCGAACGCGGGCTCGCCGTGGCACGCGAGCTCGGCTTCACGTATGAGGCGACGCCCATGAAGTTCCGTGACGGAACCGAGATGCGACGCGCGAGCAAGATCCGAGGAGGCGACACGCTGACGCTCGACTTCATGCTGGTCACCGAGTCGTTGCAGGCTGCGTGGCAGTCGCGACAGCGCCTCGAGACGGAGTTCGGCCCGCTGACTGTCGTGACGCGCGAGGCGCTGATCGCGATGAAGGTGGCGGCCGGACGCCCTCGTGATCTCGGTGATGTGGCGAGCCTCGAGGAGCAAGACCGATGACCGACATGGGAGTGCAGGCGGTCACGATGCGGCTGCGCGGGGTCTCGGCGATGACGGACCTGCGGTCCGACGCTCGGCTCGTGCACAAGCTCGACATGAGCCCACGCGGGATCACCGCGCGGCTCGCGACCGTCGAGCAACTGCGTCGGCTTTGTCTGCAGCTCGTCGGTATCGGCGAGCGCAACGGTCTTGGACGTGGGAAGTAGGAGCCTCGGCGATTGCCTGCCTGAGGCGCTGATCGTTGGAGATGGTCTTCGGACAGGGCGGGGCGTTTGATCCCCAAGTCAACGAGCAACTAGGCGTGCGTCGATTCGTTTTGCGACGATTCCCGTACGCGGTCGTCGACCTCGACCTGCTGACCGAGATTCGAGTGCTCGCAGTTGCCCACACGGCTCGCGAGCCCGGCTATTGGCGGCATCGCTAACCCGGCGCCAAGGGACGACGATCGCCCGACGTGTCAGTGACGCGAGTTGAAGAGGTCGTCGTTCTTCGGACGCTTCTTCTTCCCGACCGGCTTCGTCACCGGCTTGGTCTCGGTCTTCGCGATCGTCGGCTTGGTGCTCGGCTTCGCGACCGGCTTGGTCTCGGGTTTCGCGACGGGCTCGGGTACGGCGGCCGGCTTGGTGTCGTCGACGGCGCGCGTCGGTTCCGACTGCAGCACGATCTCCTTCGGCGGCTCGGGGACGGGCTCCGGCTTGGTCTCCGCGACGGCGGGCTTGGTCTCCGGCGTCGGCGCGACGACCTTCGCTTGCTTCGGCGGTTCGGTGGGCGGCGCCGCGACATGCGCGGTGCCGTCGTCGGTGGTTGCGACCGGCTCGTCGTCGTCGGACATCATCATCTTCGCGAACAGGACACCGCCGCCGACGAGGATGGCGAGCACGAGGAACGCGCCGGCGACGCGACCGATGCGCCACGAGCCGCCGCCGCGGACTTGATGCGTGTGCGTGACCTGACCGCGGGCGTGCGAGCCATTCGTCTTCGGACCCGGCCAGTTCTGCTTCGACGACAGCTGCGCGGGGGAGAGCGGCGCGAGACCACCGCCGGCGGCGACGGGCAGGGCGCTGCCTGCACGATTCGTCGCGTTGGCGAGGATCCGCGTGGTGCGCTGCGCCGACTGCGTGCCCTGCATCGGATCGGTCGCGTAGGGGGCGAGCATGCGCGCGAGCTCGCCGACGGTTTGCTGACGCTGCGCTGGGTTCTTCTCGAGGCAGGTCATGATCACCTGCATCAGGCCGTTCGGCAGCTGCGTGTGGATCGGCTGCGGCGTCTCGCTACCGACCTTGATCACGAGCTCGGGGTAGCTCTCGCCGACGAACGGCGGCCGACCGTCGAGCATCTGGTACATCACGACGCCCATCGACCAGACGTCGCTGCGGCCATCGGCGTCGCGGCCGGACTTCATCTGCTCGGGCGACATGTACGTCGGCGTGCCGATCACGGTCTGCGCGCCGGTCAGCTCGGTGACGCCGACCGGCGTCTTGGAGATGCCGAAGTCGAGGATCTTGAGGAGCATCGTGCCGTCGGGGCGCGTGGTGATGAAGAAGTTCGACGGCTTGATGTCGCGATGGATGATGCCGAGCGAGTGCGCTTCGGCCATGCCTTCGCAGGCCTGCAGCATCAGATCGCAGACCACCTGCGAGCGCTGCGGACCGTGGTGGCGGAGGATCTGGTTGAGGTCGTTGCCCTGCAGGTACTCCATCACCATGAACGGAGCGCCGTCGGGCATCCGACCGACGTCGAACACGCGGGCGATGTGCTCGCTCTTGAGCCTCGAGGTCGCCTGCGCCTCGCGCATGAATCGCGAGACCGTCTCGGCGCTGTCGGCCATATGCGGCAGCAGCACCTTGATGGCGAACTGCTGCTGGAGCATGACGTGCGACGCGCGCACGACCTTGCCCATACCGCCGGTACCGAGGACTTCCTCGATGCGGTACTTGTCCAGCAGGACATCCCCGGGTTGCACGAGGATCGATTGTAGCAGCTCGGCGGCCGGGGATCTGGGAGAGCTTACAGGTACGTGAGCCAGTGGTCGTGCTTGGTATCTTTGCCCTTCACGACGGAGAAGAACGACTCCTGGACGCGGCGCGTGATCGCACCCGCTTCGCCGCGGCCGACCTTGCGGTGGTCGATCTCGCGGACCGGGGTGATCTCGGCGGCGGTGCCCGTCAGGAACACCTCGTCGGCCGTGTAGAGCTCGTCGCGCGCGATCGCTTCCTCGCGGACTTCGACGCCCTGCTCGCGGAGGAGCTGGATCGTGGTGTCACGGGTGATCCCGGCGAGGATCGCCGCCGCCGTGGGCGGGGTGCGGACGATGTCCTTCTTGACGACGAAGATGTTCTCGCCGGTGCCTTCGGCCACGAAGCCCTGCGGGTCGAGCATCAGCGCCTCTTCGAAGCCGGACTTGATCGCCATCCGCTTCGCGAGCACCGAGGTGACGTACTGGCCGCAGATCTTGCCCTTGTTCATCACCGCGTTGCCGTTGGCGCGGGTGAACCCGGAGATCATGCACTTGATGCCCTTCTTGAGGCCATCGTCGCCGAGGTACGCGCCCCACTCGTAGCAGGCGATCATCGTGCGGACCGGCGGCTCCAGCGAGCCGAGGCCGAGCGCGCCGTAGCCGAGGTAGACCAGCGGGCGGATGTAGCAGGACGACATCTTGTTCGAGCGGATGACCTCCAGCGTGGAGGCGATCAGCTGATCGCGCGTGTACGGGACGTCCATCGTGCAGATCAGCGCGGAGTCGAGCAGGCGCTCGATGTGCTCGCGGAGCCGGAACACGGCCGTACGGCCATCGCCGCGCTGGTACGCGCGAATGCCTTCGAAGCAGCCGACGCCGTAGTGCATCGTGTGCGCGAGCAAGTGGTCGCTGGCGTCGTCCCAGGGGACGAGTTGGCCGTCGAGCCAGATCGTGTCGAGCTTCTTGATGCCCATACCGCTTCGTACCAACGCCCGTCGATCAGTACAAGCACTGCACCCCGAGCGATCTGCCAATCCACAATGACGCGACGCGGCTGTGTAGCGTGCTACGCACCGAGGCAGAACGCGGTACACGTGCCGTCGAGAAAACGCGATCGCGTGACCCGCCTTGCAGTGCGATTCGCGAGGCAGGATCTCCCGCGACGGGACGTAGTGGAGCGTTGCATTTTGCAAGCTCGAAGTGGTCCGAGGATCTCGGGCAGCCTGACCGAACAGGGTGGCAAGCCGCACCTCGGGGGGCGCCCAACCGGTCGATCCGGGGGTTGACACCACGGTGTGGCCGATTTACCCAAGGCCCTGATTCTTTTAATCATGCGCAGTACTCATGCAGACCACTACGGCACCCGCGATGCGTGATCTTTACGAAGTTCTCGGCGTCGACAAGAGCGCGCAGGCGGCGGACCTCAAGAAGGCCTACCGGACGCTCGCGCAGAAGTTCCACCCCGACAAGAACCCGGGCGACAAAGACGCCGAAGAGAAGTTCAAGGAAGTCTCGAACGCGTACTCGGTGCTGTCGGATGACGATCAGCGCGCGCGCTACGATCGCTTCGGCTTCGATGGACTGCGGGGTGCCGCCCAGGGTGGCGGCGGTGGCTTCTCGAACGTCGAGGACATCTTCTCCGCATTCGGCGATCTGTTCGGTGACTTCTTCGGCGGTCGCGCGAGTGGTGGCCGGCGAGCGCAGCGCGGCGCGGACCTGCGCGTCGATCTCGAGCTGTCGTTCGCCGAGGCGGTGTGGGGCATCTCGAAGGAAGTCAAAGTCACGCGCGACGTGCCGTGCGGCCCGTGCAACGCCACCGGTGCAAAGCCCGGCAGCAAGCCCGAGCCGTGCAAGGCCTGTCAGGGCAAGGGTCAGGTCGTCCACGCGCAGGGCTTCTTCATGGTCCAGACCACGTGTCCGCAGTGCCGTGGCGCGGGCAAGTTGATCAAGGACCCGTGCGAGGACTGTCGTGGCCGCGGCCAGATCTCCGAGACGTCCACGCTACAGGTCACCGTGCCCGCCGGCGTCGACGATGGTCAGACGCTTCGGCTCGCGAACAAGGGCGAGACCGCACCGGGCGGCACCACCGGTCACCTCTATGTCGTGCTGCACGT
>JBBQJJ010000584.1:0-4635 GCA_038325805.1 Haliangiales bacterium
GACGGCGCGCCGCCATCGCCGTAGCAGCTGCCGGTGCCATCGGATGCGTCGAAGCAGATCAGATTTGCGTTGGTGATGCTGTTGTCACCGGCCTGCGCGCAATCGACGCTGGTCGTCGTCAACGAGCGGATCTGACCACCGCCGTTGTTGTTGTTGTCGCGCACGCCGTAGCCGACCTGCGTGACCTGGGTGGCGACCGCGACGGGATCGCGGCGAATGATCGACGGTGTGCGATCTGCGACGGACGTCGCGAGCTTGAGCATCGCGATGTCGTGGTTCCACGTCGCGGAGTTGATGTCGAACTCCGGGTGCTTGCGGATCTCGGTGACCGCGACCGTCTTGCCGCCGCTGTCGCCGAGCGTGCTGTCGTCGAGCCGGACCTGAGCGGTGGTGGCGTTCTCGAAGCACGTCGCCGCCGTCATCACCCAGTCCTTGTCGACGAGCACGCCGGTGCAGAACCAGTTGTCTCCACCGGTCAGCAGCCCGACGACCGTCGGGAAGTCCGCGGTGGTTGTCTGGGTGCCACCGATGATGTGCTGGTCGACGTGGCCGTCGTCGACCGGCGCGACACACGCGGTCATCGCCAGCATCAGCACCGTGGATCGTGTGGCGAGCATGCGTGGCTTCACAGCAACGAGCGTACCGAGCAAGGGTGAGTCCCAAACCGAACACTTGCGCGCAACCTCGCGGCATTGCTCGTCTACCGTGGGAGACAGATCGGTGGAGTGGAAGCCCCAGGATCTGTCGAGGATCACCGCTCCGGCGGTAACAGGTGGCGGAGGTGCCAGGCCTGGATCTCGACCTCGCGTTGCGCTGCATGCCGCGATCGGGCAAGCGCATTGGCGAACACTCCGATCACCACGATCGACATCAGATTGGCCCCGATCAGGAGCATGGCAGTCGGCTGTCCTCCGATGTCGAGGATCGACGACAGCGAGACGATCCGACCCCCTTCGACCCGCCAGGTTTCGGAGATCACGCCGGCCTGCTCGAGCACGACGGGGGCCAGCCAGCTGACGACGAGCATCGCGATCACGACCCTGCTGTGCCGCATCAGGTACGGATACGAGGTCAAGGACACCGCCATGATGCAGGTGACCACCGGGGTCACGATCAGCGATCCGAACAACCGCGAGAGGAGTGCGGCGAGCATCGCGTTGCCCACGACGACGATCCACATCTCGCCGCGCCGCACGTCGCGGCGAGACGCCGACCAGGCGAGCACTGCAATAGCTGTCGCGTAGATCGCGATCCCCGCGAGCAACGCACGGTCGTGAACTCCATCGACGGCGACCGCGCCGAGGAACAGCACCACCGCGACGAGCGCGACGGCGGCGGCACGACCTTGTCTTCGCTGCACCCGCGCGTCCGATTCGGCGAGGACCGCGGCGAGTCTTGGTGGAGGTTGGCTGGGAGGCTGCAACATGATCGATCCGATCAACGTCGCTGCGTCGTGTGATTTCGGGTCGAGCGCAAGTGCTCGACCGGCAGCGCGGATCGCGTCAGCGCGACGGGCCTCGTCGCCGGAGGCAAAGGCTGCGTGCGCAGACGCCAGCTCGATCGCGGCCAGCGCGCGCCTGTGTTCGAGATCTCGATCGCCGTCGAGGTACCGCTGGATGCCCGTCGCGATCGCTTCGATCGGGGGGCGCTCGACCGGGTCAGTTGCCAACGCGGCGACGCACAACTCGTCGAGCTCGGGTGGGATCTCGCGGCTCGCGCTCCGCTTGGTAGGTGAGCCGTCGACACCGAACACGGTCTGCGTCAGTGCCGGCATGCCTCTCCGGTGGAGGGGCTCGCCGGCGAGCACTTCGAACAGCATCGCACCGACGGCGTACACATCCGCGGCGAACGTGACCTGGCCCGCGCGTTCGATCTGCTCGGGGGCCATGTACCCGGGCGTCCCGATCAACGCACCCGCAACGGTCTTGCCGTCGAGCGTGGTGATCCCTCCGGCCTTCGCGACACCTTCGTCTTCGTCCGCGACCCTCGCGATGCCCCAATCGAGCACGTAGACCTCTCCAAACTGGCCGACCATCACGTTGGCCGGCTTGAGATCGCGATGGACGACACCGTGGACGTGCGCGAAGTGGACCGCGCGGCAGACGTCGACCAGCACGCGGAGGAGCTCGTGCAGGGTGGGTGGTGGAGATGCCTGCAGCAGCTCGGCGAGGGTCGTCCCGTCGAGGCGCTTCATCGTGAAGTATGGGTTGCCGGCGGTGTCCCGCCCCAGCGTGTAGACCGGCACGATCGCTGGATGCTCGAGCCGCGCCTGGACCTTTGCCTCGCGGAGGAACCGGACCACCGCGTCCGGCGAGCTGCTGCCGCTGCGGATCCGCTTGATCGCGATCTCGCGACCGATCTCGCGATCGAAGCCGATCAACACCTCTCCCATCCCGCCCTCTCCCAGTCGAGCGCCGAGGTCGTAACCGGGCACGCTCACGGCATCGGAGGGCGCGGACGGCTCGGAGGGCTCCGTAGGGTTCGCTAGCAGGGTCTGGGCAAGCTCGGGAGTCACGACGTCGTCGGGCACTCCTCAGTCCTACTCGATGTTCGGGGTGAACACGAAGTCGCGAGGCGCGCCCGAATGACAGCCGACACACGTGCTGTCCCCTTCGCCGTTCGCGATCACGTCGTCGGCGGTCCCCTCGAACCAGTACCAGGTGTCGCCACCCTCACCGTCTTTGACCTTGCGATAGACCGCGTGGATCGAGATCCGGTCGCCGTCGTAGATCTCCTTGACCGCGGCCGAGCCCACTGAAAACGGCCCGGTTCCCGTCGAGGTGGTGAGCGCGTCGTTACTGCAGATCCGGTTGCGGCCATGCGGCGAGGGTGAACGGCCAGCGTGCGGCGCGTCCTCGCACACCCAGTCCAGGTAGTGCCCGCTCGCGATCCACGTGGTGATGTCGACCGAACCACGTGGGGGGAGCTGAGGATCGTCGAGAGGGTCGCCGAGGGTCGACGGGCCGGGATCGGAGCACGCGGCGAGGGTGACAAGCGTGAGCAGTCGAAGCATCCACTCGACTACGACCGACCCCGCGCCTCGTCACCCGAAATCTACGCAACGCATCGTTGCGCCCAGCCCAACGATCGAAGGTCAGCGACGGAGATCCGGGTCGTCTGGGTCGGCGTCGCGGTGTGGTTGCACGCACGGATCGTTGTCGGGATCGTGTCCACACGCGAGCACTCCCGGCGTCGGGTCGTCGTGGTCGACACCCTTGTGCGGGCCTTCGAGATCGTCGGCGGGAACCTCGAGCGCACCTCCCGCCGCGATCAGTGCCTCGCGCTTCTCCGGCTTGACGTTCGGCACCAGATCCTGACGCGCGATGAACGCGACGTAGTACTCGTCCTCGCGACGGGCTTCGAGCGTGCCGTTCTCGATCGCGGTCTCGAGCTGCCGCTTGAGATCACCGATCAAGCGCGATGGTGCGATCTCGAACGCGGTCATGATCGCGGTGCCGACCCCGGTGGGAAGGGGCGGTAGCTTCGCGTCGAGCTCGGCGAGCTGCTGCACGCGATCCGACAGCGCGCTGATCTGCTCGAGCAGCGACTTGCGGCGACCCGGCCGCTTCGAGGTGATGTCCGCGCGCGAGAGGTCGAGCAGGTCCGTCATGTACGGACCCATCTCGCGATGGAACCGGCGCACCGCGCTGTCGGTCCACTGCTCGCCGTACTGGTTGGTGCGGAGGTGATGCTTGACGAGGAAGCGAATCGTGTGGCGCTCGTCGCGCGCGAACCCGAAACGCTGGCTGATCCGATCGAACATCCGCGCGCCGACCTCGGCGTGACCGTGGAAGTGGACGCCCTGCTCGGTGAACGTACGGGTCGGAACCTTACCGATGTCGTGGAGCAACGCGGCCCACCGCACGAGGGGACGACGCACCGTCTGCCGCACGACCTGCTTGGTGTGCGCCCACACGTCCTTGTGCTGGCGGCCCTCTTCCTGGACGAGCTCCTTGGTCGCCTCGAGCTCGGGAAACAGCACGCGGAGGATCAGCGTCTGGTTGAGCCACTCGAGCGCCGCGTCGATCTGCGTGCCCATCAGCATCTGCTCGACGGCGGCGCGCAGCCGGTCCTTGTTGGCATCGGCGAGGCGCGGTGCGTGCTCGAGCGCGAGCGTCGTCACGCGCTCCGGCGGAATCCGCCCGGTCTCGGCGATCGCTCCTGCGACCTCGACGAGCACCACAGGGTCGGCCTCGACGAGCCCGCGCATGGCGTCCTGCTCGCTCATAGAAGGGTCGCGCTAGTTAGCACGGTTTGGGATTCGTCATGCAGAACACAGAGACCGAGCGTCGGCGCGCGGATCTTGGTACGGGTCGTGCTCAAGCCGGCCGAGAAGTGCAAGGCAGGATTACTGAAGCCCAGCTGCCATTGGCAGAACAGAGCTTTCCAGGGATCTCGCGTTTTTACGCCGAGCTGCCCCTCAAGCCGGCGACTTTCCTGCAGCTTGTCTGGGCGTTCGAAGGCCGCCGCATGGCTGCGCCAGTCCGCCGGAAGCCTTCGCGCCGCTAAGACGTTCTCCTCGGTAACGAGACATCCGCCTGGCAATTGGATCAGCCAGACGTGACAGTCCGTCTCACTCCGGAAGCGATCATGGGGCAAGATTCAACGAACGGTCGTCATCACACACGTCGTGCG
>JBBQJJ010000585.1:0-4633 GCA_038325805.1 Haliangiales bacterium
CAAGTCTGGCTGACCCAGCGCAACTATCCGCAGAGCAAGTACATCCCCGAGGCGCACCTCGCGTTCGGCGAGTGGTTCTTCGAGCAGCGGCAGCTCGCAGACGCCGAGAACAAGTACCAGCTCGTCCTCAAGTTCCCGCAAGCCAGCGTGTACCGCTACGCGCAGTACAAGCTCGGCTGGGTGGCGTTCAACCTCGGCAAGTTCGCCGACGCCATGCAGGTGTGGAACGACGTGATCCAGGCGACGCGAAACGATCCCGACAAGCAGCTACTGCACCGCTCGGCGAAGCAGGACTTCGTGCGCGCATACGCGGAGATCGGCAAGGCCGACAAGGCGCTGATCGCGTTCAAGCGCGTCAGCAACGGTGACGGTCTCGACATGCTCGCAAAGCTCGGCGACCACTACCTCGACCAGGGCAAGTCGGAGAAGGCGATCTACGTGCTGCGCGAGCTGATGACGCTGCAGCCGAAGCACAAGGACGTCTGCGTCTGGGAACACTCGGTCGCGCGTGCGATGATGACGGCCGGCACCGTCGACGATCGGGTGACCGAGATCGAGAACCTCGTCAAGCTGTACAGCGCGATCGGCAAGTCGCTACCGAAACCGGAGGCGATCGAGTGTCGCGACGCAGCGGCCGAGATGTCGGGCCAGCTCGCGCGCGCGTATCACCAGGAGGGCGTCAAGACCAGGAACCCCGAGCAGCTGCGCCTCGCCGGCCGGTTGTACCGCGCGTATCTCAAGGGCTTCCCCGGCAACCCCGACTACGCGGAGACGCAGTACTTCCACGCCGAGCTGGCGTGGGTGTTCGCCGAGCTCGAGAAGGACCAGCGCGTCGCTGTCGAGAAGTGGAACGCCGCCGCGGAAGCGTTCACCGCCGTGATCGAGGGCGGCAAGTTGAAGCCCGACTTGATCCAGATCTCCGCCGACGCCGCGATGCTCGCGCGGATGAAGTCGCTGCAGATCGATCCGCGCGTCGTGCAGCAGAAGGTCGACGAGAAGGAGTACGACAAGGTCGCGACGCCGAAGCCGATCCCTGACAAGGAAGCGAAGTTGTTGGCGGCGTTCGACGGCTACCTGAAGCACGTCAAGGACCCGAAGGACAGCGAGCGAATCGATGTCACGTTCCACCGCGCGAACCTCCTGCGACGGTTCGATCACTTCGCCGAGGCTCTCCCCGCACTCGAGGCGATCGTGCTCGAGCACGGGACCCACGAGACCGCGCCGTGGGCACTCCAGCTCGTCCTCGATAGCTACAACCGGCTCAAGAACTACGACGGCATGTTCGCGTTCGCCGAGAAGGTTCCGCCGAAGCTGGTCGCGCAGTGGCCCGAAGCCGAGGCGACGATCAAGGACTTGAGGCGGCAGCAACTCCAGAAGCAGGCCGAGGAGCTCCAGGTCAAGGCGAAGGTGAATAACGACCTCGCGCTCTACGTGTCGTGCGCCGGCAAGTACGTCGAGGCGTACAACATGGATCCGCTCGCGAGCGACGGAGGTAAGCTCCTCTACAACGCGGGCGTCTGTTACGAGTACGGCAAGTCGATCGGGGCGGCGAAGGGGATGTACCTGTTGCTGCAACAGCACTTCCCGAAGTCCGAGCTCTCGGCGAAGTCGATCGCTCGGCTCGGTAACGCGTATGCGTCGATCGCGTTCTACAAGGAAGCGGCCGAGAAGCTCGAGGAGTACGCGACCAAGTACGCCGGCGAGACGGACGCGTTCCCGGCGCTCTCCGATGCGGTGCAGTTCCGCAAGGGCATCGGCGACGACGCGAAGGCGCTCGCGGATACCCAGCAGTTCCTCAGGCTGTACGGCAAGACCCGCCAGGCCGAAGCCGCGACGGCGTACTTCTCGATGACCGCGATCCACGAGAAGGCCGGCGACCTCGACAAGCTCGCGGCGCACCTGCGCGCGTACCTGACTCAATGGGGAGCGACCGGCGGTGCGGATCGCCGCGTGATCGCGCAGGCGAAGCTCGGTGACGCGCTGTGGCGGTCGGCATGCCCGGTGCCGTTGATCGACGGCACGTGCATGAAGCTGACGCGGGTGGCTTCGGTCCCGCGAAGGCTACGCGTGTCGTCCGAAGGCATCCCGAAGCGCTGCGGTGACGAGACCCAAGGCGAGCTCGTGATGATCGCGCGCGACGAGCGCAAGGTGAAGGCAGCGATGGCGGCGTATGCGGCTGCGATGGCGGAGTACGAGAAGGCCCCGATCACGGGCGATACGCGCGGTGCCCTGTACTGGTACGCGCAGGCGCGCTTCGGCAAGCTCGAGCGGCAGTACGAGCAGTACCTGGCGATGCAGGTTCCGGGAAACCTGATGTTCAGCGACCGTACGCCGGCGCTCCGCGATCAATCCCGCAAGCGCTTCGGCAGCTGGTTCGTCGGCAAGAGCGAGCTCGCCGTCGCGATGAAGAAGGACTACGAGACCATCATCGGTCTCAAGGACGGCGCCGTGGCGATCGCGGCAGCCGCGCGGCTCGGATCGATCTCGCAGAACTTCTCGGTGCAGCTGTTCCGCGCCGAGATCCCGGTCGACCAGCGCACCGGTCCATACGCCGAGGAGACCTCGCAGGCCTACTGCGACGAGCTCCTGAAGAGGGCGGAGCCGCTGCAGCAGTTTGCCGAGAATTCCTACGAGGCATGCCTGTCGACCTCGACGAAGCTCGGCTGGTTCTCGGAGTGGTCTCGCACCTGCGAGCGCGAGCTCGGTCAGCTCCAGCCGGATCGCTACCCCAAGGCCTTCGAGCTCCGCCGCTCGCCGAACGCATTCGCGCAGATCACGGATCTCGAGAAGGCACCGCCGCTATAGCGTCCGCTTCGACAGTGCCTTGGAGATGGAGTGACGTCGGTGCGCTGTAGCGTTCCGAGCTTCCTCAGGTGAAGCGGCGCGGGCTTCTTGACAACGAGATCGACGATGGCGTTGTCGGTGAGCTCGAGCGTGAGGTCGGTGAGCTGACGCTGCACCGACGACGTCACGCATCCGAAGATCGTTGTCGAGACTTCCAAACCCGCGTGTTAGCGTCCGCCACGATGAGAGGGCTGGTTGCATTGAGTATCGTCGCTGCCTGCGGCGGTACGACTGGAGATCCAGCGGATGCCACAACCGAGACCGCCGCGGATAGCCCCCCGCCACCGGGCGCCGACGCGGATTACCGCACCTCGCTCAGCGCGTGCTGGACCGATGCGACCTGCCCGCGGGTGATGGCGATCGCGCACGGCGGCTCGTGGGACGTTCAGGACGCGCCGTACGACTCGAACGCAGCCCTCGTCGCCGCGTACTCCGCCGACGACGACGGCGTGAAGATCGACGTGCGCGTCACCAAGGATAACGTCCCCGTGATCGCGCACTCGAGCCCGATCGAGGTCTTCGAGTCGCTCGATTGCTCGGGCAAGAAGATCGAGGACATGACCGCGGCACAGGTCACCAACTGCCATCGATTCCCATCGACGAGCGAGACGTTCCAGCGACTCGACGACGTGCTCGGGTACCTGCGCGGCAAGATGGTGGTCCAGCTCTGCGTCAAGGAGTCAGCTGACTACGCGCGCACGATCGCGGAGATCCAGGCGCTCGATGCAACGGACTTCGCGTTCATCGAGATCAACGACAACGAGCTCGCGACATTGATCCCGAGCCTGCCCGGTGCCGACGCTGTTTATTATCTGGTCAACGTTGCCGATAACCTCGCCGCGATCGACGGGCTGCTCGCGCTCGAGAACCCTCGCGCGTTCATGTACGAGATCGATCCGGGCATCGACCTCGGTGCCCTGGTCGCCGACAAGCTCCACCCCGCGGGGGTTCGAGCGTTCGTCTACGACAACGCGGGGTCACCGACGGTGAATCAGCTCGAGGCGCACTATGGCGTCGGCTTCGATGTCGTGTCGTCGCAGTCCGGTCCCAAGGGCGTCGAAGCGCGTGCGCATGTCAACGCCGCGCGTGGTCTGACCCCGCCCTGAATCCACCAGCTTGTCGTCGTCGCTTCGACGTCGACAGGGACCCGACGTGCTCACGGTTGGCAGCTCGTGCAAGACGCGTCGTTCACGCAGAGCACTTCGCGAAGATCGTCCTGACCTCGGTCGACCTCACGGTAGTAACCCCAGAGTAGGAGTTCGCGCTCGCGCTCACCCGGTCGATTGTATTCGGGGTCCCCGGCTCGAGGACGAGCCACCCCGCTCCCCATCATTCGCCTGGTCGAAGGATCGACACAGGCGAACTCTGGGGCTAACTGGTCGCGCACGCGCTGCGCATCTCCGATCAGGTGCTGATCGCTGCCTGGGCCGCCGCGAGGCGCGCGATCGGCACGCGGAATGGCGAGCAGCTCACGTAGTCGAGCCCGACGCGGTGGAAGAACGCCACCGACGCCGGGTCACCGCCGTGTTCGCCACACACCCCGATCTCGATCGTGGGCCGCACGGCGCGGCCCTTCTTGGTGGCCATCTCGACGAGCAGCCCCACGCCCTTCTGATCGATCGAGCGGAACGGATCCTGGTCGTACATACCCTTCTTGACGTACTCGGGCAGGAACTTGCCGGCATCGTCGCGCGAGAACCCGAGCGTCATCTGCGTCAGGTCGTTGGTGCCGAACGAGAAGAACTCGGCCTCCTTGCCGATGCTCTCCGCGACGAGCGCCGCGCGCGGG
>JBBQJJ010000586.1:0-4628 GCA_038325805.1 Haliangiales bacterium
CAGACCATCCCCTGCCCGTACTGCCGCACCGAGCTGCACGTGCCGCGCGTCGGCGAGCGCGTGATCGACCGCGAGCGGATCATCGAGCGCGTCGTCGAGGTGACGCCGGAGCCGGAGCCGATGAGCCCAGCGTTCGCCTGGACCATGGTGGTGCTATTCGTGGTCGGCGTGTTGATCCTGCTGGTCATCAAGTGCCGCGCCTCCCCGCCGGTGGTGTCCGACTGGAACAAGGAGCAGGCGACCAAGGAGCAGGAGCGCACGACTTGCAAGCAGACGTGCAAGGCGAGCTGCCCGGCGTCCGCGCAGACCGTCCACGAGGTGCTCGATCGCGACCTGGCCTACAACTCCGACGCGTTCGACCGTGCGTTCGCACGCGAGCGCTGCTTGAGTGACTGCGACCTCACGTGCCGCGGGGTCGTGCCACGGCACCGCAATCCTTGAGGTCGCGTCTACCTTGACGCGTTCTTGATCTGCAGCCGCCGTGCCCCGAGGTACCTACGAATCATGAAGACCGACGACCACTCGATCGCGCAGGAGGAGCGCGGGATCTATCTGATCATGGTTCTCGCCGGGCTACCGATCATCGGCGCGCTGGTGATCGAGCAGCGCAGGATCGACGGTGGCAATACGCTGATGCTGGGGATCGTCACGCTCGCTGCGATCGGCCTCGCCGCCGGGCTCGAGGCGATGGTCGCGCAGCGGCTGCCGCATGCACGTGTGCTCAGGTCGGTTCGCGGAGCCGGTAGCCGACGCCCGCTTCGGTGACCAGCCACTGCGGGCGCGCCGAGTCCATCTCGATCTTGCGGCGCAGCGCCGCGACGTGGACGCGCAGCGTGTGGCTCTGATCGACGGGCCCTGGCCCCCACACCGCCTTGACGAGCTGGCGATGGGTGACGACGCGACCCGGCTGACGGATCAGCTCGACCAGGATCTTGAACTCGATCGGCGTCAGATGCTTCGCCTCGCCGTCGACGGTGACCTCGTGCCGCGCCTGGTCGACCCGGATCGGCCCGAGCACGAGCTGCTCCGGGGCCTCCCCCGCACCGGCATGGCGCAGCGCGACGCGGATCCGCGCCATCAGCTCGCTGGTCCCGAACGGCTTGGTCAGGTAGTCATCGGCGCCGGCATCGAGGGCCACGACCTTGTCGCCTTCCTGGCCGCGCGCGGACAGCACGATCACCGGGGTCGTGGTCTCGGGGCGCAGCGCGCGCAACACGTCGAGGCCGTCGCCGTCGGGCAGCCCGAGATCGAGCAGCACGATGGCCGGTGGGTCGCGGCGAAGCTCGGCGAGCGCTTCGCCCACGGTCGTCGCTTCCACCACCGTATGACCGTGACCAGCGAGCGAGGCGCGCAGGAACCGTCGAACGTGGGGATCGTCGTCGACGACGAGGACCTTCATACGTGGATCTCCTGCGACTTCATCGCGATCACCGGAGGTGTACCCGCGGGCATCCGGATCGTGAAGAGAGCACCACCACCCTGGCGGGTTTCGGCGGCAACGGTGCCTCCATGCGCCTCGACGATCGCGCGGACCACGGCCAACCCGAGCCCGACCCCGGGGGCCGAGGAAGCGCGCGTGAACTTCTCGAACAGCCGCGACGGATCCGCTGGCAAGCCCCCGCCGCGATCCGCGACCTCGATCTCGACGTCGCCATCACGACCGCGTGCACGGATCTCGAGCGGCGGAGCGCCATGCTTGAGCGAGTTCTCGATCAGGTTGATCAGCACCTGCTCGAACAGCACCGGATCGATCGACAACAAGAGCTCGGGATCGACATCGAGGATCACCTCGCGATCGCCGAGGGCGTCCTCGAGTCGCGTCAGTGCTGCACCCACCAGCTCGTCGGCGGGAACCCACTCTCGCGCTGGGGAGAGGCCTGTCTCGACACGCGTCAACTGCAGGAGGTTCGTCAACACGCGCTCGAGCCTGCGCGCGTCATCGACGATCGAGGACAGCAGCTCGCGGCGAGCATCGGCAGAGAGTCCTCCGGCATCGTCGCGCAAGGTCGTAGCCGCACCGGTGATCACGGCGAGCGGCGTGCGCAGATCGTGGGACACCGCCGACAACAGCGAGCTGCGCAGCTCCTCGGTGCGCGCCCGCAGCGCAGCCTCGCGAGCCTGCTCGGCGAACTGCACGCGCGCGAGGGCGACGGCGGCCTGGCGGGCGATCGCATCGATCAGGTGGCGCTGGTCGACATCCAGCCGCGCGGGCAACTCCGAGCGACGCTGGATCGCGAGCACACCCATCGCGACCTCGCCATCGATCAACGGCACGCAGAGCGCCCGAGCACCGGGCAGTGTATCCGTGCCGTGACCGGCCACCTGACGATGATCGAAGGCCCACCGCGCGACGGTGGATTCCTGACTCGCTAGCGGGGTCAGCCCGGCGGCGGCGACGAGCTCGTTGCCCTCGGAGATCAACACGGCAGCCGCGACATCGAGGCTCTCCTCGAGGTGGCGTGCGGTCACCGTCGCGACATCGGCGATCGTCGCGCCTGCGGTCACCTCGCGCGTGAAGGCGAGGAGTGCGACCGTGCGCTGTTCACGAGCGATCGCATCCCGCTCCTCGCGACGCAACTTCGCCATCAGGGTGGCGATCGCGAGGCCGGAACCGAACATCACCGCGAACGTCAGCAGGTGCCCGACGTCGGCGACCACGAACGTGAACCGCGGTGGCACGAAGCAGAAGTCGAACACGCCGACGGCGAGTGAAGCGGCGAGCAGCGACGGGCCACGGCCGGCAAGGGAGGCCAGCATGATCGCGATCAGGTACAGCATCGTGATGTCGGCCTCGGTGACGTGCTCGAAGACTGCGAGACCGAGGACGGTGACCGTCGCGATCGCCGCGACCGCCCAGAGATACGCGCGCGGCGCCGCCTTGTCCGAGCGTGATTTCCGGTCGGTCCGACCAGGCTGCGAGGCCTCTTCGATCGGCGAGATCACGTGAATGTCGATCGAGCCGGATCCTCGAATCAGCGAGTCCAGCAGATTTCCACGCAGGACGTCCCGCCACCGCGCGTGCGTGGGTTTACCGGCGACGATCCGCGTGGCGTTGTGCGTGCGCGCGTAGTCGAGGAGCGGTTCGGCAATCGTCGCGCCGCGCAGGCGCACGACCGTGCCACCGAGCGTCTCGACCAGCCGCAGGTGCGCCTCGAGCCGCTCGCGATCGCGGTCGCCGAGCGATGGGCCGAACACATCGACGTGCACCGCCATCCACGGCGCGCGCAGCCCGTCCGCCATCCGCTTGGTCGCGCGGATCAAGCGCTCGGATCCGGGCGATGGCCCGACGCAGACGACGATCCGCTCACGGGCTGGCCAGGTCGCCTCGATCCCGTGCTCACGACGGTAGGCGAGGACGTCGACGTCGACCCGCTCGGCGGTGCGGCGAAGCGCGAGCTCGCGCAGCGACATCAGCTTGCCGCGCGTGAAGAAGTGCTCCGTGGCGCGCTCGATCTGCTCGGACACGTACACCTTGCCTTCCGCGAGGCGCTCCAGCAGCTCCTCGGGCGGCAGGTCGATCAGCTCGATCTCGTCGGCTCGATCGAGGACGTTGTCGGGCACCGTCTCGTGCACCTTGACGCCGGAGATCTGCTGGACGATGTCCGACAGACTCTCGACATGCTGCACGTTGAGCGTCGTCCACACGTCGAGCCCCGCGTCGAGCAGATCGAGCACGTCCTGCCAGCGGTTCGCATGACGACTTCCCGGCGCGTTGGTGTGGGCGAGCTCGTCGATCAGGATCAGCTCCGGCTTGCGCGCGAGCGCCGCTTCGAGATCGAGCTCGTGCAACACCACGCCACGATGATCGATCGAGCGGCGTGGGAGCGTGGTGAGCCCTTCGAGTAGCGCGGCGGTCTCGGCACGGCCATGGGTCTCCACGAGACCCGCCACCACGTCGACCCCATCGGTCTTGGCGCGCCGGGCCGATTCGAGCATCGTGAACGTCTTGCCAACTCCTGGCGACGCCCCGAAGAAGATCTTCAGGCGTGCGCGGTTCGCGCGTGGCTCGGCCTTGACGTGCGCGAGCAACGCATCGGGATCTGGCCGCTCGTCATCCCGCTGCACGGGACCAACCTACCGCGGCCGCCGTCGTTCGACACCCATGGGCGGAACGTAGGACCGGCGGTGTCAAGATGGTATCAAGACGCGAGCAACGATCCGACGGTCACGGCAAACATGGCTGCGCGACCGGAATGTGCGATGAACTTGCGAAGGTCGACCTCGCGGATGATCCCGAGGACGCGGCGCTTGCCGTCGACCACGGGCAGCTCGATGACGCCGGCGCTCTCCATCTGACCGAAGGCGGCGCCGATCGTGTCGGTGGACTGCAATTGAACTGAGGTAGTCATCGTCCCGCTTCGAGCTGAGGCAACATTCGTGCTCAGGAGGTCGGCACCGTAGTCACGGTTTGACGGCTCGCAACCGAGACTTTCGGGCACCTCGAGCGCGCGCGACAGCCCGGCACATCGCGCACTGCACCCTGTACGCACACGAAGTGGCAGACCTTGCGCGGTGCGGTGGACCGCGTTGCCTGGCGCTGCAGCTCTCGGAACTGGCAGCCAGAGCGCGGGCGCTACCGCACATGACGCCGCGTCGTCCGCGCACAGCAGGAACGTGTCGAGCCGCGA
>JBBQJJ010000587.1:0-4607 GCA_038325805.1 Haliangiales bacterium
GCACGTCCCGATCTCGGTCTCGATGCAGTCGGCTTCCTCGACGACGATCGCACGAAGGTCGGGACCCGGATTGGCGGGCTCACCGTGCTCGGCACACCCGATCAGATCGCGGCGATCGCCGAGCGCAAGCGAGCGAAACGCGTCTTGATCACGATCGCGAACGCATCGGGTCCCGAGATTCGCCGCATCACCGTGCACTGCAAGGACGCCGGGCTCGACACCAAGATCATCCCGGGCCTCTACGAGATCGTCGGCAACCACATCAACCTGTCGCAGATCCGCAGCGTCGCGATCGAGGACCTGTTGGGTCGCGAGCCTGTCAAGCTCGACGAGGATCAGGTCGAGTCGTCGATCCGTGGGCGCAGCGTGCTGGTCACCGGAGCGGGCGGCTCGATCGGCAGCGAGCTCAGCCGCCAGGTCGCCAGGTTTGCGCCCGCACGGATCGTGCTCGTCGAGCGCTTCGAGAACGCGCTGTTCGAGATCCATCGCGAGATCGCAGCGAGCTTCCCGGATCTCGTGATCGAGCCGCGTGTCGCCGACGTCTGCGACGAGGTCCGGATGACGACGATCTTCGAGATGACGTCACCACACGTGGTGTTTCACGCGGCCGCGCACAAGCACGTACCGATGATGGAGCAGAATCCCGGCGAGGCGATCAAGAACAACATCGGTGGCACCCGCACGGTGGCGGGGCTAGCGGATCGCTTCGGCGTCGCGCAGTTCGTCATGGTCTCGACGGACAAGGCGGTGAACCCCTCCTCGGTGATGGGGGCCACCAAGCGCGTCGCGGAGATCGTGTGCCAGACCCGCGAGCAGCGCTCGAAGACGCGCTTCGTGACGGTTCGCTTCGGCAACGTGCTGGGTTCGAACGGCAGCGTGATCCCGATCTTCAAGGAGCAAATCGCACGCGGCGGGCCGATCACGGTCACGCACCCGGACATGCAGCGCTACTTCATGACCATCCCCGAGGCCGCGCAGCTAGTGGTGCAGGCGGGCGCGATGGGTCAGGGTGGTGAGATCTTCATTCTCGATATGGGAAGCCCGGTGAAGATCGTGGATCTAGCACGCGACCTGATCACGCTCTCCGGACTCCGGCCGGATGACGACATCAAGATCGAGTTCTCCGGCGTTCGCCCCGGCGAGAAGCTGTTCGAAGAGTTGTCGACGAGCGCGGAAGACGCGGACAAGACCAAGCATCCAAAGATCTTCATCGGAAGGATCGCGCCGCGCCCCGACGAGGTCGTCGCCGATATCGAGCGTCTCCTCGGCATCGCGGATACTGGCTCGGCGGAGGACCTACGCGCCGGCCTCCACCAGATCGTCCCCGAGTACGTGGCAAGCTGTGAGCCGCGCCCCGGTAGCGAGTCGATCGCCCGCAGCTCGCGGAGTAGTGGCGCGGACGACGCCCTGCCCCAACACCCTCCGTCAACTGAGGCGGGTACGTGCGAGCTCGACGGCGGTGTCGCGCGCCCGCCAACCCAACGCCTGCAAGCGAGCGGAGCTGACCGCTAGCTCGCCACCTAGCCGTTCCCACATCGGACCGCGACGAACCACACGCAGTGCGGCCTCCAACACTGATGGTGGAATCGGCAGGAGCAATGGTCGTCGATGAAGACCGCGGCGGATCGCGGTGATCAATGCATGCAGTTCGATCGGTTCGCGATCCGCAGCAATCAAGGTCTGTCCCGCGGCGCGCTCGTTGGTAATGGCGAGCTCGAGCGCGTCGGTCAAGCCGGTCAGCGAGCACAGCGAACGACGATTGGTCATTGCACCGAACGGCAGGGGCACCGGAAGGCGCGCGATCCGATCGAGCGACGCGAGGTTGCCTTTGACGCCTGGCCCGTAGATCAGCACGGGGCGTAGGATCGTGAACGGGACGCCGGTGGCTGCGATTGCATGCTCCGCCGCCAGCTTCGAGCGACCGTACGCATCGACGGGTGCGGCAGGATCAGTCTCGTCGAGTACCCGGGTCGAGGTCGGCCCGGTCTGCGCCTTGATCGACGAGACGAACACGAGCCGCGAGACTCCGGCACGCACGGCGGCACGAGCAAGCTCGGCCGTCCGTTGATGATTGACCTGCTCGTAGCTGGTGTCGGCGACACCCTCTGAGTGTGCGATCCCGGCGAGGTGAACGACGGCGTCGACGCCATCGATGACGGAGCTCCAGTCGACCGGGCGCTCGAGGTCACCGAGCTTGTCTCGTACCACTGGCCGTACGCGCCAACCGCGAGCCTCGAGAGCAGGCACCAGAGCCCGACCCACGAACCCAGTGGCGCCGGTGACGGCAATTGTCTTCACACGCAGCCTCGCGACAGGCTCCGAAGAAAGCCGGCGACAAGTAGCCCGCCTGCCGCGACACCGGCGAGATCGACGGCGACGCCCGGGATCACCACCGTCGCGATCGCGAGACCACCAAGGCCGAGGTTGACGACGAACACACGCGTCACGACCGTAAGAACCGTCAAGCCCTTGGTCGTCGCGCGTTGATAGTAGTGGGTGCGGTGTGCCTGCCAGACTTGCTCTCCTCGTGCGAGGCGCTTGCCGAGGGTGATCGTCGAGTCCGCCAGGTAGTACAGCGGCAGCAGGATCGCGGCGGCAAGATGCCCGACACCAGCCGTCACGATCAGCATCCAGGCGAGTATCAGCCCGATCGGGAGACTGCCAACATCCCCGAGGAACACGCTCGCTACCGGGCGATTGAACGGCGCGAACCCGATCATCGAACCACCGAGCACGAGCGCGACAATCGCGATCACCTCGGGAACTTCGCCAAGCGCACCCAGCACGACGAGAGCTGCTGTGACTGGAACGACCTCCGCGACGGTGATCCAGTCGATCCCGTCCATGAAGTTAACGAGGTTGACGAACCACACGATCGCGAAGATCAGGACCACCCGCTCGAGCAGAAAAGGCAGGGGGTCGAGGATGCGCATGGTGTCGGGCAGCGTGACCACCGCGGTCACCGCGGCGGCGAGCTGGACCACCAGCCGAGGAAACGCGGCGAGCACGCGGATGTCATCGATCGCTCCGACGATCGCGAGTGCGACGGCGGCGGCGAACACCATGACGATCTCGTCGAGCGGCGCACCAGAGATCGCTACAGCGATCAAGCTTGCAGCGATCGTGACGAGGATAACCGCCGCACCCGCCCCCTGCGGTGTTGGAGCGATGTGGGACGAGCGTGCGTTCGGCCGTGCAAGCGCGTACCGGCGTAGCAGCGGCGCCGACAGCACGATCAGAAATGCCGTTCCCAGTGCGGAAGCGAGCACCAGGACAACAACCCCGAACAGCCATGAGGCGCTCATGCGCGAGCCGAGAGTAGCTTCTGATAGAGCGCAACGGTCTCGCGGGCGATCCGCGCGTCACCGAACCGTGCCTCGGCATCGCGCCGAGCGGCTGCACCCATCTGGAGTCGCAGCTCGCGCGAGGTCGCTAGCGTTTCGAGCGCGTCCGCGAGTGCTTTCGGGTCGTCGACTCGCACCAGCAACCCGGTCGTCGGGCCGACGACTTCGCGGCAACCGGGTACATCGCTCGCGACCATCGGCCGACCGCTCGCCGCTGCTTCGAGCAAGCTTTTCGGAAGTCCCTCTCGCCGAGACGGAAGCACCGCGATGTGAGTCGACGCCCAGAACGCCGGGATATCTTCGACATGTCCAAGCAAAGAGATCCCCGCGGCACGCCACTGTCTCAGCTCCATCTCGGTGACGCTGCTCGGGTTCGCGGGATCTGGTGTTCCTGCCATCTGCAGCGCGATATCGACTCCTCGCTGCTTCAACAGACGGTGCGCTTCAACCAGCGTGTGCACGCCTTTGTCTGCAAGCAGGCGTCCGACGAAGCCGACGGTGATGCGACCCGCTGGTTCCAGCGTGGGAGTGAAGCGTTCGAGATCGACACCCGATCCGGCGATGCACACGATCCGGTCGGCGGGCACGTGCAACGCGAGCAAGGCTGCGCGGTCATCCGGGTTCTGGACGAGTGTGATGGATGATGGTCGGCCGAGCAGCCACCGGAGCAGCGCCGAGAGCGCCGGTCGGATCGCACGAGCCTTGAGCGAGGTCGACGTGAAGGCGAAGCCAAATCCGGTGACTGCATTGACACATGCCACGTCTCGACCGAGCGCAGCCATCGAGGCCAACACGGCCGGTTGCAGCGACACGTGATGGGCGAGGACTGGATGGATGTCGTCGTGGATCGCACGCACCGCTCGCACTGTTCGTAACCCCGCGCCGATCGACAGCTTGCCACGCTCGAACGGAATACCGTGCAGCGTGAATCCCTCGCGGCGAATCGATTCGGCGCCGTGCTGGACGTGCGTCGCGACGTGAACATCGAATCCGGCGTCTCGCGCGGCACGCGCCATCGGCAATCGATGGGAGAGGAAGTACCAGTCCTCCGAGACGACGTAGAGCAGTCGCGGTCGTGGGCCGCTCGCGAGCACTACCAGGGAACGGTGGTACCGATCGGGAGCAGGACGTTGTAGACGGCGCGCATCTCGGCCTCCGTCCACTCCGCGTCCGCTCCACGAAAGGTCGCGGCGAGCAGGCTCTGCTGGCCAGCGGTCGTACCGCTGCCGTTCGCCTGACCAAGCCCCTTGGTGCTGCTGGTAA
>JBBQJJ010000588.1:0-4600 GCA_038325805.1 Haliangiales bacterium
CCGACCTATCGGCACAACGAGCCCACGGTTGCGTCCGGATCGCGGTGCTGGTCAACGGGGATCGCCGAGGTCCACGCCGCCGTCGCCGTCTACGTCCCACGACCACCTCAACGTCAACGTCAACGTCAACGTCAACGTCAACGTGGAAATCTGAAGGTTCCACCGAGCAAGGTCTCGATGAGAACTGCCCGAATTTCCGGGCAGCCTCTAGCCTAGGGCCAGGTGCCGGCGAACCGCCAGCGAGCCTCGTCGAAGGTGACGAGCGCGGCGAGGAGTATGCGAACCTCGTCGACCGTGCAGCCGTCGTGATTGACGTGGTCGATCCAGGCCGCGACGTTCTCGAGGTCGGCGATCGCACCCGTCTTCGTCGTCCCGTTCTTCGTCAGCGCCGCGAGCGCGAGCTCGGTGATCGACGGCTTCGATGCGGGAGCCTTGCGCGCCCGTGTGACCTCCGCCTTGGTGACGTCGAACCGCTCGCAGGTTTCGGCGATCGTCACGCCGGGGACGTGGGAGAGCTTCGCCGCGCGCAGCGCATCAGGCGACACCCGCTGCGCACCACGCGGCTTCACGATGCGGTCGTAACACGCATCCGCGATCGCGGAGAGAACCGTAGGAGCGGCAGAGAATCCCGAGGAGATCGCGGCAGAAACGCTCATCCCGCGCGCAGGCGCTCGATCTCGTCGTGTTAAGACCGCCGGCAAACCATGGCCGATCCGACTCCTGATCGCCGCACGCTCGGCGAACGCGCTGCGCGGCAACTCTCCAACACCACGAAGACGCCCCCGCAGTGGGTCGGCATCACACCGCGCTGGCTCGTCCAGCTGTTGCCGTGGACTCCAGTCGAAGCCGGCGTCTACCGCGTCAACCGCGTGATCGACGACAGGCTCAACGACAACTGCAACCCCGACGACAACGAGGAGCGCACGCTCGATCTCGTCGACTATCAGGAGAAGCCGCGCGAGTACGTGCTCAACGTCTGCACCAAGACGATCGAGGTGCACACCCGGATCTCGGATCTGTTCCGCTCTCCGATGGATCAGGTCAAAGAGCAGCTGACCGTCGCGGTCGAGAAGATCAAGGAGAAGCAGGAAGACGAGCTGATCAACAACGGCTCGTACGGTCTGCTCAACAACGTCCACGACTCGATGCGCGTCAAGCCGCGCGGTGGCGCCCCGACGCCGGATGACCTGGACGAGCTGCTCGCGCGCGTCTGGAAGGAGCCGAGCTTCTTCCTCGCGCACCCGCGCACGATCGCGGCGTTCGGTCGCGAGTGCACGCGCCGCGGCGTTCCACCGCCGACGGTGACGCTGTTCGGCACGCCGATGATCACGTGGCGCGGCGTCCCTCTCGTGCCGACCGACAAGCTCCACATCAGCGGCAAGAAGTCCGACATCCTGCTGATGCGCACCGGCGAGAAGAAGCGCGGCGTGATCGGCTTGTTCCAGCCGGGCATCCCGGGCGAAGTGTCGCCGTCGCTCTCGATCCGCTTCATGGGGATCAACCAGAAGGGCGCCGCGGGCTATCTGATCAGTCTGTACTGCTCCGCGGCCACGCTCGTCGATGACGCGATCGGCGTGCTCGAGGGTGTCGAGGTCGATCGCTATCACGACTACGGTCCGTAACTAGATGTCCTCCTCCGACGAGTGCTCTGGATACTTGCCTCCGCACGAGTTGCGCGCCTTGGCTGCGCAGCTCGGCGATCGAGGTGAGATCGGCGGCGTGCCGCATAACCCCGGTCCGAGTATCGTGCAGTCGACGCCCGGGCTCGCGGGTGCGGCCTTCGCGCCGCCGGGCGTGGCGTTCGCGGGGGATGATCCGAACACGATGAGCATGATGCTCGCGCGGATGGCCAACGAGATGGGGGTGTCGGCGGTGCCGCTGCCAACGCCTGAATCGTTGACCACGGGTCGCGGCATGAGCTCGCCCGCATCGCCGGGTACGGCACCGCAGCTCGCGGCGCACGCGCCGGGCACCCCAGGCTTTCCGCTCGACGTGATCAGCCCGCAGGTGGTCGCGATGACAGCGCAAGGGCAGGACGCGATCGCTCCGTCGCCTGCCGTCGCCGGTGGTCCGTCGGGATCGCCGGCGCCTGAATCGCTCGTCTCTCGTGGTGGTGGCACGACCAGCCACGGAACGCCGAGCGAGCTGCGCTCCCCTGATTTCTCGAAGGTCCTCGACGCGAGCGGCGACGAGAACTTCTCGGTTCCGTTCCTACCGGCCACCGGTTCGAGCTCGCACGTCGGTCCTCCACTCGATTCGCACGTGCAGCCGCAGCAACCCACGAGCGCGCACTCGACGGAGTCGCAGCGCGGCACGCCGGAGCAGCGTCAAGCGCAGGAGCTCGGCTCGACACCGGCGCCGGGTGACCTGCCACATCGGGGCGCGGGCCCCGAATTCGTCGAGCGCGCGCCGAACCTACCGACGTCGTCGCTCGGCACGGCAGCACCAGGCCGCCCCGGCGGCTTCGGGATCCCGGCCAGCAATGTCGCGTCTCCGGGTGGGTTTCCCGGTGCACCCGCATCGGTGATGCCGGCCGCGCCGTCGATCCCGTTCGGTCACAACGCCGAGCACCTCGGCAACACCGGGCTCGGACGCTTCGGTGCGGTGCCGCCCGTCGGTGGCGCTGCGCTGTCGTCGCCGGGCTCGTTGCCGCAGACCTCACTGCCCAACGCGAACGAGCTGCAAGGCTTCGCCGGTGAGACCGTGCACGCGCTGCCGTCGTCGTCGCAGCGGACCACGACGAGCTCGCCGGTTCAGCAGTACGGGTCGAGCCCGTCGCCCAACGCAGGTACGCGCGACACGGCTGCGGCTCCGTCTCCCGGTCTTGGTCGGTCACCGGCCGAGACGACGAACCTCGACCACTGGCAGCCGTTCGAGAACTCGAACCACGGTCGCGTCGGTCGGTTGTCGCTGATCGGCGATGACGTCGACGTCGATCCGTTCGTCTCGCCGGACTACCTGCTGCCGTTCACCGACGGCGTCGCGATCGACGCTCCGAGCGTGTCGGACACGCCGCTCGCGAACCGGTCGCCGGTGATCACCGGCGGCGAGAATCGATCGCACGACGAGCGCGCGATCCGGCAGACCTACCAGCCGTTCGATCCCTACGTCGTCCGCAAGGACTTCCCGATCCTCGAGGAGCGCGTCCACGGCAAGCGCCTGGTGTGGCTCGACAACGGCGCGACCACGCAGAAGCCGCGCGCCGTGATCGATCGGATCAGCCACTACTACGAGCACGAGAACAGCAACGTGCACCGCGCCGCGCACACGCTCGCGGGTCGCGCGACCGATGCGTTCGAGAGCGGCCGCGAGAGCACGCGGAAGTTCCTCAACGCGCCGTCGACGAGCGAGATCATCTTCGTGCGTGGTGCCACCGAGGGAATCAACCTGATCGCCAACACGTGGGGCGTGAAGCACATCGGCAAGGGTGACGAGATCCTGATCACCCACCTCGAGCACCACGCCAACATCGTGCCGTGGCAGATGCTGTGCGCGCGGGTCGGCGCGAAGCTGCGAGTGGCGCCCGTCGACGATCGCGGTGACGTGATCCTGGCGGACTACGAGCGGCTGATCAACCCACGCACCAAGCTCGTCGCGTTCACCCAGGTGTCGAACGCGCTCGGCACGATCACGCCGGCGCGCGAGATGATCGAGATCGCGCATCAGCATGGCGTCTGCACGATGCTCGACGGCGCGCAGGCTGTCTCGCACATGCCGGTCGACGTCCAGCAGCTTGGCTGCGACTTCTACGTGTTCTCGGGCCACAAGGTGTTCGCACCCACGGGCATCGGCGCGGTCTACGGGCGCAAGGAGATCCTCGACGACATGCCGCCGTGGCAGGGCGGCGGCAACATGATCGCTGACGTCACGTTCGAGAAGACCGTCTACCAGGCGCCGCCGTGGCGGTTCGAGGCAGGCACCGGCAACATCGCCGATGCCGCCGGGCTAGGTGCCGCCCTCGACTACGTGATGCGGATCGGCATGAACGTGATCGATCGCTACGAGCACGACCTGCTGGCCTACGCGACCGAGAAGCTGGTCCGCGTCCCAGGCCTCACGATCATCGGCAACGCGGTGAACAAGGCCGGCGTGCTGTCGTTCGTGCTCGATGGCCAGCGTACCGAGGATGTCGGCGCGGCCCTCGACAAGGAGGGCATCGCGGTCCGCAGTGGCCACCACTGCGCGCAGCCGATCCTGCGGCGGTTCGGGCTCGAGGCCTCGGTCCGCGCCTCGCTCGCCTTCTACAACGTCTGCGAGGACATCGACGCGCTCGTCGATGCGGTCACCCGGCTCCAGGCGCACCGTCGATCGGTCTCTAACCCCGTGTGATTGCAGCGGGGTCTGGATTCCGGTGAGACTGAGTCATTGCCATCCCGACGGCCTTCCGTTATAACGGATCTCAGTCATGGTCCACACCATCGACACCGCTGAAACCGTCGACCTGCTCGGTCGGGAGGCGTGCGACGTGATCGACGTTCGCGACCCGAACGAGTTCGAGAGCGGTCACATCGAGCACGCGCGGAACATCCCGCTCGAGACCCTGCGTGAGGATCCCGAGAAGTTCCTCGTGCGCGGCAAGCCGATCGTCCTGATCTGCAAG
>JBBQJJ010000589.1:0-4587 GCA_038325805.1 Haliangiales bacterium
CGAGGCGGCGCTCGATCGCGACATCGTCGTGCGCTGGCCGGTCGCCACCCGCGAGGTCGGGCTCGCCCTCGACGTGGCGCGCCCCCAGGGCGACGAGCACTCGTACGGACTCCTCACGATCGTGCCGCCGGCGAGCACGGCGAAGGCGGTGTCGCTGCCGCGCGATCTGACCATCCTGTTCGATACGTCGGGCTCGATGAGCGGTCAGCCGCTCGACAAGGCGAAGCACACGATCTCGATGTTGATCGAGTCGCTCGGTGAGCTCGACCGCCTCGAGGTCATCGAGTTCTCCTCGGAGACCAAGCGGTGGCAGACCGATCCGGTGACGGCGAGCGAGCGCACCAAGCGCGACGCGATCCGTTGGGTCCGGTCGCGCCAGGCGAGCGGCGGCACCGAGATGGCGTCGGCGCTGCGCGAGTCGCTGCATGCGTTGCGGATCGGTGCGCAGCGTCAGGTGGTGCTGGTCACCGATGGCTATATCGGCGGTGAGCAGCAGGTGATCCAGACGCTGCACGACAACCTCCCCAAGTCGTGCCGGCTCCACGTGCTCGGCATCGGCTCGGCGGTCAATCGCTCGCTCGCGACGGCGCTTGCCCGCGCGGGTCGCGGTGTCGAGGTGCTGATCGGTCCAGACGAGGACATCGAGCGCGGTACCAAGCGGCTCGTCGACCGGATGCGTGCGCCGGTGCTGACCAACGTCGAGATCTCGGGCAGTGCGCTGGTGTCGTGTGCACCCGAAGCGTGCCCCGACGTGTTCGAGGGCGCGCCGGTGGTCGCGGGTGTGGTGCTGTCGCCGGAGGGCGGAGAGATCGTGGTGCGTGGCGAGCTGGCGCATGGTGAGGCTCGCCAGGGTCATCCGTATCGCGTGGCGACCGAGGTGTGGGTCCAGCGGATCACCGTGCTGCCGGCGCGCGGTGGCGAAGGGAATCTGGCGATCCCCGCGCTGTATGCGCGCGAGCACGTCGCGGATCTCGAGATGCGATGGACGATCGGCGACACCAAGACGATCGATCGCGAGATCGAGACCACCGGCGTCAAGTTCCAGATCGCGACGCGGCTGACGTCGTGGGTCGCGGTCGACGAGGATTCTCACGTCGAGGGTCCCTCGCGCCACGAGGTCCAGCCTCAGGAGCTGCCGTACGGGACGGCGATGAGCAGCTTCGGCTTGCGCGCCGCGACTGCGCCGACGATGCAACTGGCCCAGCCGATGATGAAGTCGCTGATGCACAGTGGCGCGGAGGACAAGCTCGGTGGGCAGGATGAGTTCAGCGCGAGCTTCGAGGAGGAACTCGGTGGCAGCGAGAGCTTCTCCGTGGAGGAGGATACCGGGGCGATGGCGAGCTACGACCGGGACGACAGCTACGAGCCTCAGTCGTTGTCGGGTCCGCCGCCCACACCGTCGGCTCCCGCGCAGCCTCAGATGCAGGCACGACCTGCAGCGCCGGAGAGCAAGGAGCGTGGGATGCAGGACCGCTCCATGGCGAAGCGCGGTGCGCCGATGCTGCGCAAGGAGCTCGAGCCGACGAGCTCGCTCGCGACGATCACCGCGCCGCTGGAGACGCGCCCGAAGCGCAGCCGGCTGCCGCTGTTCCTCGCGCTGCTGTTCCTGCTCGCGGTGATCGCGTTCCTCGCCTGGTGGCTCGTGCCGTGACCGACTCGGACTTCCAGCACGCGCAGATCGCCGCGGGCGACGCCGATGCCTTCGGGCAGTGGCTCGCCGGTGCCGAGCCGCGCGTGCGAGGGAGTCTCGCATCGTTCGCGCGGGTGCTGGACGTCGAGGCGGTGCTGCAGGAAGCTTTGGTGCGCGTGTGGCAGGTGGCTCCGACGTTCACTCCCGACGGCCAACCCGATGCGTTGATTCGATTCGCGGTGCGGATCGCGCGCAACCTCGCCGTCAGCGAGTTGCGCCGGACCAAGGCGAGAGCGACCGAGGAGTTGCACGACGAGGAAGTCGTCGTCGACGTGCCGGTTCCGGATCCGATGTTGCGGCAGGCGATCGTCGACTGTCGCGACAAGCTCCCGACCAAGCCACGGATCGTGCTCGATGCTCGGCTCGACGCCGGCGGCGGGCGCGACGATGCCGAGCTCGCTGAAGGCCTCGGCATGCGGCTCAACACGTTCCTCCAGAACTTCACGCGTGCGAGACAGCTGCTTGCCGATTGCCTCGGCAAACGAGGCATCGAGGTCTAGCCGATGAACGACGAAGAGCTGATCGAACAAGTCGCGGGTGCGTATCGTCCGCCGTCGCGCGACGAGCTCCGCTATCACCCGTCGTGGCACGACCTCGACGAAGCAGGGCGGGTCGAGGCCTACGAGCGCGCGCGCCGGTTGCGCACGCTCGAAGCCGCCCTCGATCCGCAGGGACTCTCGACCACGGCGCGTGCCGTGCTCGCGCGAATTCGGTCTACTTGAGCTCGCAGGCCGGCTTGTAGCCCAGCGTGCACGCGCGCTTCCAGGAGGTCTTGGCCTCGGCCTTGTTCTGGGGCGTGCCCTTGCCGGCGTCGTACATGTTGCCGATCATCACGCAGCCGAACACGTCGCCGCCGGCGCACGCGATCCTGACCAGCTCGAAGGCGCGCTCGAAGCTCATTCGGCCCGCCGTCCCGCTCTGATACGCGAGCGCGCGGTTGGTGCAGTGCGGGACATCGTCGGGCTTGCAGTCGTCGCCGTCGGTGTTGTCCGGAACGCGCGGGACTGGCCGGCTCGGTTTGACGTCGGGCTTCTGCCAGAAGCTGATCTCGACGAGGTCGAGACCTCGACCTGCGTTCTCCTCGATCGTGAAGACGTGAAACTCCTCGCGGTCGAACACGATCGATTGCTTGGTGTACGGCTGCGTCGCGCCAGCCCACTTGAGCACGCCGCCGAGCGACAGCCTCGGATCCAGGGTCCGCTGGTCCAGCGTGACCGTCCCGCCGAACAAGGTCTTCGGCGAGAACGACGACGACATCGCCTTGAAGGGAAACGTCGCCGAGATGCAGCGTCCATCACCCGTCCGTCCGTCGACGGCGTACGGCTCGTAGACGAGCACGCCGAGCGTGTCCCACGTGTGGATCCGATTGGCGCCGCCGGAATCCCAGGTCCGATCGGGCTCGCCGTAGATCGCCTTGATGTCGGCGACCTTGGGCTGACTGCCGAGCGGGATGCCATTGAACACGATCGTCTTCGCAGTGACCGAGATCCGGACGTCTGCAGTGCGCTGAGGGGGGCGATGCGCCGCCGGCACCGTGACGGCGAGCTTCAGCGTGTCGGTCCCGGTGGTGGGTGCCGGCGGCTTCGTCGAGCCGCTGCAGCCGAGGAGGCACCCCACGAAGATCGCGACCCGCATCGCGCCGTAGCATAGCGCGCCATCGGCGTATGCTTTCGAAATGCGCGTGCTCTGCATCTCCGGCAAGCGATTCGCGGGCAAGGACACGCTGGCGCGGTTGCTCGTCGAAGCCGCTGACCGGCGAGGAAGCAGGCTGTCCACCTACGCGTTCGCCGGCGAGAGCAAGCGGATGTTCGCGTCGGCGCGTCCCGAGGTCGACCTCGCGAGACTGCTCGACGATCGCGCCTACAAGGAAGCGTGGCGCCCGCAGCTGACGCAGTTCACCGTCGAGTCGCTCGCGACGGATCCGCTGGTCTTCGTGCGCGAAGTCCTGCGCCGGCTCGAGGCGCCCGCGTTGATCACCGACCTGAGGCTGCGCCTCGAGCTCGAGCATCTACGCACCGTGGGTCCCCCCCACGTCGTGCGGATCACTCGCAGCGACGAGCATCGCGCGGCCTCGGGATGGCAGTTCGACGCGGCGAAGGACACGCACCACACCGAGACCGAGCTCGACGATCCGGAGCTGTGGAGCGAGGTGGTGCCGAACGATGGCACCGTGGACGAGCTCGCCGTGCACGCGGACGAGCTGATCATCCGATGGCTCGCGCGATCTGACGTGCCACGTAGCGACCGCTGATCATGCTCGCGACGATGCCGCGGAACCGACCGCACGCATCGCCGGCGATCCAGACCTGCGGCGCGATCTGCAAGTTGTCGTCGATCGGATAGTCGCCGACACCTTCGATCACCGGGGCATGGATCGTGGCGTCGACGAGCAGTGGCACGTGTTCGCGCAAGCGGAGCAGGGCGTGGTCGAGCGCCGCGGCGCCGGCGGCTCCATAGATGGGCACGAGGAGCTCGCGATCCCAGCGCGCGAGGCTGAATCGGATCGGACCGGTCGCGGCTGCGCGATCGAGCGCCTCGGGGAAGCGACCACGCACGACGAGACCGACGTTGCTGCGACCTGTCGGCGGGCCATCGGCGCGACCGGAGAACGCGCGAAGCTGGTCGGCGTCGCCGAGCACGACCTCGCCGTTTCGACACGTGCAGAACGTCCGGATCTCGAGATCACCGTCGCGCAGCACGAGCTTGCCATCGACGCCCGGCAGCGTCGCGAACAGCGGATGATCCGCGGGCGCTTCGATGCGAACACCGATCTCGTCGCGCTGGAACGCGTAGCGCACGCCGAGCTTCTCGAGGATCGGACGCAGTGGCCGCGGCGACCACCGGCCGGTCGCGATCACGAGGAACCGTGTGTGGATCTCGCCGAGCCGGTCGACGTG
>JBBQJJ010000590.1:0-4555 GCA_038325805.1 Haliangiales bacterium
GCAGCTCCGCAACAACTCCGACCTCACGCGCTTCGCCGTCAAGCACGGCTATGTTGGATTGTGACCCTCGTCGTCAAACGGGATCCCGAGCGACTTCATCCGTCTCCACAACGTGACGCGCGACACTCCGAGGATCAGGGCCGCGCGCTCGCGATTGCCATCGGCATGCGCGAGCGCCATGCGGATGCGTCGCACCTCCGGCGTCTCGTCATCGGGTAGCTCGCTCGAGCGCATGTTGATCGGCGTGGTCTCGGGGTCGAGCTCCTGACCGCTGACCTCGGGTGGAAGCTCGACGTCCAGCAGGACGGTACCGTCCCCGATCACGTACGCGTACTCGAGCGCGTTGCGGAGCTCGCGGACATTGCCCGGCCACGGGTAGCCCGCGATCACCTCTCGAGCGCCATGCGAGACTTGCTCGATCCGGCGACCACCTTGCTCGTTCAACACCGCGATCAGCTTGTCGGTCAGCAGCTCGACATCCCCACGCCGAGCGACCAGCGGCGGCAAGAAGATCGGGACGACCCGCAACCTGTACATCAGGTCCTCGCGAAACCGGCGCTCCTCGACGGCACGCCTCAGAGATTGGTGCGTCGCCGCGACGATACGTACGTCGACGTCGATCGGTTCGGTGCTACCGATCGGGATGACGGTGTGTGTCTCGAGCACGCGCAGGAGCTTGGCCTGTAGCTCGAGCGGCATCTCCGCCACCTCATCGAGAAACAGCGTGCCCTGGTGGGCAGCGCGAAAGATGCCCGGGCTGTCCTTGAGCGCGCCAGTGAAGGCGCCCCGCTGGTGTCCGAACAGCTCGCTCTCGAGCAACGTCGCCGGCAGCGCCGCGCAGTTGATCGCGCGAAATGGTCCCGCACTGCGCGGCGACAGCTCGTGGATCGCCCGCGCGATCAATTCCTTGCCGCTGCCGGTCGGACCGCGCACGAGCACGCTGACCTCGCGCCGCGCTGCGCGATCGACGACGTGAAAGATCCGCTTCATCCCGGGGTCGCGCGTCCACATGCCGTGGAACAGCACCGGCGCGTCGGCCTCGACGCCCCCTTCCTCGGGTCGCGCGAACAGCACCAGCCAGCCGACCCGCGCGCCCTCGCGACGGATCGGCGAGGCACGCACCTCGAGGGTCCGCATCGCACCGGTGGCATCGGGTCGGACGATCGCGCCCGCTACCGGGCGTCCGGCGGCGAGCGCCTCGGCGATGGGGCGCTCCGGCGCGTCACCGCACAACGCCTTGACGATCGAGACGCCGCGCACGAGCGCACCCCCGGTCAGCGCATCGGCCATCGGCGTGGCCGAAGCGATCGAGAGGTCGGCATCGAGGACCGCGCACGGCCCACCGAGATCTTCTAGCGCCAGCCGGACCAGCTCTTCGAGCTCCTCGTGCATGGCTGCCATCGTATGCGCGAACCTCAGCGCTCGATCGGAAGTCGAGCCTGGTTCCACGCGATCATGCCGCCCCGCAGGTTCGCCAGCTGCCGGAACCCTTGCTTGGCGAGCTCGGTCGCAGCATGCGCCGACCGTCCACCCGACCGGCAGATCAGCACGACCTCGCGTTCGCGATCCCAGCTCGTCGACGCATCGAGGAGCGTTGCGAGCGGAACCAGCTGCGCTCCCGGCACGTGCCCGAGCTCGCCGACAAATTCGTGCGGCTCGCGAACGTCGACGAGCAACGCGTCGCGATGCTGGGCCATGTGGGCCGGATCGACATCGTCGAACGCCTCGACGCGCGGGGTGATCGGAATGCTCAAGTAGCTCCTCCCGTTGTCGTGCGCGGGTGGCAACCGGCCACCGTCGATGTTGACCTGGACGCTGGGGTACAGCAGGCGGGGAGCCTGGAGCATGCGGTCGCGCGCAGTCCGCAGCGCGACGAAGTCCGACTTCGACGTGTCGCCGCGCAACTGAGGATTCTCTCGCTTCGACCGGCCGATCGTCGTCTCCCACGCGACAGCGCGTCCATTCGGTTGGTAGTCGTGGCCGGGGAAGACACGCGTCGCATCGGGGAGTGCATAGAGCCGCGAGACCGAATCGAACAGCGCGTCCGCGCTACCATGTGGAAAGTCGCAGCGGCCGGTGCCGTAGTCGTGGAGGAACAGCGCATCACCGGTGAACAGCGCGTCGCCGATCTTGTAGGTCACGCAGGCAGGCGTGTGCCCGGGCGTCGCGATCGTCTCGATCCGCAAGGTCCCAGCGACGAGCACGTCGCCGTCCGCGAGCAGGCGATCGAACTGCCGGCCGTCGGTCGCGACATGGGGAAGATCGAGGATGTCGCGAAACGTCTCCTGCACCTCCCGGATGCCCTCGCCGATCGCGACCTTCGCGCCATAGGGTGTCCGCAACCAGTCGGATCCCGACAGGTGGTCGGCGTGGGCGTGCGTCTCGAGCGAGTAGTGCAGCTGGAGCTGATGCTCGGACAGCAACGCCGCGACTCGACCGAGCGAGCGCGTCGAGGTTCGTGATGCGAGCACGTCGTAGTCGAGCACCGGGTCGATGACCACGGCATCGCGGCTCGTGGGATCGAACACCACGTAGGTCAGCGTGAACGTGTCGGGGTCGAACAGGGCCTTGATCTCCATGACTGTCTCCTTCAAGTTGCGACTCACCAGAGCTCCGCGATGGCGATCACCAGCCCGAGCACGATCACGAAGTATGCAAACGAGCGCTGGAGCTGACTCGGCGACATCCGGCGCCCGATCCACGTCCCGGCGAAGGTGCCGATGACCGCGAGTGCGACGACCGGCGCGATCAGCCCGCCCTCGAGATCGACGTGCATCGCCATTCCGGCATAGGCGGCGACGCTGTTCATCGCGATGACGAGCAGCGATGTCGCGACCGCACTGGTCACGGGCAAGCCACCCGCGATCACCAGTGCCGGGACGATGATGAAGCCGCCCCCTGCACCGAGGACGCCCGTCAGCAACCCGACCCCCGCGCCGAGGACAACGATCCGTCCCATCCGAGGCTCGTGACTCGGCGCGGCCAACGCGCGCTGCGTCCGGAGCAACATCGCGATCCCCGAGACCACCATGACTGCGGCGAACGCGATCAGCAGGACCTGACCGGGGAGTGCGGCGCCGATCCGGCTCCCTGCGAGTGCCGCGGCCATCGAGGCGATGCCGAACACCAGCCCGATCCGCCAGCGGACGTGCCCGGCGCGGGCGTGCGGCACCATCGCGACCATGCTCGTCAAACCGACGACGATCAGCGAGCTGGCGATCGCGCCGTGCGCGGAGACGCCGAACACGTAGTGCAGGACAGGCACCGTCAGCGTCGAACCGCCGCCGCCCAGGAGCCCGAGCGAGACACCGATCGCCAGCGACAACACGAGTCCGACGACGAACATGTCTTCCATCACAGCAAGGCGCACGCCACGGCGGTTGCCCGGCATTCTCGCGAGTTGCGGTGAGCCATGAAACGCGACGTAACCGCACTCATGCTCGCCATGGAACGACGAGCACCGGCCGCCGCGCATAGCGGATCACATGCTCGGTGCGAGATCCTCCCAGCACGTCAGCGAGTCCGTCGTGGCCCCGCGTGGTCATCGCGATCAACTCGACCTCTCGTCGATCGGCGAGGTCGACGATCGCGTCGGCAGACCAGCCCTCGAGCTGCTGCGCGCCGAGCGCCGCGAGCTCGCGATCGACTGGCCCGAAGTGCACGGTCTGCAGCCTCGGCATCGCGCAGCCGAGCAGCGCGATCAAGGCATGGACGGCCTCCGTGGCCTGCGTCGCCTCGGCCGCGGTCCCCGCCGGGATCAAGATCTGGCTCAGCCGGGCCGCCCCGGTGACCGTGTCGATGAAGCCGGAGGCGGTGTTGGGAACCAGCAGGGTCGGGATGGCGAGGTTGCGCGCGATCGCTTCACCCACGCTGCCTCGCAACACCGCCGCGAGCCCGTGGCGCGCGTGGGTCCCGAGGACGAGGAGTGAAGGGCGGAGCTCGCGAACTGCCTCGACCACGGCGCCGGCGGCGTCGTCGTCGCGGTCGATTCGACGAAATTCGTGGGCGATCGCCCGCCCCCACTGCGAGGCAAGCTGCGCCGCGGTCGCCGAGCTGCCCTCGACCACCCCGGCGTGCAGCGACACCAGCCGCGCTCCGCTCGCGGAGGCCAGCGCGGCAGCGTGCACGAACGCGGCCTCGTCGTCACCGGTCAGATCGGTCGCATGGGCGATCAGCATGTCACCCACCTGTTCACGTGCGATGCCACGCCAGCGCCGAGCGTGCCGAGTCACGGCGCGCCGCATATGAAACGTGGTGCAACGTCGGTGCAACACGGATCGCCCGCGTTGCACCGCCAACCCCTCGGCCAACGGCTGACCAGGGGCGACGGGCTGGCATCGCAGCTGCTTACACCAACGGCATGTTCTCCGACTGGGTCACGGCTGCGATCGGCGGCGTCTTGATCGGCACGGCAAGCGCGCTGCTGTTGCTGACCCACGGCCGGATCGCCGGGATCAGCGGCATCACCGGTAGTGTCCTTCAGAAGGCGACGCCCGATCGAGCGTGGCGCTATGCGTTCCTCGCCGGGCTCGCGGTTGCAGGGGTCTCCGTCGCG
>JBBQJJ010000591.1:0-4536 GCA_038325805.1 Haliangiales bacterium
GCCGTAGTGATCGGCGGCCTTTCGACAGACCTCCTTGTTGTGCCCCTTCGAGCAGGCAGCAACACCCAACACGGCGACAAGGACGGCCACGTAGCGCATGTGGAGTCAGACGAGACCGACCTAAATCGGTCGCATGGCTACGGAAGGACTGCGGCGATCCTTCCAAGAGGGGAGAGTCGAAGAAATCCAATAACCCTCTGGAACCAGGGCGTTTTTGGATCGAATGGTGGGGCGAGGTCGGATGTTGTGCTTGACGTGCGCGACGCTGCCTGTTGCTTCCTCGTGCTCGCTTCGCTGGCGGGAACCGCGAGCGCCGACCTGGCGCCCGAAGACCCGTACACCGATGTCGAGCCGACACCCCTCGAGGCGAAGCTCGAGATCGATGCGACCTCGGGCGTCGGTCCGGTGGTCGCGATGCCGGCGGCGACCGTCAACGGCGTCCCTGTCGAAGGTGCGGCGGCGGCGGGCGTGGCGAAGATCGAGCCGAAGGTCGTTGCGAGCACCGTCACGACGAACGCGACGAGCGAGTCGGTCGATCAGCTCGATCCGTTGGATGAAGGCGAGTGGTACGAGCAGCAGGAGGTCCAGGTCGGTGGTGGTGTCGGCGTGGGCTTGCTGTTCCTCGGTCTGGTGATGCGCAGTCGTCGCGCGGCGCGCCGCCGTCGCCTCGCGCTCGAGCAACGGCGCACGCAGTTCGGCATGTCGGCGGTCGATCCGTCACTCGCGAAGTTCAACGTCGCCGCGTGGGAGCACGGTCCGGCGGTGATGCCGATCGCGATCGAGCCCGAGATGATGAATCGGCGAGCGCAGAGTGCCCCGTTCATCCAGCCGGAGCCGTCGTTCGTCGTTCGCGCGCCGAGTGCGCCGATCATCTCGAGCGTGCAGCCGTACGTTCCTTCGCTGGTGCCGCAGCCGGCGGTCGCGCAGCCGCTTGTTGCACCCGCAGCGCAGCCGTTCGTCGCGCCTGCCTCACAGCCGTATCAGCACTACTCGAATGCTGATCTCGCGGCGTATGGGTTGCGCACCGCGGTCCCGTCGACGCCCGCTCTGCGCACGTCGGAGCCCAAGATGGTGATGATGCCGCACCTGATGCAGCCTCCTGGTCTGCCCGCGGCGCACATCCCTCTGCTGCCGATGCCGATCGCGGTCGCGCCGCATGCACCAGTCGCGCACGCTGTTCGAGGCTCGTGGCATCCGACGGTGATGCCGTGGGATCAGGCATCACACCCGCCACAGACGCAGTCGTTGCCGCAAGGCTCGCAACCGCCGCAGGCATTCGCAGCACCGACTCCCTATGCCGTCGCGCCGCTGCCGTCGTTCGCGCCGCCGCGCGGATCGGAGCTGCCACGACCGTCCCAGCCGTATCACGCACGCGCGTTGTCACCGGCACCTGCCATCGCACCCGACAACGTTCGCCTGATGCGCCTCGCCGAGGGCACGCCTCATCCGCCGTGCGCGCCGCAGCCGTTCACGTCGTTGCCCGCACCCAACTCGCGTCCGCTACCCGGTATGCCGGCACCGCATCTCGCACGCACGCAGCCGCAGTCGTTCGTGCTCGAGAGCTCGACGGCTGCACGCCCGGCCGCGTACCCGCTGACGTTCCCGGCGTTCCCCGAGGCAGCAGGTGCCACGATGCTCGCCGCGGTCGAACCCTCTGGGCTCAACTACTGGGGGCCACATCCGACCGAGGTCGAGGTGCAGGATGACCAGATCATCTTCGCGCGCGGATCGCAGCCGGTCGATCAGCTCGAGCCGGTTCGCCGGACGCTGCCAGCCTCGCCGAGCGACGAGACGCGCATCGCACCGTCTCCGCGTCGCCGCTGAGGCCGGTGCGGCGAAGCCGGTTTCGACGCGCTACTGCTGCTCGTCACGTCCGGCCTGCACCGAGCGACAGCTCACGATCGCCTGCGCCATGTCGTCGTGCAGCGCGCAGGTCACCGCGAGCTCGGTGCCGTCGGGATGCGGGACCGTGAGAGAGATGCAGTGCAGCGCGAGCCGGTGGAGGTGATGCTCGGTGCGGAAGATCCGGTTGTGCTCGCCCTTGCCGTAGCGGACGTCGCCGATCAGCGGACAGGAGATGTGCTTCAAGTGGCGACGGATCTGATGCAATCGCCCCGTGCGTGGCCGCGCCTCGACGAGCGCGTAGCGGCCGAACGTCTCGAGGCACTTGACGTCGGTCACCGCGGGCACGCGCGCCTCGCCCGGTGCTTTCGGGATCGCGTGATCGATCGTCTGATCCTGCGGATGCCCGCGCGTCAGGCACTGGTAGATCTTTTCGGCCTGGTCCCACGCGCCGGAGAACGCCGCGGCGGCCTCCTTGTCGAGCGCGAACAACACGATCCCCGACGCGCCGCGATCGAGCCGATTCACCGGATAGACGTACAGGCCGACGGCGTCGCGCACGCGCTGCAGCAACGCATCCTCCGAGTCATCCCATCCTCGGTGGGTGGACAGCCCCGACGGCTTGTCGACCACCACGCACCGCTCGTCGCGGTGCAGGATCACGGCGGGCCGAGGTGCTTCCGGAAGAACTCGATCTGCACGCGCTCGCGCGCGAGGTTGAGCTTCGGATCCGGCAGCATGTGCGTCGCCGACAGCGTGATCACCTCTGCGTACTTGCCCTCGATGTAGAGCGCCTCGATCAACGCGAGCGTGTGCGCGAAGTGCACGTTGTCGTCGGTGATGCCGTGGATCAACAGCAGCGGGCGATCGAGCTTCGCGGCGTGCGTCATCGCGTTGCCGTGCTTGTACCCGTCGGGGTTTTGCTGCGGCGTCTTCATGTAGCGCTCGGTGTACGCGGTGTCGTAGAGCGCCCAGTCCGTGACCGGCGCACCGGAGACCGCGGCCTTGAAGACATCGGGGCGGAGCAGCACGCCCATCGCCGCCATGTAGCCGCCGAACGACCAGCCGACGATGCCGACGCGATCGAGATCGAGCTCGACATACCGCGCGCCCATTGCCTGCAACGCCGCGACCTGATCGTCCATCGGCACGGTGACGAGGTCCTTCAGGATCGCGCGCTCCCACGCACGGCCATGGTTCGGCGTGCCGCGGTTGTCGCTGCGCACGACGATGAAGCCGGCGTCGGCGTACCACTGGTCCATCACGTACGCATCGCGCGTGTTGTGGACCATCAGCGCGTGCGGGCCGCCGTAGACCTTGAGCAACACCGGATACTTCTTGCCCTTGACGAAGGCATGCGGCCGCGTGATCGACACGTGGTGCTTGCGACCGCCGAGCTCGACGGTCTCGATCACCGTCGTCGGCACGAGCTTCGGCTGCTCCGCCACCGACGGCAGCTCGTGGCGGCCGGACGCGCCGAGCACGAACGTCTGCTTGCCGCCCTTCGCGAGCGCGACATCGACGACGACCACGCCGTGCTGCGCCTTCGCACCGGCGACGCCGTTGCCGTCGGTGAGCCGCGTGGGAGTGGAGCCATCGAGGGGAACTCGATAGATGTCCTGCATCGTCGGATCGGTCTGCGCCTGGACGATCGCGGCACCCGGCTCGACGGCGAGCAGGTGGCGCAACCCGAACTCGGGGCGCGTGACCTGGACGACCTTGCCATGCTGGAGATCGTGAAGCTCGAGCGTCCAGTCGCCTTCCTTCTCGGTCATCCACAGAAAGCCCGAGCCATCGGGCAGCCAGCGCGGCGCGCCGACGGCGACGTTGACCCACGCATCGTCGTGCTCGGTGAGCAGCTGTGTCGGTTTTCCCGTCGAGGGATCGAACGAGATCACCTGCACGTCGGTCTGGTCGCGGTTCATCACCAGCGCCGAGAGCGGACCGTGGTCCCAGTGCACGCTCGCGAGATACGGGTGCGTCGCGAGGTTCCAGGTCAGCCACTTCGGCTCGCCACCGGCGGCGGAGATGATGCCGAGATCGACGATCGCGTTCGGTCGTCCGGCGCGCGGATACTTGAACGGCACCGGCGCTGTCGTAGGCTCGCGAGGATTCGAGACGTAGAGCGTGTCGACGCCGCGTGCATCGGTGCGCTGAAACACGAGCTGCTTGCTATCCGGCGACCACCAGAACCCGTTGCGGCGATTGAGCTCTTCCATGGCCGCGTGCTCGGCGACGCCGTACTCGAAGCCCTCGGGGTGCCTGGTCAGCTGCTTCGCGGCGCCACCGGCGGTGATCGTCCACAGATCGCCATCGCGGACGAACGCGACGGTCTTGCCGTCGGGAGACAGATGCGGGTCGTACGACGCGCCCTTCGGATCGATGACGGAGCGCTTGCCGCTCGGTCGGTCGACGAGATGGAACATGCCGCCGAGCGGGACGAGCACGACCGAGCCGTCGTCGGAGACGTCGACATCGACCACGCCCTTGGTCGCTGTTCGCGTGCGCTCGCGCCGCGCCTTCTCGGCATCCGAGAGCTTCTCTTCGATCGACCCCATCAGATCGGCGACGGTCGCCAGCGTCTTGACCGACCCGTCCGGCGACAGCTCGTAGAGGTCCGACGAGAACGACCGTGGCGGCGTGCGGCGGAACAGCACCGCGCCGTCCTTGGTGATCGCCAGCGTCGTCGGATGC
>JBBQJJ010000592.1:0-4532 GCA_038325805.1 Haliangiales bacterium
AGTAGAAGCGCTGGCCACGCGCCACGCTCGCTTCCGCGGCGTTCGCCGGTGCGGGCGACGCTTCGAACGTCGCGGCGAGTTGCTGCGCGTCGAGATCGACGACGCCGAGGCGCCGCGTGATCCAGCAGTTGACGTACGCGACGTTGCGCTCGCCGTCGATCGCGACACCCGTCGGCGCCTGGCACTTGCCGATCGCGTCGCTGCCGGAGAGATCGATCTGCTTGTTCTGCGTCGAGCCGATCTCGACGGTGTCACCGAAGGTCACGCGCTGCATGACATCCCCAGCACGGCCGACCGTGTAGGCGACGTTGCTGCCCGCGATGAAGTCGAGATCGGAGAGCTCGCCGGGGATGAACCGTGGCGACGAACCCGACGGGTTCGGGATCGCGTCGTAGATCTTGCGTGCGAGGTTGGTCGATCCGCTCGCGTCGCGAACCTCGATGCCGGTCGCGAGATCCGCGACGTAGACGACGGGGAACACGTTGTTATCGAACCGCGTCGGTCCCTCCGGTGACGCCGACACGCTGGTCACGTAGATCCGACCATTCGCGGAGGCGACGGCCGCGAGCTGGTTGGGTGACGTGGTCAGCGTCGGCGCGCCGTCGACGCCGCCCTTCGGGAACCCGCTATCGATCGGCGACAGCGTGATCTGGTGCGTCTCGGAGAGATCCGAGAGTGCGTACGTACGCACCACGCCGGTGCGGCCATCGTCCTTGGATTCCTTGCCCGCGACCGGGGCGCCGTAGAACTGGGTGACCACGAGCGTCTCGTCGTCGTCGAGCTCGTCCCCGTTGTTGGTGACGAGCAACGCGCGCGGGCGATCGATCTGGAACGAGCGCACCACGGTCATCGTCGCGGTGTCGATCACCGAGACGCGGCCTTCGGCGAGCTCGGCGACGAACAGCTTGTTCCCACTCGGCGAGAGCGCGAGTGCCACGGGCTCCGAACCGACGTCGACGGTGGCATCCACGGTCGGCGTGCCGCCCTCGACGCCGGCGATCCGCACCACGGTGCCGTCCGCACGGTTCGCGACGTACGCGACCGTGCCGTCGGGCGCGACCACCACCGACGACGGGGACGCACCGGTCGCGGTCTTCGACAGCTTCGCGTTGTCCGAGGTCTGGAACACGCTCAGCGAGTTGTCCTCGGGGTTGACCATCGCGACGCGCGCGTTGTCGTCGGACAGGGTGATCGTGCTCGACCTCGAGATCTTGGTCGCGACCGGGCCCGGATCCGGCGCCTTCGCAGCGCCGCATCCCATACCGGCTACCAGAGCACCACACACTGCCAGCGCGAGGCGCTGGTCGTAACTATTCGATTCGTCGGTCATGTTCGCTACTCCCTCCAACCGCTAGAGAGCGGCTGGCAGGGAGGTCGCGAAAAAACATTGTCATGCGACTGCGCGCGCGTGACGACCTCTACCGATTCACGGAGCCGTGATCGCGTTGTTGTCGAGGGCGACCAGGGTCTGCGAGAGGGCTCGACCCTTCATGATGGCCGACGTCTGGAGCGTGATTCCGGTCTTCGCCAGGATGATGCCCGCGAACTGCGAGTCGGCATGCAACGTCACGGCACCTGCCACTTGCCAGTAGACGTTCTTCGCCAGGGCCCCGCCGGTCAACAGCACCTGCTTGTTGGCGTCGACCTCGAGCGTGCTCGAGATCTGGAAGATCCAGACGTCCGTCGCTCCGCCGGAGATCGTCACGTCGGTCGGGATCGTGACCCCCGAGCCCCACGTGTAGAGACCTGGCTCGAGCGTCAGACCGCTGAGGTCCCCACTGCCCAGGTTCAAGAAGTCTGGGTTCGTGCGTGATGCGGCATCCTCATATCCGGCCTGCATGTCGAGCACCGCCGTCGTCAGGTTCGTGGGCGTCGGAGGCGAGTAGTCGCTCGCGTAGACACGCGACGGCGAGACCACCGACGCGGAGGTCGAGAACTCGGTCGACGCATCCTCGACCAGGTCGAAGCCAGTAATGAAGCTCGCGGCCGCGGGGCTCAGGCCGAGGTGGCCACCCGTGATCGACGAGCCGGTGACATTCGTGATGCCCGTCTTCGCGAGGATGACGTAGCTGCCAGCCGCCGCGAGGTCCGTCGAACCACCGAGATCGACGGGCGCCGGGCCGAGGCCGAGCGGGTTGGGCGGGTTGTTCGACGGGCTGTCCGCCGGGCTCCCGTCGACGCCACCGCCGCCATTGTCACCACACCCAACCGCGACGAAGACGAGTGCGCAGAGTGCGGAAGTCGTTCGTGATAAGTGAAACATCCTGCATCGATGAGCAGCAATCGAGCCACGCCCAACCCGCTGGAACTCCGTCAGCTCGGAGTTTTTTGGAGTCCGGTCGGGCGAACTCGCTCAGCGATACGGGCGAATTCGCCGACTAGCGACGCTGCCGGATCAAACGGTACCCAGCGAGCAGGAGCACCGCGCCACCGATCGACGCCAAGAAGCCGGCCGGCTCGTCGAAGCGATACCAATTCATCTCGCGCCCGATGAAGCCGGCGAGCATGGAGCCGGCGATCCCGATCAAGATCGTGATGATGATGCCGCCTGGATCCCGACCGGGCATCACCGCCTTCGCGAGTGCGCCGATAACGAGACCGATCACGAGCATGTAGAGAATGTGCATGCGCGCGGCTCATGCGTTTGATGTGCCAGCAACTGCGCGCTGCTGCTGCAGCTCCGAGGAGTCGCGACCACCCGACGACATGTCGGCGTGGGCGAAGGGTGCCCGACAACCGCCCACCAGACCGCCACACACGCGGCGGGGAAGGCTATCCCTCAGCCGCGGCGGTCTTCGATTCTTTCGAGTACGTGATCAGCGGCGCACCCTGCTTCTCGATCACGTCCTCGTTGATCATCACTTCGCTCACGGACTGACCCGGCGTATCGAACATGATGTCGAGCAGCGCGTTCTCGAGGATCGCGCGCAGCCCACGGGCCCCGGACTTTTGCTCCGCCGCCATCGACGCGACCCGGGTCAACGCGCCCTTACCGAACTTGAGCTTGACGCCGTCCATCTCGAACAGCTTCTGGTACTGCTTGACCAGCGCGTTCTTCGGCTGCGTCAGGATCTGCACGAGCGCTTCTTCACTGAGCTCGTGGAGCGGCGCGATCACCGGCAGGCGACCGATGAACTCCGGGATCATGCCGTACTTCAGGAGGTCTTCCGGCTCGGTCTCCTGGATCAGCTCCCACTGCGAGCGCTCGACCTTGGTGTTCATGCCGGCGCCAAAGCCGATCATCTTCTGACCGATCCGGTTCTCGATGATGTCCTCGAGGCCGGTGAACGCACCGCCGCAGATGAACAGGATGTTCGTGGTGTCGACCTGCAGGAACTCCTGCTGCGGGTGCTTGCGGCCGCCTTTGGGCGGAACCGAGGCCGTGGTGCCTTCGATGATCTTGAGCAGCGCTTGCTGGACGCCTTCACCGGAGACATCGCGCGTGATCGACGGGTTGTCGGACTTGCGCGCGATCTTGTCGATCTCGTCGATGTAGACGATGCCACGCTGCGCACGCTCGATGTCGTGATCGGCGTTCTGCAGCAGGGAGACGATGATGTTCTCGACGTCCTCTCCGACGTAGCCGGCCTCGGTCAGGTTGGTGGCATCCGCGATCGCGAACGGCACGTTGAGGATGCGAGCGAGCGTCTGCGCGAGCAGCGTCTTGCCCGAGCCGGTGGGGCCGAGCAGGAGGATGTTCGACTTCTGCAGCTCGATCTCTTCGCCATCCGCCTGCGGCGAGATGTTGGTGGTCTGCTTGTGATCGATCCGCTTGTAGTGGTTGTGCACCGCCACCGCGAGGATCTTCTTCGCGCGATCCTGGCCGATCACGTACTCGTCGAGCACCTTCTTGATCTGCGCCGGCTTGGGGATCGAGGAGGTCCCGTAGGTGGACTCTTCCTTCTCGATCTCCTCCGCGATGATGTCGTTACACAGCCCGATGCACTCGTCGCAGATGTAGACGGTAGGCCCGGCGATCAGCTTCTTGACCTCTTTCTGCGCTTTTCCGCAGAAGGAACAAGTCAGCGACGCTCCGTCCCGTTTCTCGATCGGCATGAGGATACGAGCCTACCGCGATTCCTACTTCTCGGACGGCTTGTCAGATTTGCCGCCCTTCTTCGCCGTGATCAGCACCTCGTCGATGATGCCGTACTCCTTGGCCACCGCCGACGACATGAAGTTGTCGCGGTCGGTATCGTTCTTGATCTTCTCGACGGGCTGACCCGTGTGCTTCGAGTACAGCTCGTTGAGCGTGTCGCGGGTCTTCAAGATCTCCTTGGTGTGGATCTCGATGTCCGTCGCCTGACCCTGAAAGCCCGCGAGCGGCTGGTGGATCATCACGCGCGAGTGGGGCAGGGCATAGCGCTTGCCCTTGGTGCCGGCGGCGAGCAGGAAGCTGCCCATCGACGCCGCTTGACCCATGCAGATCGTCGCGACGTCGCAATGCAGGTACTGCATCGTGTCGTAGATCGCGAGGCCCGCCGAGACGTGACCGCCGGGCGAGTTGATGTACAGCATGATGTCCTTCTCCG
>JBBQJJ010000593.1:0-4528 GCA_038325805.1 Haliangiales bacterium
ACAAGCTGTTCCCCGACCCGGTCAATCTCTTCAACATCGCGCAGGCGTATCGCCTCAAGGGCAGGAACTGCACGAACGCGGCGCAGTTCTACGCGAACTATCAGCGCGAAGAGAAGGTGAAGAAGCTGCGCGACTCGGTGAGCAAGGTCCGCAAGGACATGGAGGACTGCGCGAAGACCGAGAAGCCCGACGAGCCGCTGCCGGCCCCAGCTCTCCCTGGCGAGCCGCCGGTGGGGCCCGCGCCGATCACGCCGGGTGCGCCGACCGGCGAGAACGCGATGAGGCACATCGATCCGATGCCACCACCGAACCTCGATCCGAATCGCAACCGCCGCATCTTCGGCTACGTGTTGATCGGCACCGGAGGCACGCTCGTACTCGGTGGGTTGCTGCTCTCGGGCAAGGTCGCCGACCTCGATACGAAGCTCGAGAGGTGCGACGCCTTCGGCTGCGATAGTGGCGACGATCCGAGGGTGTTGGAGGACGAGCGCGCACGCGCGAAGATCAACGCGAACGCGTGCTATGGCCTCGGCTTCAGCGCGGTCATCGGCGGGGGCTTGCTCTACTTGCTATCGCGCAAGCCCACGCAGGACAACCGCGTGACGGTGCTGCCGATGCGCGGTGGCGCCGCCGTGCGGGTCAATTTCTAACCCAGCGCGACGCCGTGTCGCAGGACTGAACTCGGATCGCCGAGCATCGTAGTCGCGTGGACACGTTGCTGATCGGGGCGCGAGGTGGGCTCGGGACGTTGATCGCGAAGGAGCTGGTCGCAAAGGGTCATGCGGTTCGCACCGTCGATCGTGCGTCAGCGCGCGATCCCGCAGCCCTGATCGCGGCCGCGAGAGGCGTGGGTGCGATCGTCGATTGCGCCGGTGCGAGCGTCGCGATGGCCCTGGGCAAGGGGTGGCGCGGCTATCGCGCGGTGGATACGCCGATCGGGCTCGCGGCGGCGCAGGCAGCAAAGCAGCTCGATCTTCGTATGGTCTACGTCGGCGTCGCTCATCCACCCGAGCTCGCACGCTGCGTCTATGTCGACGCTCATGAACGCGTGGCGAACGCGATGCGCGACATCGACGGCGTCGTGATCCGGGCGACCGGATTCTTCTCCGCGTACGCGGCGCTGTTGCCGATGGCCAAGCGGGGCTTCTTGATGGACATCGGCGCCGGGCAAACCAAGACGAATCCGATCGACGAGCGCGACCTCGCCGAGATCGTCGCAGAGCAGATCACCGGTGACGGCCCGCGGGAGCTAGCCGTCGGTGGTCCGGAGATCCTGACGCGCGCCGAGATCTTCGATCGCGTCGCTGCGCTCGCCAATCGAAAGGTCCGGATGTGGAGACTCCCGACGTGGCTTGCCGGGATCAACGCGGCGATGGTTCGGGTCGTCCATCCGCGGATGGGGCAGTTCGCGAAGTTCGCGGTGCTGCTCGCGAAGCACGATGCGATCGCACCGTCAGTCGGAACGCGTCGGTTCGATGAGTATCTACAGCGGGCGGCGTGACCGCCGGGCGAACTCCTCGAGCTCGACATACGTGCCGGAGAACACGTTCATGTCCGTCGGGCCGATGATGCCGGGCACCTCACCGCGCTCGCTGAACTGCCAGAACGTCCAGCGCTGCCATGGCGCGGGGACCGTCGGGCAGCTCGTCGTGTAGTGCGCGAGCCACAGCGGCTGCTCGGTGAAGTCGGCGTTGTCGACGGCAGTCCTCCAGAAATCGGGTCCCGTGTAGATGATCGGCTCGACGCCGAGGCGCTCGCGGATCCGGCTGACCCAGATCTCGATCCCGCGGGCGATCTGCTTCGCCGACTTGCCGCCGGTGGCCTCGACGTCGATCACGGGCGGGAGCTCACCGGGGTCGTGCTTGATCTTCTCGATCAGCAGATCGGCTTGCACCTTCGCACTCTCGTCGGGGCGGAAGTACTGATACGCGCCGCGCAGGATCCCGGTCGGGCGCGCCTTGCTCCAGTTCCTGTCGAACATCGGATCCGCGAACGTCGAGCCGTCGGAGACGCGGATGAACGCGAACAAGACCCCAGCCTTGCGTACGCGCTTCCAGTCGATCGTCTCCTGGTGGTAGCTGACGTCGATGCCGGGCGTCGTCGGACCGGTCTGGCAGTCGGGCCGCGCGAGCTCGGGGTCTGGATCGCCACCGAACAACCACGCCCAGCCGGCGACGAACACGATGCTGACAGCGATCGCGAGGACGACGATCGGCCACCTCGGTCGACGCTTCACCAGGAGTTAACTCGCACAGACCGCTCACAATTTCATGTTCTTGCTGCACCATCTGGAGATGGCACTTCGGCTGGGGGGACTTGCGGACCTCGATCCGACGGTCGTCCCGCTGCCCGTGGGAACCGAGGTGACGACCCGCGTCGACCGGGCGATCGATGACGGCGAGATTCGGCAGAAGGGTGCGGTAGCACGCGTCGTCGGAATAGACGGCGATCGGATCGACGTCGTCTTCGTCGACGGCAAACGGGCGACGTATCTACGGATCGAGGTGGTGCCGCGCAAGCTCGGCGTGACGCGGTACGCACATCGGCGGGCCGCAGCGTGGGATCAGCTGCGGCCCCACGTGGTGCTCGACACCCTGGTCGGCTCGCGGGCCTGGGGCGTCTCCCACGAGGGCTCCGACGAGGACCGCCGCGGCATCTTCGCGCTGCCGTTCACGTGGACCATCGGGCTCGTCGATCCACCGCAGGATCTGGTGTCGCTCGACGGCTCGCACACGTACTGGGAAGTCGGCAAGGCGATCCGCCAGGCGCTGCGCGCAGATCCGAACACGCTCGAGATGTTGTTCGCGAACCCACAAGCGGTCGATCCGATCGCGAACGAGCTCCTCGCGATCCGCGACGGGTTTCTGTCGCAGGAGATCTACGGCTCGTTCGGTCGCTACGCGCTGTCGCAGCTCGATCGGCTCGAGCACAACCAGCGCCTCGCCGAGCATCGCGGCGTGATCATCGGCTGGTTGCGCGATGACCCGTCCCTCGAGCTCGATGCTGCGGCCGAGCGCCTCGCCGACTCCGCGCGCGTCGAGGCGCCGAATCGGAGCGATGCGATCGCTCGCGCGCGCGACTACATCAAGCAGCTCTACCGCTCCATGCACGACCAGGGCTTGATCGCCGCGAACGATTGGTCGTCGCTGCGCGCCGCCGCGCGAGGACCATCATCAGGAGACGGGCTGGCGATGCCGCGCGATCTCCGGCCGAAGAACGCCTACAACCTGATCCGCTTGCTCGACCTCGCGATCCGCTGGCTCGCCGGCGAGACGCCGAACGTGCGTGTCAGCGAGGCCCTGCGCCCCACGCTCCTCGCGATCAAGCACGGCGAGGTCCCGACCGCCGACGTGATGGCGCTCGCGCGCGAGCTCACGCCGAAGCTCGAGACCGCTCGCCAGACCAGTCCGCTCCCTCGCCATCCCGACGTGCTGCGTGCCGATCGCGCGCTGCGTGCTATCCGTGCCGAGGTCGCGCGCCGCTCGGTCGTCAACGAACCGGGTCCTTGGGGCGCCGATGCCCCCTTGCCGCCCGAGGCTCGTTATGACGATTGATCCCTGGAGTGTCCTGACACCCGACCAGCAGCGCGTGGCTCGCGCGTTCATCGCGGACCGCGAGCGCGAGCGAAAGCACCTCGTGATCTACCTCTCGGGTGCGCACGCGTACGGCTTTCCGTCGCCCGACAGCGATCTCGATCTCAAGTGCGTGCACATCGCGCCGACGTCCGAGCTGGTCGGGCTCGCACCCTCGGACGATCCCCCGGATCACATGGAGGTGATCGACGGCGTCGAGCTCGACTACGGCAGCAACGAGCTGTCGCCGGTGCTGCGCGGCGCGATGAAGGGCAACGGTAACTTCCTCGAGCGCTTCCTCGGCGATCTCGTCCTCGGTGGCGATGCGGCACTGCAGGCCGAAGCGCGACCGATCATCACCGGCCTGTTGTCGCGTCGCGCCGGTCGTCACTACGGCGGGTTCGCGACGTCACAGCTGCGGTTGTTCGACGAGAAACCCACCGCGAAGCGCGCGCTGTACGTGTTGCGCACGGCGGCGACAGGGCGTCGGTTGCTCGCGAAGGGCGATCTGATCACCGATGTCGCCCGGCTCGGCGAGTTCGTACCACCGGAGATCGAGGAGCTACTCGCGATCAAGCGCACCGGCGAGAAGACGCCGCTCGACAAGGAGCTGGTTACCCAGTGGCGCCCGCGACTCGCGGCGGCGATCGAGGCGATCGATTCCGCGTGGCCGACCTCGGTGCTGCCGCCGGATCCCAATCCCGAGGCGATCACCGCGCTCGATGGGTGGTTGCGCGACGTTCGCAAACGCCACTGGTGATTAACCCAGAGTTCGCCTGTGTCGATCCTTCGACCAGGCGAATGATGGGGTTAATGTGTGACGAAGCCGACGTCGCTGTCGACTGGAGTGGGTATGTCCGATGATCTGACCCAGACTGTTCGCGTCCCGGGGCCGAGCGAGATCGTGGGCTTTTTTGCCGCTGGCCTGCCGTTCTTGCTGAGCACTGCCAGCTCGT
>JBBQJJ010000594.1:0-4527 GCA_038325805.1 Haliangiales bacterium
TGCGGTCGCGGCGCAGCAGCCAGATGCCGGCGACCGTGGCGCCGAGTGCTCCGAGCACGAGCAGATTGCCGGTCATGGCCTTGTTCGCCGCGTCGTCCTCGAGCGCCTGGAGCCTCTGAAAATCCGCGAGCGTCTCGGTCGGCGCCTCGTCGATCTGATCCTGCTTCTTCGATTTCTCGTTCCACTGCGTCAACCCGCCGATCATCAGCAGGCCCGCGCCGACGAGGATCGAGATGCCGATCACGCGATCGGTGCTTGGCTTCTGCTTGGGCCTCGCACGACACGTCCCGTCCTGTTGTGGGATCGAGCTCCCCAGGCAGGTCACCGGCACGGGCTTGCCCGTGATCGGCTGCATCGCCGCGGCGTCGAGCTCGCCGGTGGAGGAGAGCGTTTGGGTGGAGATCACCGCCGGCTTGCCCTTCTCGACCTTGGTGACCACGAGCTCGGTCGCGGTCGCGGTCCCGAAGATCAGGACGTCGACCGACAGCGTCGTGCGCACGCTCTCGGCACACTCCGCGCTGTTCGGATCGCAGCCGATCGCGACCGCCGTCTCGCCGAGGGTCGTGGTGCCGGAGGTGACCGATCCGAGGTCGACCACCGCCGCCTCGAGCAGCGTGGTCAGCTTCGTCCGCAGCGCCGGATCGGCGGTGCCGTCGATCGGCAGCACCATGACGCTGGCCGGTTGCGCGGCGACCTGCGTGGCGAGCAGCGCGAGCACCAGCAGGTACGCGACCACACGCTGGATCACTTCTTCAACCTCTCGAGTCGCTCCTTGATAGCAGCAGCATCACTCGCGGCAGGTGCGATCGTGAGATAGCGCTGGAACGCCGTGATCGCCTGCGCCTTCGCACCTTGCTTCTCGTACGCGATCCCGAGGCCGCGCCACGCCGCCGCGTAGCTGGGATTCGCCGCGGTGACCTGCTTGAACGTCCCGATCGCGATGCTGAGCTTGCCGCCCGCCATCTCGCGGACCGCCGTCGCCGTGAGCTCTTGAAGGTTGAGCTGCGGCTTCGGTGACGCGGGCGGGGTTGGAGGGATGGGGCGCGGGACCCGCGGCGCGACCACGGCCGCGTCGTCGGGCGGCATCTCGATCTCCGCGTCGGGAACCACCTGGGCATCGACAGCCACGGTCTTGACCTCGGCATCCGGCGGTGGGGCGACCACGAGCGGTGCAGCTGTCTGCCCACCCGTCGGTTTGTCGTCGCCGCTCGACATCATGATCGCGATCGCGATCGCGACCGCGATCGCGATCAGGACCAGCGCGATCAGCAGCCCCTTCTTGCTTCCCGCCGCCGCGGTAGTTCCCGACGGCTCCGGGCGCTTCGGCCGCGCGGTGAGCTCGAGCAGGCTCGATTCGAGCACCGCAGGCTCGGTCGGCGTCACCACGGGCGATGCCGCCGTCGTCGTCGCGACCGGCGGCACGAGATCGCTGAGCGTCATGATCGGCATGCTGCCGCGCGACAGCGGCTTCGCCGGCGTGCCCTCCGCGGCCGCCTTGAACGCGATCGAGAACTCGCTCGTCTTGCCGACCGCCGATGGTGCAACCGGCTCCGCGAACGCGGCCTCGAGCACCGCCGCACTCGCGCGACCCTTGCTCGACACTTCCTGCAGCAGCTTCTTGCGCGCGTTGATGTGCGACTCGAACGTCGTCTGCATGTACTTCGCGATCTGATCGTTGCGACCACCGTAGCCCTGCTTGCGCAGCACTTCCTCGAGATCCTGCGCGAGTGCCTTCGCTGTCGCGTAGCGATTCTCGGGCTCGCGCTCGAGCGCCTTCATCACGATCGGATCGAGCTCCGCGAGCACGTCGCCGTTGGCCGCCGACGGATCGGGGATCTTTTGCTCGAGCACCTGCTTCAGCGTGTCGGCGTCGTTGCCGCCCTTGAACAGCCGGCGCAGCGTCAGCGCCTCCCACAACACCACGCCGAGCGACCAGATATCACTCCGTCGATCACCCGCGCCGCCCGTCAGCTTCTCGGGCGCCATATAGGCGAACTTGCCCTGAATCTTCGACGGGCCCGCCGTCGTCATGTTCGCCTTCGCGACACCAAAATCGACGAGCTTCACCTGCCCGTTGTAGAGCACCACGATGTTGCCGAGCGAGACGTCGTGATGGACGAGCTCGATCGGATCACCGGCCATCGATCGCAACTCGTGCGCGGCATCGAGGCCTTCGGCGGTGTCCGCGATCAAGCGCGCGGTCGACAACGGATCGAGGCGCTTGCCCTCGCGTCCGGCGCGCAGCACCGCGAGGAGTGGTTCGCCCTCGAGGTACTCCATCGCGATGAAGTAGCGACCCTCGACCTCGCCGAGATCGTAGATGTCGACGACGTTCGGATGCTTGACCAGCGCCGCGACGCGCGCCTCGTCGAGCAGCATGTCGACGAATGTCTTCTGCGTCGCGAGGTGACCGTGGACTAGCTTGACGACGACCAGCTTCTCGAATCCAGCCGGCCCGCGCTGCAACGCGAGTTGCACCTCGGCCATGCCGCCCTGTCCGATCTGCGTGATCAGCTCGTAGCGGCCGAGCTTGGTTGGTAGGCCTGGAGCCTCCCCCTCGACGGACACGATGGTCAGTGTAACGCATGGAATCCTCGGCTTTGGGGCAGCGATGGGTGTAGATCCGGCGTGTAGGTATGTCGCTCACCGTCGCGGTCCAACCACATCCGCTCCTCGACGCCGGGGCGTTCGTCTGTCGGCTCGATCGCGAGCTCTCGACGACGACGCGGCCGGAGATCCTCGCGCACCTGATGTCGCCCGGTGCGCAGCCGACCATTTGGGGCTCGGACCCCAACTCCCTGAATTCCAGTGAGGCTGTGAAGATCGCGGTGCGAGATCTTCTTCGCGGCAGCGGGTTCAAGCCGGCTGGTCGGAGCAAGCCCGCCTCGGAGTACCTCACCGGTGCGCTCGCCGAGGGTCGATTTCCCACCATCAACTCGCTCGTCGATGCGTGCAATGTCGCTTCGCTGCACTCCGGGCTCCCGATCTCGCTCGTCGATCTCGACAAGGTCGACGGCGCACTGACGATCCAGATCGCACCGATGGGCACCTCATATCCGTTCAACCCGACCGGTCAGGTGATCGATGTCTCCGGCTTGATCTGTCTGTACGACGCGCAGGGACCGACGGGGACGCCGGTGAAGGACGCGCAACGCACCAAGACGCACGACGGTACGCGCAACGCGATCGCGATCGTGTGGGGCACCACCGCGCTCGGCGATCGCACGGCCGTCACCACGCGCTGGTATCGCGAGCTGTGCGCGGCGATTCCCGGTTGCACGATCGAGGATGTCGCGCTCGTACGCTAGGTCGGCTGGGCCTAGAGCTTCGCCATGCGCGCGCGTGTGTCGGCGGCGTATTGCCCGTTGGGCGCGAGGGACAGGTAGCGCAGGTACGCGGCCTTCGTCGGACCCTTGCGCGTTCCGGTCGCCTGGTAGGCACGACCGAGCCCGTACCAACCCGGCGCGTAGCTCGGGTCGAGCTTCGTCGCTTGCGTGAAGCTCGCGAGCGCGCCGTCGCCGTCGTTCTTGTCGAGCTGCGAGATACCCAGCCGTGCCCAGCGGTCAGCGGTGGTCGGCGGGGGGAGGGGCAAGGGCCGCGTCGCCACCGGCTTGGTGTTGGTCGGCTTGGTGGCTGGTTTGTCGACGGGTGGTTTGTCGACGGGCGGTTTGTGTGGTTTGTCGACGGGCGGTTTGTCGTCGACGGTCGTCCTCTCCTCGAACGTGATCTCGTCGTCGATCACCGCACTGCCGCTGCCAGCGCGACCGACGTGTGGATTGTCGTCGCCGCGCAGATCGATGCCCGAGCCTACCGGCGCGTGGTCGGGCTCGCGCGGCCTGGCAAGCGCCGCCTCGGCATCCTGCGCGGTGACGACCGCCGGTGCCGGCTTGGAATCGTCGCCGCTGTTGCAGCGCACGACGATCAACACGAGCACGAGCAGCACCGCGCCGCCGACGAGGAATGCCGCGTTGCGTTGCCACCACGGCAGCGATCTCCATCGCCGCTCGTCGTCGACCCACTCCTGAAGATCGCGGATCGATTCACGCCGTCGCTCCACGCTGGCATCGCCGCGCTCGGCCGGCAGCGATTGCGACGCTGCGAACGACGCCGCGCCGAGATCGGGATGCGACGGGATGCCGTCGGACACCTCGGGCGTGATCATCCCGGGCACCGACGTCATCGGTTGCTGTGCGGTGCTGGTCGCCTTGGTGAACGCCGCGATCGCGGCCTTGCTCGTGCGGCCTGCCGACAGCTCGGCGACCAACCGCTCGCGAACCTGGATCTGGTCGGCGAATGACCGCTCCATGTACGCCGCGATCCGATCGTTCTTGCCGGCGTAGCCGCGCTTGCGCAACACCGTCTCGAGCTCGAGTGCGAACGCCTTCACCGTCGAGATTCGCTTCTCGGGATCGCGCTCGAGCGCGTGCATCACGATCGGATCGAGCTCGACCGGCAGGTCCTTGTTCACCGTCGACGGCGGCGGGATCTCCAGCTCGAGCACCATCTTCACGGTGGCCTCGTCGGTCT
>JBBQJJ010000595.1:0-4472 GCA_038325805.1 Haliangiales bacterium
TCGGACTCGAGCACGAGCAGCGACGTCTTCGACGACACCAGGTTATGCGCGAGCGCGACCTGCTCGATCTGCTGCTCGATCGCGAGCCGCTGCTTGTCGTCGCGCGTGATCGCCAAGCGTTCACCGAGCTCGCCAACCTCGGCGCGTCCTGCCGCTCGGGCGACCTGCTTCGCCTCTGCCTTGCGAGGCTTCACCGGCACGACCCGATCGCCGATCCGGATCGAGGTGGGGACGCCGCGGCCGGTGACGAACAGCGGCCGGCCCGGCATCGCGCCACGCGTCGTCTTCGGCCACACCTCCGTGGCACCTTCGACGTGGATCTTCTGCTCGGCCGGGATCGCGCGGCCGAGTGCGCTCGCGAGCGCAGCGCCATCGCGACCGTCGAGGATCGCGCCGGGCGACTTCCCCGCTGCCGTCAGCGGCGCGAGGGTCTCGCGGGAGAGCGAGCCGCCGATCTGCACCGCGTCGACGCGCTCGATGCCCGCTTCACGGATCGCCGCCACCAGCTTGTCGGCGGCGGTCTCGCCCTGCGTGATCACACCATCGCCGACGATGACGATCCGCTTCATTCCCGAGCTCGCGGCACGTGCGAGTGCAACGCCGAGGTTCGACGCGCCGAGTGCGCCGTGCTCGTACAGCTTGTTCGCCAGATCAGCGGAGCCAGCCGGCCCTCGGTACAGCTCGGTCACCGTCTGGTCGTACGCGGCGACGACCACCTCGACGTCACCCAGCGACGCGACCAGCTTCTGCACCAGATCGGCCTGCTTGCCCATCACGGTGTGTCGCGACGCGCTGGTGTCGACGAGGAACAGGGTCCTCTCGAGCGAGGCCGTGGCCGTGCTCGACGGCGCATCGATCCGCGCGACGAACGCACCGCCGCCCGCGACCGCGACGTCACCGGCTTCGATCCCGACGACGACATCCTCGGGAACGACATCCCGCCGTTCGGTCACCGTGCGATTGCCATCGCGCTCGACCGCGATCGACAACCTCGGGATCGCCGGCAGCCCGCGCAGCGCGAGCGTGTAGGGCGACACCGCCGAGATCGCGTGGTCGTACCCGATCACGAGCTCCTTATCGGAGCTCGCCGCGATCGGGAACACCCGCGCGCTGAACTGATTGCCGAGATCCTGCTCGAGCAACGCCGGATCCACCCTCTGATGAAGGAAGGTCTCGTAGACCTGCCTGCCCTTCTCGCGCGCGACCACCCGCGACTCGCGCCAGTCCTTACCGATCAGCATCGCGAATCGCGACACCGCCGCACCGTCGGGGAGCTCGATCTTGAACCGGCCCTCGCGCTGGCGGTTCTCGGTGTTCTTGAACGTGAAGTGGAGCTCGGTGTGGGCGATCGGTCCGTCGATCGTGACCGTCGCGACCAGCGCCTGAAGGCCGAGCTCGCTCCCGTCGCTGGGCGTCAGCCCGAGCGGTGGCTCGACACGCATCGCCTGCGCCTGATACTCGGTGCGCATCACGTAGGCGAGCTGTTGATTCGCACCGCCGAGCCGACCTGCAGACGAGCTCGTTTCGAGCGAGACCGTCGGTTTGCAAGCCGCGAACAGGATGACTGCCAGGAGCGGAGTGGTCTTCATTCGTTGTCTCCAAAGGTCAGGCCGGTGACGTCGACGCTGTCGACGACGTAGTGGTTCTCCATCGACTCGATGCCGGTGAAGGTCGGGATGTCGTCGACGTCGATCGGGTTCTCTGATTCGTCGAGAGTGACGACCACGAGCTCGCGCTGGACGTCCTGCTGGAGCTTCTGCATCAACGGGGTCAGGGTGCCGCTCACCACCGCGACGTTCGAACGCTCGACGGTGATCCCCGCGTAATAGAACGTCACCACGTAGTCGCCGTCGGCGAGTCCCGTGAACGAGTAGTACCCTCGCTCGTCGGTGATCGCCACCTGCACTCTTTCCGTGACCGGGTTCTTCGCGATCTCCGCGATCACCGTGACGCCCGCCAACCACTCCCCGTTCCTGGCATCCTTGACGAGGCCGTGGATCGCGCCCTGACGCGAGGCCCGTGCGCCGTCTTCGATCTCCGCGAGCTGGCTCTCCCAGCGTTCGTCGTCGGTCAACCCGTCGACATCGAGCGCCGGCTGCTCGGGCTCGCTCGCCTCGGAGTCGTCGTCGACCTCGAGATCCAGATCGACGGCGACCTCGATCGTCGCCGCGCGCACCTGCTGGATCGCCGGCACGCGGCCATCACGAAGGGATGCCACGACCGCGGGTGCATCGGTGGGCTCACCACTCGGCCACACCGTCCAGATCGAGCCCGCGAGCACGAGTGTCCCGATCGCCGCGAAGCGGAGTCCCATGCATCGGGTGTAGTCGACGCCGATCGCGGACGACAGCGAAGCCTGACAACAGCTAGTGGGACTGCGAGACCACGCAACATGTCGCGGGTCGCAGCGTCGCAGTCGAGACGACGGCGACTCAGGACTTCGGGACGAGCTTCAAGATCTGACCGGTCAGCTTGACGATGTAGAGCTCGCCGTCGTGGTCGACGCCGAACGACGAGATCTGCGAGAGCACGCCCCGCTTGTCGAGCGCCGGCTTCCAGTTCCAATGCTCGCGGACGTAGCCCGCTGCGGTCGGCGAGGATCGATCTGCCGTCCACGTGAAGCTGCGCAACAAGCCCGTGCAGTAGTCGCCGTAGAAGTAGCGACCATCGAGCGATGGCAGCGCCTTGCCGCGATAGACGACGCCGCCGGTGATCGAGCAGCCCTCGTCGTGCGAGTACTCGGCCGCGGGTGGCGTGAACGCGGCCTTGTCGCAGTCACGCGTCTTGTAGCAGTGACTGCCCTCGACGACGTTCCACCCGAAGTTGCGGGTCGGCGACCCGATCGGCGCGACCCACACGTACTCCCAGAGATTCTGGCCGACGTCGCCGATGTACATGCCGCCGGTCTGCGGATCGAATGCGAACCGCCACGGGTTGCGCACGCCGAGGTGCACGATCTCCGGTGGTGCCGCGGGACCATCGACGTCGAACCGCAAGATCTTCGCGAGCAGCATCGTCGGGTTCTGTCCCGCGCGCTTCGGATCGCCGGCCGAGCCGCCATCGCCCATGCCGGTGTACAGCTTTCCGTCGGGACCGAACACGACATGCCCGCCGTTGTGGTTCGAGTACGGCTGACCGATCTCGACGAGCTCGCGCCGCGTCGACAGATCGATCGCATCGGGGTCCGTGCCGACGCGAAACTCGACGATGTGCGTGTCCCTGTCGCGCGCGGTGTAGTTGACGTAGAGCTTGCCGTTGTCGACGAATCGCGGATGAAACGCGAGCCCGAGCAAGCCCTGCTCCTCGCCGGTCGCCAGATCCTGATCGAGCGTCGCGAACGGTCTTGGTGCGAGCTTGCCGTTCTCGAGGATCCGAATTCTCCCCGTGTGCTGCTCGACGATGAACAGTCGCTTCCGCGGATCACCGGGTGCCGCGACCAACGCGACGGGTCGCGCGAGCCCACGCACGACTTCTTCGAGCTCCAGCGCGCCGGCGACTTCGCTCGGCACCGCCACCAGCGTGTCGTTGCCCGGAGGTGGACCCTCCGGCGGTTTCGGCTCGGTCGTCGCGTCAGGAACCACGTTGACCAGAGGTCCCGGGTTGGCGATTGGAACGCGAGTCACTGTGCGATCGCCCTCGCGGCGACACGCTATCAGCGCGATCAGGATCATCGTGCGCATCGTCATTGCAGGCCATCCCACGTCCGGAACAGACGAGTCATCGACAACTCCGTTAGCCGATCCATTGGACGACTGCCGGCTAGCCGAGTTGCCGCGATGTCCGGTTCTCGGATCCGAGAGCCTGTTGTGATGGGTAACCACTCGATACGACGTGGGTTCATGACCAAAGTCCGGGGTACCGCCATGGCATATCCCATGCTCGAAGACTACGCAGCCATGCAGGTCACCTCGTTGTCCATCCACCCCGGGTATGCCAGCGCGAAGAACAAGTCGGACCTGAAGCACTACTTCGAGTACTCGAACCAGGGCGTCGAGGTTGAAGAGGATGGACTCAAGGAGATCTCGTTCGGCGAGTACCTCGTCGATCAAGGGATCCTCGATCGCTTCCAGCTGTTCCGTGCGCTGCAGATGCAGGACCGCCTCCCCGGGGTTCGCCTCGGTGAAGCCGCGGCCGCGCTCGGCTACGCACCGATCGGTGTGATCGAGCGGCTGTTCCAGCGCTTCCAGGGTCTCGAGACCGTCGAAGCTAGTTAGAAGGCCCCGCCGAACGAGATCACCCGAGCGTCGCGGACGCGCATCGTCGATCCTGGCTCGCTCCGATCCGGGAACGCGTACACCAGGCTCCCGACCGTGCCGATCAGCATCCCCACCCCGGTGTAGCGCAGCAGGCGGCCGTCACCCGACGGGCCCCGATCGTCGATGAAGTGGGCGACCGCGAACGTGAGCGCACCTCCAAAGGCACCGACGAAGGGCGCGACGCCGACGGCAATCGCCTCGTTCGTCGAGTCGACG
>JBBQJJ010000596.1:0-4418 GCA_038325805.1 Haliangiales bacterium
GCGGGCATGCTGCGCATCGATCACGTGATGGGGCTGTTCCGCCTCTACGTCGTTCCCGAGGGCCGGGCCGCCACCGATGGTGTCTACCTCCGTTACCACGCCGAGGATATGCTCGCGATCCTCGCGCTCGAATCGGTGCGTTACCAGTGTGCGCTCGTCGGCGAAGATCTCGGTACGGTGCCCGATCACGTGCGGCCCGCGATGGCGCGTCACGGTATGTTTCGTCTCCACGTCGGCCAGTGGTTCTTGCCGACGAAGCGTGGCGGGCGCCCCGGGGCATCACCGCCCGAATCGATCGCGTCGCTCAATACCCACGACACCGCCACGTTCGCGGGCTGGTGGAACGGCGCCGACATCGACGATCGGCGCGACCTCGGGTTGATCACCGAGGAGCAGGACGCGAAGGAGCGCCGCGAGCGCATCGAGCAACGCGCCGCGATGCTCGCGTTCGCTGCGCCGCCGGCCGACGATCACCTGACGCCCGTCGAGCGCGCGATGGTCGCGGCCACCGCCGATCTCGCGGTCGGTCCTGCCGAGGTCGTGCTGATCGCGCTCGACGATCTCGCCCTCGATCCCGTCCCGCACAACGTGCCCGGCACGGTGACGGAGCGCCCGAACTGGCAGCGCCGCATCACCGGCTGGTCGACGGCGCTCACCGAGCACGCGTCGCCGGCGGCGGCGGATGCCGTGGCCGCGGTCGCCGACAAGCGCCGCTAGCAGGCTGCTGAGAGAAACGCGAAGCGTTTCGAAGCGCCTGCTCGTTCGTCAGGTCGCAGGCGGCACCGATGAGGTATGCGAACTCGTCAGAGCGCTCGCCGACCTTCGACGTCCTACTGCAGCGTGGGCGGCGGTGCGCCGAGCTTCGCGAGCTCCATCCGCGCGGCGGCGACCTCGGCCTGACCACCCGCATCGCCGGCTCTCACGCGGGCCATGCCGTGCGTGAAGTGTACCTGGGCCAGGATCACCGGATGCGCGGTCTCCTCGAGGCCGAGCGCGCTGCTCTCGACAGCAGCGGAAAATCGTTTGAGCGCGTACTGACAGGTCGCGATGCTCGAGTGCGTGATCGCGAGCGTTGTCTTGTCCGCGCCACCTCGTAGTGCGCGCTCCTTGGCCGAGCGCTCGTAGAGTGCGAGCGCCGCCTCGAACTTGTTCTGTTCGTGCTCGAGCCTCGCGAGATTGAACAGGACCGTCGCGACCGTGCCGTTGGGGCGTGGGCCCTTCTCGAGGATCGCGAGGGCTTCGAGGAAGCCCTTCTTGATCGTCGCGTCGTCCGGGCTCACCGCGGCGAGCCCCATCACGAACGTCGCCAGGCGAAGATCATCCGCAGGGAGTGTCGCCCTTGCCATTGTGAGGGCACGCGTCATGTAGGGCCGACCCTGGTCGGGCTGCTCCATCGCCTCGAGCACCGCACCGACGTTGTAGAACAGGGTTGCGAGCCTGGGCGACGGCGCGAGGCGGGACTCGCCGATCCGCACGGCCTCGAGCAGCTCGACCTGCGCCTCCGGAAACCTCCGCATCGAGAACAGCGCGACGCCGTGCAGGCGATGCATCTCGCCGACATCGGGATGGTCCTTGCCGTAGGCCCCCTCGAGCATCGGGATCAACTCCCTGGTCTCCTTCTCCATCACGAGGAAGTCGCGCGCCATCTCGGCGATGTCGACGTGGGTACGCCGCAGCGCCAGCGCGTAGGGCGTGAGCTTGGCTGCGGTCAGCTCCGCGATCATCGGGTCGAGCAGCTTGCGGGCCTCGGCGATGTCTTTCATCACGCCGAGCACCTGCGCCTTGCTGGCGACAAACCGCGAGCGCAGCTCGAGCGGCGCGGTGATGCGAGCGTTCGCCGCCTCGGCCGCCGGCATCAGCGTCACGGCCTCGCGTGCGGTCTCGGCCGCGACGAGCGCCGCGAGTTGCTTCGACCACAGCTCGGCGACCAGGCGATCGTCGTGCGCGGCAGCGGCGGCGACCACTCCCTCGCGCAGCGCCGCGAGCTCGGGGGCGAACTGCTCGTTATCGTGATGCGTCGCGGCGAGCACGCGGAGGGCGCCGGCGAGGCTCTCCGGATGATCGAGCAGTCGAGCCCGCTGCACGACCTCGGTCGCCCGAGCTCCGACCGCGCGCGTGCCTCGCGAACGCAGCGTGACGTCGATGTCGATGATCTCGCGCGCCAGCGCTGCCACCTCGGCGCGCTTCATCGGGTTTGCCGGCAACGGGACGCGATCGGCGAGCACTGCCGTATCGGCGCAGGCTTCGAGCGTCGGCAGGATCGTCGCCGCGCGGGTCGCACTATCGAGCGTCTTGCCATCGGTCGCGCCCTCGAGCGCCTGCACGGTCTCGTCGAGCTCGAACAGCGCCTGGTCGAGGCACGCCATCCGGCGATCGAGCATCGCGTCCGACTGACGGCCATCGCGATTCAGCTGGCACGCCTCGACGTGAAGGTCCTGCCAGCGCGTCGCGCCGCGATCGAGGACGGGAGTCGCCAACGCGAAGCGCTGCGAGCCGAACACGGGATCGATCTTCGCGAGGTGCGCTTCGAGTCCGCTGCGCCTCGGGGCTCCCCACACGGTGTCCATGCGCGCGGTCGGCCGCACGCACGGATCCTCGACGACCGCCTGTGATCGGCCGGCGCTCCACGCGATGATGACCGCGATCGCGATCACCGCGACGCCGCCGGCGGCGAGCCACCACCGTGCGCGACCGCGGCGCACGCGGACGAGGTCGGCGAGCAGCGGCTCCATCGTCGGATAGCGATCGTCGGGCTCCTCCGCCTGGGCACGCGCCAGGATCGGTGCGAGTGCCGCCGGCACGTTGTCGTCGAGCGCCTCGCGCAGCGACTTCGCGAAGCTGAACTGATCGGCCCGCGCGTCGACGGGCTCGCCGCGCCTCTGCTCCGGCGCCATGTACGCGGGCGTTCCCATCGCCGTCCCCGGCGTCGTCAGTCCCTGGTCCGTGCTGATCTTCGACGGCGGTGCGTCGGGATCGTCGATCGCGCCGACCAGGCCGAAGTCGCCGAGCTTGGGAATGCCGCGCGTGTCGACGAGGACGTTCGACGGCTTGAAGTCGCGATGGACGAGCCCGAGCGCATGCACCGCGGCGAGACCATTGCCTGCCGCGATGAAGAGCTCGAGCACGTCGCGCCAGTCCCGCGGCTCGGCCATCCACTCGAGGAGCGTGACTCCCTCGACGAGCTCCATCGCGATGAACCGATCGACACCCACCATGCCGACCTCGAACACGGTCACCACGTTCGGATGCTGGAGCTTCGCGAGTGCCTGCGCTTCGCGGAGCAGGCGCGCAGGCGCCACGAGCCCGTTCGCGGTCGCGGGATGCAGCAGCTTGAGCGCGACGCGGCGGTCGAGCACCGTATCCCGACCCTCGAACACCAGGCCCATGCCGCCAGCGCCGAGCCTGCCCACGATCTCGAAGTGGCCGAGCTTCGACGGGAGCTCTGCGGTGCCGTCTTCGTCGCCCGCCTCCCGGACCGTCACGATGTCCCCCGGTTTCATGACGCGGAGTATCAAGCAGATGCCGGCTCGATCCCAGCGAACCACCCCCTGGACCAGGGGGTGGACCAGCGTCGGTCGTGGTCCACCTCGTGAACGCGACTACCGGGCAGTTACCTGGGGTTCCTCGACGGTGCGCGAGTTGCTGAGTCCCCGCGCATGCGTTCGATTCTCCTGACGTCACTCCTGCTCGTCGCGTGCGTCGACGATGTCGATCTCGACACGTCGTCGCAAGATCTGCGTCCTCGCTGCTCGGTCTCGAACCCCGACTGCGAGGCCCCGGCTGATCCGCCGCCGCCGCCCGATCATCCCGGCCACCCGCTTCCAGATCCGGGACAGGTGGCGTGCAACGCGCTGGTGACCGGCTCGGTGTCGACGTCGATGAGCGGCACGGTGGTGCAGGGCACGATCCAGACGATCTACTGGGACGTCACGCTGCCGACCAACTGCACTCCACTGGGTGACATCACGTTCGCGGGAACGCGGGTCGCACCCAACGGCTGGATCGTCGTCGCGCCGATCGCGACGCGCGTCTACTCGCTGAACTTCGATGGCCGAAAGCTCGCCTCCGCGACCATCAACGTCGAGCTCCCGAAGGTCGTCCGGATCACCGCGAGCACGCCGGAGCAGGTCGCCCTGTTCAGGCAGGCCGCGGAGACGCCACCCTCCGTGAATCCGCTCACGGGTCAGCTGCAGGCGCAGACGATCCTGATCAACCCGAACGTCGAGCTCGACATCTCCGCGTACTCCGGCATCGGCATCCACGTCGCGGAAGGCGTCAAGATCATCGGCCAGTATCCGACGCCGCCGTACTGGAGCGCTCGCAGCTCCAACCGCCTGGGGCCGCGGATCTTCAGCACCGCCCGCAGCGCGGGGCTGCTGTGGATCCACAAGGACGTCACGCTACGCGGCTTCCGGCTC
>JBBQJJ010000597.1:0-4415 GCA_038325805.1 Haliangiales bacterium
CTGGCGAGATCAGCCGGCCTTGGGTGGCGCGGCCGTGACGACGATCCGCTCGCGCTTGCTCACCACCACGCCACCCGGCGCTTCGACGGTGACCGCGAACAGCACCGGTTCGTTGACGTGGAGCTTCGGCGAGATCTTGACGACCACCTCACCGTCGGGCCCGACGTCGAACACGCCACCGTCGACGGGATACTTGTCGTCGCGATCTTTGTCGAAGATCCAGAGCTGGTACTGCAGCAGCGTCGGATCGTTGGTCGCGAGCCCGGTGAACCGCATGTAGCCCTCTTGCTTCGAGGGACTCCACACGACGTCACCACCCGCACCCTTGGCCGCGACATCCGGCGTCGCGGTCCACGCGAGCGTCTTGACGTCCTTCGCCGACGCGAGCAGCTCCTGACGTGCTTGTGAGGGTGAAGGCGTGGCCTTGATCGGTTCCTTGTAGACGACCTTCTCGACGACCTGCGCGTCCTTCCACAGGTACGCACCGATCCCGAGGGCGATGCCCGCGGCAGCGGCGAGGTACGCGATCACCGTCGGCGCACGCGAGCGACGCTGCTGCGTGATGGGAAGGATCGGCGCCTCGAGTTGCGGCTGCGCGCCGGACTTCTGCGGCTCGACTGCCTCCATGATCGTCGACAACGTCGACGGGGGAAGCGATGCAGCCGGCACGAACCTCTGCGGAAGCACGCCGGGCAGGGTGGTCGGGATGGTCATGCCCGAGGGCCGGACGCCCGCGGCGAGCAACACCTTGTCGGCGACGCCGGCGGGCATGTCCTCGTAGCGGATCGTCGCGATGTCGATCGCCGCGACCGCGAGATCGAACGACACGTCGTCATCGGCACCGAGCGCAGAGAGCTCCGTGGCCTCGCCATCCGAGAGCCCGTCGGTCGCGCGCTGCATCAACAGCTCCTGCGCGCGAAATGCCTCGGCCTCGTTCAAGGGACGCTTCACGACTCCTCCGACTGTACGCCCAGCAGGGCCGCTCGGATCGACATCAAACCGCGGCGGGCGTGGGCCTTCACGGTCCCGAGCGGCATGCCGGTTTGCGCTGCGATCTCGTTGTGAGACATGCCACCGGCCGTCGACATCAGCAGCACCTGACGCTGCTCGGGGCGGAGCTGATCGAGCGCGCGGGCGGCCTGGTTGGCCTCCGCGCAGGTATCGGGCCCCGAGCCGTCGGAGGCGATCGCAGGCATCTCTTGCACCGGGTCGATCGTGGGGCGACGGCCCCGTGTGCGCTTCCGATCGATCAGCCTGCGGCGCGCGATCATCGCGACAAACGCCGCCTCGGTGGCGATCCGAGGATCGAACCGGGCGGCGCTCTTCCACAGGTCGAGAAAGATCTCCTGCACGGCGTCCTCGGCATCCGCACCTTCGAACCGGCGCGCGAGCGACCAGACCAGACCACCGTACCGAGCAAGACACTCGCGCACCGCATGCGGGTCACCTGCTGCGACGCGGCCGAGCACGACCGGCTCGGTGACAGCTTGCGCAGGCTGAGGATCAACCATATGCGGGGCGGACAGTAGCACTCAGCGCACCGAGCACGCCGCGAGCAAGCTGTTGGTGTTCGCGTTGTCGACGCAGAGGAGCACGCGCAGCGGGTTCGCCGCCTGACCGGTCTTGTTGCCGATCGCGAAGGCCGTCGCGATCGCACCGGCGGGCAAGCCGACGTTGTGGATCGTCAGCGCATCGCTCGCAGCGTTCGCCACACGCGCCGAGACTGCCGCGCCCGCGAACGGATCCGCCTCGAGGTAGCCGAGCGAATCGATGCCACCGTGGACCGCGATCTTGCCGAACTCGACGTTGCCGAACAGGCGGAGGAAGCTCGCACCTGCACCGAGACCGACGTCGACGTTCGGCGTCCCCGGCGACGCGTGGATGAAGCGGAGCTTGCCCTTGTTCGACGGGACGTCCGTCGCGTCGACGAACACGCCGAGGCGAAAGCGCGGGTCGGCGATCCCGGCGCCGCTACCGTCGATCACACCGAGTGCGGCGACGGTGGCGAACAGGCCCGCGGTCACCGCGATGCCCTTGGTATCCGGCACCGCGCCGTTCGCGCACGACGTCTCGGTCGCCGCGATCACGCGCACGTCGTACGACGCGACGGGAAGCTCGACATAGTTCGTGACCTCCGGATACGACAGACCCTGGCGTACGTCGAGCGACGAGAACAGCGGCGTCGCTGCCGACAGATCGCCGCCGGCGGTGACGATGCAGACGTCGACGGCGGGCGCATCGGGGGACAGGTGCGCGATGCGAACCTTCGCGCGCTCCGGTGCAGCGCCGGTGACGGCGCACTCGGTCTCGAGATCGTGGGGCGCGCCGTTGTCGTTGCAGATCAGCACGCGGAGTGGCGCCTGCGCGTTGCCGATCTCGCCGATCGCGAACGCGGTGGCGATCGCACCGGCGGGGAGCCCGACGGGCTTGACCGCGATCACGTCGGCGGTCGTACCGGTCACACGCGCGCTGATCTCGAACTCCCTCCCGTCGACGGTCGTCACGAAGTACCCGTTGTCGTGGGCGCGCGAGCCGCCGTACGGAATGTCGGTGAACACCGGCGTGAAGGCCACGCCACCACCGAGGCCGACGTCGACGTTCGGCGTGCCGGGCGAGGCGTGGATGAAGCGGAGCTTGGCCTGACCGGCGGCGACGTCGGCGTCGTCGAGGTACGCCTTGAGCTCGAACGGCTGGCCCTCGCCGTGCGAGAGCAGCCCGGTCGCGGCGATCGTCGCGGTGGCACCCACGGTGAGTGCCGGGAGGTTCGTGACATCGGGCAGACCGCCGAGCGACGTCGAGCAATCCTTGCTACCCGGGGCGACGAGGCGCACGTCGTACTGATCCGGCGCGACGTCGAGGTACTTGGTCACCTTGCTGTACGACAGGCCGGCGAGGCCGCCCGCGCTCGCGAGCACCGGTCCCGCGAACTCACCCGTGCCGGCAGACGCGAGGCAGAAGTCCACCGCCGGTGCATCCGGCGACAGGTGAGCGACGCGAATCCGCGCGCTATCTCCCGAGTCCTGTTCGATGTGGGTGGCGCAACCAGCGACGAGCGACATACCGAGACCAAGCGAGAGAGCCTTCATCGAGCCTCCGAAAGCAGTTGCGAGCGTCAGCGGCCCGGGGTGATCCGGGCATCGCCGTCGCTCGTACTGACCAGTTCGCCGGCTCCAGGAAACTGGATGCAGCGAACAGACGATTTTACGTTTGGTCTGAAACCGCTAATGGATCTAAATGGTTCCGGGGGTGAATCCTGCCCCGATCACGAAGATCATTCCATCGTGGCGGTGTAGCGGAAGTGGAAGTCGTCGGCTTCCTCAATCACGGTGGCCTTCACGTTCGGGAGCTCCTTCAGCTTCTTGATGGTCGGTGCCTTGAGCTCTGCGCGCACTTCGATCGATTGGAGATGCGAGAGCTTTTTCTTCGCGGCGATCAGTGGCTGCACGTGAGCCTCGATCAGCGACACGCCGATGATCTCCAGCGTCTCGAGCGATTTGATCAGCTTGCCCGAGACCAGCGCGGTCATCAGGTCGGCCGTCCACACCGGTGATCCGACGGAGAGATGCTTGATAGTAAAGTTCGCGTCGAGCAGCGCGCGCAGATCGATGTCGGAGGGCTGGCATTCGCCCCAGTCGGCATCCATGCCCTCGAGATCCGCGGCGGAGAATGTCGAGGGATAGCGCTTGGCGTCCTCGTCGTCCTCGTCCCATTCGCTGGGCGAATAGACGTCGTCCACCAGGCCGTTACCCGTACCGCCGATCCACAGGGTCAGGCGCTCGAGCTTGGGCAACTTCGCCGTGGCGAGCGCCGTGACGGCTTCGGTCGTGGCTTTGGAGAACCGGACGGAGAGCTCGGTGAGCTTCGGCAGCGACAGCTTGCCGGGCTTGGCATTGCCGACTCCGGTGAGCTCGAGGGAGGTGAGCTGAGGAAACGTCGACGACACCTTCGAGAACGACGGCATCTGCACGTATCCCTGTGCAAACGACGCGGGCCAGCCACCGAGGCCCACGCGGGTGATTCGCGCGGGGATCAACTTCGCCAGCGCGTCGAGCTCGGTCCACGGGTCGGCGATGTTCTTGGTCGACGAGTCCCAGCTCTGATACGTGGTGAACGTCGTCGGATAGGGCGCGAGCACGAGCGTCTCGACCATGTGCGCCACGGGCGACGCGAGGAACGACTTCGTTGCCTTGGTGATCGCCTTGGTATCGGCGGCGATCACCGCGCGTCGCACGAAGCCGTGATGCCACTCGAAGTGCGAGCGTGGATCGTTCGCCGCCTCGCCGAGGATCGCGGGGCCGTTCTCCTTGAGGTGCTTGTCGGCCTGCTTCTGCAGCGACGCTGCCTTTTTCGGATTCGTCGCCGCGCCGTGCTGCAGCACGATCAGCTCGCCCCACGGATGCTCCTGGGTCTGCAGC
>JBBQJJ010000598.1:0-4382 GCA_038325805.1 Haliangiales bacterium
CCGAGGTCGCCATCGAGCTTCGCGAGTGCGTGAACGATCGGAATCATCGCGAGCGCCGTTGCATAGGCGGGCTTCGCCTGGAACGCGAAGTTGCAGTTGCTCGGATCGACCGTGATGGTCTGCACTGCGGCCGCGGCCGCGGCCTTCGGCTCCTCGGCAGGGTTGGGCTCCACGCTCGAGCTCACCTTCTTGAACGTGACCATCTCGGGATCGAACGCCTGCAGCTCGTAGTCCTCGATCCATCGCACCGCGAGGCTCTCCGAGGTCAACAGGCCCACCGCATCGTGGTCACCACGCTCCAGCCGAGCGATCGCGCGAGGCGCACAGCGACGATGATAGATGGCGAGCAGCGGGTTCGGATTCGCGTAGTCGAAGCGAAACGCGCACGCATCGAATGGCTCGCCGGAGCGCGCGACCAGCAGATCGAGCACCTCGACCTTGAGCCAGGCAAACCCGCCATCGAGGATCAGCACGTAGTCGGTGCTGGCCGAATCGAGGGCCGACGCGATGCCAGCAAGCGGTCCGATCGACGGGAAGCTGTCGACCACCACCGGGAACCGCGACCACGTGACGGGCGCCGAGGTCGAGACCTCGATCCGCGAGACCTTGGACTTGAGCACCGTCGCCTGACGTTCGATGACCTTCCTGCCGTCGACCTCCTTCAGGCTCGCGATGTTCTCTGGATTCTTGCCACCGGCCAGGATGACGGCCGTGAGTTCCTTCGACGAGATCATGAGCTCCTATCCTATCGCAGCGGGCGCATCCCCTTCGCGCGGCGCAGGTCGTTCACCGTGCGACCGACCTGGTCGTCGTGGAGCAGCAGCTTCGACATCGCCCCGGTCGTGATCCCGAGTCGCTGTGCGGTCGTCCCGATCTCGAGGTCCCCGGCGACGAGCAGATCCAGGAGCTCGGCCATCGCCGCCCAGTAGTTACCGGTCAGCCGCGTCTTCGCGCCGAGCGGTGCCGTCCCACCGGCCACCATCGCTGCCAAGCGCGACGACGGCACGTAGTGCTCGAGCCCGACCGGCTCGCGAACCTCGAGCGCGATCGCCGAGCGCAACCGGCGCACCGCGTGGATCTTGTTCTCGGCCTGCGAGCGACTGTCCTCGCCGATCGCCGACACGCCCGTCAGCTTGTGCCGCAAGCGCACCGCGCTCTCGGTCTTGTTGCGGTGCTGCCCACCCGGGCCCGATGCGCGATAGCGATCGACCTCGCACTGCGCGATCAGCGCATCGTCGCTGACGATCAGGTGGTCGACGCGCGGCATCGCGACAGCTTGTCAGTTCGCGGACGTCTGCGCATCCGAAGGTAGCTTCGGAGCAGATTCGCCAGGTTCCAGGTAGACGTCGACGCCGGCGTGCTCGCCTGCCCGCCCGTACTCGACGCGCGCGATACCTTCACCGAGCGCACCGACGATCTTCTCGAGCTTCGGATCGACGCCTACCTTCGCGTCGGTGCACAGCGCCGCGATGTCCTTCATCCCGATCCCCGGGATCAGCGCACTGACTCGCGAGATGGCGCCGCCTCGAATCCGCACGCCGATCGCGAAGGCGGGGAGCGAGATTCCTTTCAGCCGCTCGACGACCGGTGCAGCGAGGGGCGCACCGGTGATCCGCGCGAAGCTCTGCGATAGCGCGTCGACTTGCTCGGAGACCGTCTCGCCGGGGATCGAGATCTCGAGCTCGGAGTACGCGTTGTCGCCGATCGATTGCGAGAACCGCTCGATGCGTTCGACCTCGAGATCGTCGACCAGCTTCTTGATCTGGTACTTCGCCTCGTGGGTGCCGAACATCTGCTCGACCTTGTCCCACGGCTTCGGATCCATGAAGTGCCAGCCGGTGGTGACCTTGCCGCCCCACACGCCGATCCACGAACCGACGAGCGCGGGCTCGAGGTGCTGGCCGATCTGATCGAGCACCGCAGCGTCGCTCTTGGCGATGTTGCAGAGCTTGAAGTAGTCCGCCATTTTCGGCACGAAGCCCTGCGGTGCACCCCAGGCTCCCCACCAGATCCGGCGAAGGTCGGAGCCGACCATCGCGAGGTACGAGACGCCCTCGCCGTTCGGCATCTCGGGCGGCATCGGGTTGTGCTCGAGCCAACGATCGAGGTGGATATCCATCCACTCCTCGATCATCGGTACCTGAGACAGGCTGATCTGAAGGTTGAGCCGGGTCGACAGCGCGCGCTGTAGAACCAGGTCGAGCGAGCTCATCGGATCGACGTTATCACGGAGGGTCTCCGTCCAACCTGGTTGGACTCCTCAGTCTTCGACGACCACGACACCGGTGCGCGGCGTCGGGATGTACTGCGGCTCGACACCCGGGTCACACGACAGCATCTCTTCATCGTACGAGTACGCGTAGCGCTGGTCGTCGATCGGGGTGAGCACTTCGGTCGCGAGCCACCGGCACGAATCGGGCAGCGTCGCGCGCGTCTGAAACGTGATGCGATAGCTGCCGGCCTCTTTGACCGCGACGGTCGCGTGGTCGTTCTCGAACGCGCTGAGGTAGATCGCGTGGGGCTTCTCCGGCGCGTAGAGGACGAGGTGCTGGGTGACGTCACCCGAAGGGCATTTCGATCCACCGAAACCGGCAATAGCCGTGGCACTAGCCGCGACCACCGCTATCAGCTTCAAGACAGGAGCTTGAACCGCGTGCAGCATCTCTCGATTGTGCTCGCCGAGCGCTGCTGGCGCCAGCACGAATTTCGGGAGTCGCGACGCGCGATCGTTCCCGGCTAGACCCCCGAGAAGCCGAGGGTTTCTAGCGACCGTGTGCGCCACCTACGCGCGGCTAACTATGCTCGACCCGTCGGCTCGTTCTTGATCCGGGGAAGCAGCATCACGAAGTTGCACGGCTTCAAGCGGTGATCGAGCTGCGGGATCAGGATTTTTTCGAGAGCGGTGCGCACACCACCCGTGGATCCGGGGAGCAAGAACACGAACGTCGAACCGCACAGTGCAGCCTCCGCACGGCTCTGGATCGTCGATGTGCCGATCTCTTCGAACGACAGCCAACGAAACAGCTCGCCGAAGCCGGGAATCGACTTCGTGATCAAGGGAGCGAGCGCTTCCGGCGTGACGTCGCGCGGCGTCACACCGGTGCCGCCGGTGGTGATCACGATCTCGATCTTTGGATCGGCGATCCACGCCGCGAGCTTCGCCCGGATCGTCAGCTCGCTATCGATCACGATCTCGCGCGCGACGATCTTGTGCCCGACCTCCGTCAAGCGATCGACGAGCAGCTGCCCCGACGAATCGTTCTCGATCGTGCGCGTATCTGAAACGGTCAGGACAGCAACGTTGGTAGGAATGAACTGGCGATCCACACCTGCACCCTACCGATACGGACCGATCACGTCGAGCACCTCGGTCGCGCGGCGCGCCGCCGACTCGCAGGCCTCGCGTGGTGACAAGCCCTCGCCGAGTGCGTGGGTCAAGCCCGCGGCGAAGGTGTCGCCCGCACCATAGGTATCGCCAGTGACTTCGACGGGCACGGACTCGTAGCGTTCGATCGTCTGGCCGACTTGAAACGTCCCGCCGCGCGCGCCGTCGGTGCGGACGATCAGCTTCGCGTCGAGTCCGCCGTCGTAGCGCTCGGCCGCGTCGTTCGCGCTTTCGACCAGCGCATCGAGCGAGATGCCGCGAAGCAAGGTCTGGATCCGCGACGTCGATATCATCTTGCGTGCGCGCCGGGCATGCTGGAGCGCCCCCGCATCACCGCCGGTCACGTAGACCGCGTCGATGGCGGTGAGCTCGTGCCACGGCAAGGGATCCGCCGCCTCGGGATGCATGCGCTCGCCGAGGATGATCAGCGTGCGTTCGCGCTGTGCATCGATCAGCGACAGCCCTCGTCGCTGCGGGCGCTTGCGAAACGCCGCGTGCACGGTGACGCCGCGTTCCCGCAGTCCGGCGGCAGCGCGGTGGCCGAGCTCGTCATCGCCGAGCGCCGTGAAGAACAAGCACTCGCCCGCCCACCGCGCGAGCTGCACCGCCGCGACGGCTCCCCCACCCGCGGGGACGTCGAGCAGTGACTCGCCGTGGATGATCTCGCCCGTCGCCGGCACGTGCGGGACGCGCAAAAACTCCATCCATTCGACATGACCGACGACGGCGACGCGCACGCCACCTTATAGTCCAGTCCATGAGCAGGCGACGGCGGTGGTTGCAGTTCGTGGTGCTGGGAGTCGCTGCATTCGCGTCGATCGCGACGTCGAAGAAGAGGGGCTGGATCCTCGAGGCAAACCTCGCGCGAGACACGCCGGGCAAGTCGCGGATCGCGTTCATCGAGGCATCGAAGCAGCCCGACGTCCGGTTGGACAACGGCGAGCTCGCGACGCCACTCGCCGGCTTCTACACCGGCATCTGGAACGGCACCGCGCGC
>JBBQJJ010000599.1:0-4365 GCA_038325805.1 Haliangiales bacterium
CCGCAGAACATCGCCGAAGGAGCCGGCAAGACCGGCCGCGCCGACAAGGCGAGGTACTACGGGATTGCCAGAGGCTCGGCGATGGAATCCGCGGCGCACCTCGACGTAATGAAGATCGACGAGCTGATCGACGAGGAGCACGACGCCCTCGGCGTCGCATTGCTCGAGCGAGTCGTTGCCATGCTGACCAAGATGATCGACCCCTGATCGTCAACGGGAGGCGATCACGATCACGGTAGCGTTCCCCCGTTCACGTGCACGGCCACGATCACGGGACCGATCACGGCCACGATCACGGTCACGACAATCAGGGACAGGCCCTAATCGACGTGGGGCGTCCGATCTGACTCGGGCGCTTCCGCCGGGAGGCGCTCGGAGGAGTCGCTCGATGGCGGGGTGGGTGGCACGATGCGCGCGAGCTCGCGCTGCAGCTCCGCGAGCTGCGCGGTCAACGCGCGAAGGTCCGCGCGCGCCTTGTCACGCTCGGTCTCGAGCCGCACGCGTGCACGCGTGGCGCGGTCGGCGTCGCTACGCGCGGACAGCCAGAACCGCTCGTAGAGGCGACCGGTGGACAACGCAACGGAGCGGTCATCCTGGAGATCCTCGAGGCGACCGAGGAGCTGGTGCCGCTCCGCGGACGCCGCTTGCAGCGCGCGCTCCTTGGCGGCGAGCACTCCGAGGTAGGCCGCGCGCTCGTCGCGCAGTGAGATTGCGACGGTGGCGAGCTGTTGTTCAGCCTCGCGTAGCTCCTCGCGCGTGCGCTCGACACCGGCGATCAACCGCTCGCGCTCGGCCTGGCGCGTGGCGAGCTCGTCGGTGAGGAGGTCGCGCTCGTCGTCGAGACGCGACAGCGTGACCAGGCTGCCGGCGACGATCAGGGCGAGCACGAGCGCGATCACGCCGGCGGACGCGACCTGCGAGTTGCGCCGGCACCACAGCCGCATCCGCGCGAACGCCGAGCGATCGAAGCTGGTGGGGCGCGCTGCAGCGAACGCCTCGAGCTCGCCGGCGACCTCGAGGGCGGAGGCGTAGCGATCGATGGGTGCTGGAGCCAGCATGCGGTCGACGATCCGGCGCAGCGACTTGGGAATGCGCTCGCGGGTGACCGCGTCCTCGAGCGGCGGGCGTTCGTCAGCGACCTCGAGCACGTGCTGTCCGGACCACGGTGGCCGCCCAGAGAGCAGGTCGTACGCGATCGCTCCGATCCCCCAGATGTCGATGGCGACGAGCTGACCTCGCTCGGACACGCGTCCCGCGTCGAGCGGCCCCGTCCGGAGCCCTTGCTCGGGTGCCATGTACGCTGGCGTGCCGCCGAACCGGTGATGGCCGTGGCGGCTGGCAGCGAGCCCGAAATCGGCGATCCGGGCGCGTCGCGACAGCGGCGTGATCAAGACGTTGCGCGGGTTGAGATCGCGATGAAACACGTTGCGCAGGTGGGCATCGTGGACACCACGCGCGATCTCGATCATCCAGCGCAGCGACTCGGCCAGGCTCCGCGGCCGATCCTCGGAGGCGGCACGGCCGAGGTGCAGCTCCCCTCGCGCGTCGTACTCGCCGACCAGCTCCATCACGATCAGCGATGGCTCACCGTCGACGACATCGAGCACGCGGACAACGTGGTCGCTGACAACGTCGCTCGCGGCGCGGGCCTCGTGGATCGCCCGGCTCGTCGTGGCCACGTCGTCGTGAAACAGCTTGATCGCCACGCTGCGCTCGAGCAGTCGATCTCGCGCCTGCCAGATCGTCGCGGTCCCACCGCGATCGAGCGGCGCGACCAGCTCGTAGCGCGCGCCGGCGCTCCCGAGCCACGGCGGTTCCGGATCGTCGACCAGCTCGGTCGCGAGCCACATCATCGCGTGGTCGACCGCGAGGCCGCCTCCCACCCGTGCCTCGAGCAGCGCGCGCCATTCGGTCCGCGGCTGGCGTGCGATCGCCGCGAGCTCGTCGGCCGCGAGCATCACAGCGAGATGCCCTGGTCGATCCCGCGCAACGTGATCAGGTAGCGCGTGCCTTCGACGATTCGCTTGTTGACGAGGCCGAGCGAGATCCCGAGCTCCTCGGCGATCCGGCGCTGCGTCAACCCGTCGAGCTGGAGCCGCAGTGCGCGGCCGATCTGGAGCGGGTCGGGCAGGGCGATCCGGATCCGCGGGTCGGGCGTCCCTCGCTCGAGGCACGCGACCTGTTGCTCGAGCCACGCACGGAGGTCGGCGAGCTCGACTTGCTCGACCAACATCGCGTCATCGGGGAGCTCGAGGTCCGCAAGATCGAGGCGCACCCCGCGAACGCGCATGCTGTCGAGACGGTCGAGCAGGAACCGACGCACGCTCGGACCGATCTGGCGCTGCTCGGGTGGCAACGCAAAGAGCCGCTGCCACTCACCGCTGTGGACCCAGCGCGCCACCAGCGATCCCAGGATGTCGTGAGTGCTGTACGAACCACGGTAGTTCATCGACAGCTTGACGCGGCGGATGATCCGCTCGAACTGCACGGCCATCTGGCCGTCGCCGGTGGTCTCCGGTTCGGCATTCGAAATCATTTGAGTACAAACGAAGCTAACACGCACCTGGCGCACGCCGAGGCGAAATCAGCCCTCGCGCGTCAACTCTTCGGTGAGCAGCAATAACAGCTGGATCGAATGCTCGACCATCGCGTCGTCGGCGCGGTTGAGCGCGCGGCGAACGGCGGCCTCGACCGTCCCCTTGCGCTCGCGATCGATTCGAAGTCCGGCGGCGGTGAGCCGAAACCGCACGCGCCGGCGATCCTCGGGATCCGTGCGTCGAGTGAGCATCCCTTGGTTCTCGAGCCGATTGAGGATGCCCGTCAGCGTGCTCGGATCGATCCCGAGGGTGTCGGAGAGGTCGCGCGCTGTGAGGTCGGGTGACTTCCCGAGCACACGGATCACCAGGCGTTGCGGGCCGGTGACACCGAGGAGCTTGCGCATCCTCTTCGAGCGAACGTCGAGGGCATGGACCAGATCCCACATCCGCTGCATGAACAGCAAGGTCTCGCTCTGTAGGTTGAGAGCACCCGCCCGACGCGGAAGGTTCACCATAGTGCCTTATACACGAGTCGACGTCGGATCGCGCGAGACCTCGAATGGCAGGGTCGTCAACGATGAAGGATCAGGCGAAACTGTGAGACTGGTCGACGTATGGCATCACTCAACTACCACCACCTCTACGTGTTCTGGATGATCGCGGAGAGCGGAAGTATCTCGCGGGCGGCGCGGGCGATGCACATCACCCACTCCACGCTCTCCGTTCAGCTGCGCGCCCTCGAAGATGCGCTCGGAGGCCCGCTGTTCGAACGACGCGGTCGTGGCCTGGTGATCACCCCGTTCGGCGACGAGGTTCATGCACGGGCGGGCGACGTGTTTCGGATCGGCCGCGATCTACTCGACCTGGCGCAACACGGCTCGAGTGGTCGGGGCACGCTCCGGATCGGTGTCCTCGCGTCCTTGCCGAAGACCATCACCTGTCGCCTCGTCGAGCCCGCGCTCGATGGTGAGATGACCATCGACCTCCAGCACGGCCCCTTCGATCGCCTGCTCGAGGCGCTCGCCGCGGGGCGGCTGCACCTCGTGCTTGCCGATCAAGCTCCACCGCAAGGAAGCACGCTCAAGCTGCATGGCCACGCACTCGGGGAGTCCGATCTGCTCGTGTACGGCACCGAGAAGGTTCGCAGTGCCCTGGAGGGGCGGTTTCCTCAGTGCTTGCAAGGAGCCCCGATGCTCCTGCCGCGCACCGGCACCTCCCTCCGCCGACAGATCGAGCGATGGTTGGGCGAGCGCGATCTCCGCGTGCGTGTGACCGGCGAGATCGATGATGCCGGGACGCTGCGTGCGTTCGGACTGCGCGGCCATGGCCTGTTTCCGGTGCGTGGAGCCCTCGCCTCGGAGATCGCCGATGCGACTGGGGCCCGCAAGGTGGGGGCGTTCGACTCGCTCCACGAGCGTTACGTGGCGATCACGCGCGAGCGCACGGTTCGTCACCCGTCATTGGTCCGATTGATCGAGAAGGCGCGCTTGCGCCTCGATTGAGGAGCGTCGGACCGGGACCACGAGCACGCTTCGGTGACATCGATCGATGATCATGCGCGTGCGATGCCGTCGAAACGACCGCGAGACCCAGGACGCGCCGCGGTGACCGATGGCGATGACGTCTGCGTCGCGTTCACTCGCGAGGTGCATCAGGGCCGACAACATCGACCGCGAGACCCCGATCACGACATCGACCCCGAGCGTCCCGCCAGCTCGTCGCCGGAGTCGCTCCAGCGTCGCGGTGGCATGGGTCTCACGCGGGCGCGCAGCGCCCGGCTCGAGGCCGTAGAGCGCGAAGGTCGCTGCGTTATGGAAGAACGTGACGC
>JBBQJJ010000600.1:0-4345 GCA_038325805.1 Haliangiales bacterium
GCAACGTCCTCGTCGTGGTGTGACCGAACACCACGAGCTTGCCGCGATACTGCTCGAAGAAATCGCGATCGCGGAGCCAGAGCAGCGCGCGTTGCGGCACCACCTCGCGCGGGTGCGGGAACGTCGCCGTACCGGGCGTGCGCTTGATCCCTGCATGCACGTAGATCGCGTGATCGTCCTCGTAGAAGTGCGGTAGCCCGCGCATCCACTTGACGACATCCTTCGGGATGAACGTGCCCTCGAACATGCCCTGCAGCTCGGGGCCGGTCGGCAGCTCGTCGTCCTCGGGCGGCTTGCCGCCGGTGAACGAGCGATACGACTCGAGGCAGCCGTTGGTGCGCGGCATGATGAACTCGGGCCAGCCCTTATCGATCACCTGAAGCCACGCATCCTCGTGGTTGCCTCGGAGGGCGACGACCTTCGCCGGCCCACTGTCCTCGAGCTTGCGCACGAACTCGACCACCCCGGCAGACTCCGGACCACGGTCGATGTAGTCGCCGAGGAACACGATCGTGTCCTCCTTCGTCAACGCCGGTAGGCGCTCGAACAGCGTCTGCAACGCCGTGAGATCGCCATGAATGTCTCCGATGGCAAAGGTCCGACCTACCTGTGATCCCATACCGGCTGCACATCGTAGTGTAGGAACCGGCCACGATCACGAGCACGACTGTCGTTATTGGCGACATCACACTGCCTGCATTTCCCTGACTTGCAGTGGCACGAACCGTGGAACTATCTCGCACATGCGCTCGGCCCTCGGTCTGTTGATTCCGCTGCTCTCGGCATCCACCGCTCTGGCGCAAGCACCGGGCGAGGTCTCGCCGGATCCCGAGCCGGTTCCGCCGTCGGCGACACCCACGATCTCGAGTAACCCGTGCAGCGCCGGTATCGACGTGATGCGCCGCCGCTGGGCGGTCGGTCTCAACCTCGGTGGCATGTCGCTGACCGTGGATGACGACGAGAGCGGCACCGAGACGCAGTTCCGCACCGGCGAGCTGTCGATCCGCTATCGCGCGACGCCGCACTTCGAGCTCGAGTTGCTGCTCTCGGGCGGTCGCGAGGTCCTCGAGGATGGCGAGGACGGCGAGCTCGCGATGGGTGGTGGCACACTCGCCGCGCGCTATCGCTTCCGCGCGGAGCAGCGCTGGAACTGGTGGCTGATGGCCGGTCTCGGCATGACCGTGATCGAGCGCGCCGACTCCACAGAACAGCAGCGCGACTCCGCAGGTCGTGCACACGTCGCGTTCGGCATCGGCCTCGAGCGCCGGTTTCACCGCTTCGCGATCCACGCCGAGCTGCGTGGCGTGGCGATGGGTGCGCGCGAGGACGAGATGGACGTTGTCCCGCAGCGCACGCTCGACCCGCGCACCGCCCAGAACCTGTCCGCCGGTCAGTTCAACGTCGGCGCGTCGTTCTACTTCTGATCGACCGTCGCCTGGATCGCTGCTTCGACGACGCGTGCCCAACGAGCGCGCACCGAGTCATCGAAGAAGGTGGTGAACGGCAAGTGGATGAAGCCGCCGCGCTTGCCGCGTGCGCTCATCTCGCCGAGGTTGTTCCACATCGTGTTGTTGCAGATGTAGCGGCCAGGATCGGTCGAGTCCTGCGGGCGCTCGCCGAGGGCTTCCATCGCTTCGCGAATCGCGTCGACGGGTAGCAGGGTCGCGCGCTCGGGACCGGCGGCCGGATCGATCGGATGTGCGCCGCGGATGATGCCGCGGTTATCGGGGACGCCACCGCTGATCTCGCCGGTGTCCTGCAGGTTGTAGGCGGTGTGCTCGAGCGCGATCGAACCGCCGCCCTGGCCGAAGCTGATCACCACGTCGGGTGCGCAGCGCTCGATGGCGTCGCTGATCATCGCGGGCGCGCGGTCGTACTCGACAGGTAACACGAGGCGCAGCAGCTGGACGTCGTGCAGGGTTGCCGGGTTCACGCTGGTGACTGCCTCGGCGGAGACGTTCGGATGCGTGCCATCGGCGGGGAATGGTTGGAAGCCGGTGATCAGCACCTTGGTGCCGTTGGGGTCGCCCTCGTAGTTGCACGCGTGCGCGGTACGACGGAGCTCGACACGGGCGGCATCGCCGGCACCGCGGATCTGGAGGTCGGCGACGTCACCACGCTCGGGGAGCAGGGCGCCGACGGGAACCTCGATCAGCGTGCGGAAGCCAGTGGTGGTCTTGGTGGCGACGCCGTCGGCGAGCAACCGCTCGAGCGCGGGGAGGAGATCCTCGCCGCCGGCCTCGAGACGCTCGAGCTTGCGGAGCTTCGGGAGCTCGAAGGTCAGGAGCTCGTCGTCGGCGATCACGCCGCTGCCTGGTGCGACGACCAGCCCGAAGTTCTTCGGGAACACCTCGGCGTAGTCGATCTCGACGCGCGCACTGCCCTGCGGCTCGAGGCGCAGCCTCGAAGCGTTGACGGCATCGAGCTTGATCGCGAGATCGATCCAGCTCGACCGACCGCGCAACCGCGACACGGTCAGTGATTCTCTCGCGAGCTCCTTCCCGTCCTCGTCGACCACGATCGCCTGGAGGATCGAGCCTGACGAGGGTGCCTGGAGGACGCGCAGCCGGAGGTTGATGACGAGCGCACCGGTGGTCGCGCCCTTCGGGATGTCGGCCTCGCAAATGCCCTCGAGCGTGCCGCTGCAGGTGTCGATCGTCTTCGCGTTGAGCGGGTGCCCGGCGCCGTCGAACTTGCCGTCGAGGAAATCGCGGAGCAACCCCTCGTTCGGATCTTCCGTCGGCGTCTGCTCGCGATCGGAACACGAGACCAGCGCCGCCATCAGCGACACGGAAACGGCAGTCCTCAGCACGGGCCGAGTTGCAGCACTCGACATGCCACGATCGCCCCGCGCATCACGGCGAAACTGCTCACCCTCGCCCGGCTACCCGCGCTTCCTGGCCATTGGGGTCACGCTCTACCCCTTCAAGTAGTCGAGATTATTGGGCGTCTGGCGCGAAACGTACAAACCGCTCGAACTGCGTCCTACGGGCAACTGGAGGCGTTCTACGTGGGTTTGTACGTTTCGCGCCAGACGCCCAATGAATTCAACATGCTGGAGGGGTGGAGCGTGACCCCGATCTACGGCGCACCGCAGGCGAGCCACTCGGCGAGCTGATCGCGGTCGGCGGCGGGCGGGTCCTCGGGACCGGGAGGCATCGTGACGTTCGGACCGGCGGCGCGGATGAAGATTCGCTCGGCGTGCGAGAGCACCTCGTCGCGGGTGTCGAACCGGTAGGAACGTGGCGCACCGGCGGTGCCTGTCGAGTGACACGAGTTGCAGTGGGTCGCGAAGAAGTCGGCGCCGAAGTTGTCGTAGGTCAGCGCGGTGCCCTCGGGTGGGCAGACTGCGTCGTCGATCGGCATCGGTTTCTCGGCGCACGCGACGAGGAGCACGAGCAGGAACCTCATCGCTTTGCCACCTTGGTGACCGCCGGCGACTTCTTCTTCGAGAAGTCGTGCGTGAAGCCGATCGAGAGCCCGAGCGACGTCATCCAGCGCGGCCCACGATCCTGCTCGGCGAAGTAGGTCGCATCGAGATCGAGGGCGACGTACCAGTCACCCTTCGCGCGATCGCGAAACGGCAGCGCGAGCTGCGCACCGGCGCGCGACGCCATGCGGTGGCGCAGGCCGTCGGCGACCCCGAACAGCGACTGCAGCGGCTGATCCTCGTAGGCGGCTCGCGTCTCCTCGTGCTGATGCACGATGCCGGCGTTGCCGGAGAGCCGGAAGCGCTCGAGCGAGGTCCGCACGACGACGTTGAACGAGAAGTAGCTCATCAGCCGCTCGTCGACGGCGGCGTAGTGCTCCTTGCCGATGAACGAACCACCGAGCCATGGACGAAACATGTAGGTCGCGCCGAACGACGGGCCACCACCGTGATCGTCGTCCCACGCGGTGTGGGTGGCCTGGAGGCCGAGGTTGAGGTCGAGCTCGCCAGCGTGCGCCGTGTTCGCGCCGAGCAGAGCCGTCAGATAGAGGACACGCAGGGTCATCCCCGCCCCTTCAGCAACGGCCGAGCCGGCGGCGATCGCCAACCCACGGATACCGATCGTGAACGCGTGTTCTCGCTGAAGCCTCCTCGCGAAGGCCGATTGTTGGATTACACGTCGATGGTGCCGCGACCCAGCTCGATCACGCTGCCGGACACGTAGATCGTGCGGTCGTCGTCGACGTCGAGCACCAACCTCGACGGCCGCTGGACCGCCGCACCTTGCCGCAGCGTGGCGCGAAGGGGCGACGTCCCGTTCGCGACGTGCCAGCCCCCGAGGTTCGCGCAGGCGGAGCCGGTCGCAGGGTCCTCGATCACGCTGCCCGAGTGCGTGAAGAAGAACCGGACCTGCCA
>JBBQJJ010000601.1:0-4331 GCA_038325805.1 Haliangiales bacterium
CGCGATCCGGACCTCCGAGGTGTCCGCAGGATCGCGGATCCGATCGAGCAGCGCGGCGATCCGCGCCTCGGGCACGCGGCCCTGCAACGCGTCGATACACGGGCGCCGTCGCCACCACGGACGCGTTTGATCGAGGACGTAGATCGCGAGCGCGTCGGCGTCGATCGCGGCGAGCTTCGTCGCGTCGGGTTTCCCTGCCTCGGGGATCGCGGCGTCGACCTTCGACACCCGCCGACTCTACTCACAGATCGATGCGCCGGACGGCGAACGGCAGCCGCGGATCGACGGGGGGGCTCGCGAACAGCCGGCCGAGCTGGCCCTCGGTGACCCACGCCGAGCCTCGCGCGAGGACGACGCCAGTCGGCATGTCGAGCCCGTCGGCGAGCGTCGTGGTCGCGAGCGTGTCGAGATCGATCCGGGTCAGCCGGCCGGCACCCTCGATCACGACGAGCGAGTTGCCATCGGCACGCATCCCATCGGGACCTTGCAGTGCGACGTCGAGCGGCGAGATCGACTTGTCGGGGTTGATCGCGAACAGCTCGCCGGTGTCGAGCTTGTTGACGTACAGCGTGTCGCCGACGAACGCGATGCCGTCGAGCCCGAACGCCCCCATCGAGTCGGGCACGAACCGCGGATCCTCGACGTACGTCTCGAAGCCCGAGGCACCGAGTCGCTGGATCGTCCCGCTGAACGAATCGGCAGCGAACAGCGTGCCGGCCCCATCGAACGCGAGGTCGTTGCAGAACTGGTTCGCGGGGAGAGGGAACGTTTCCTGCGGCTCGCCGGCGAGCGTGAAGCTGCGGACCTCGGTCGGGCGCTGGAACGTGGTGTCGACCGAGCACAGCCAGAGCTCGTCGCCGTCGACCAGCACACCGGTGACGCCGGTGACGCCGTGTGCGCCCGCAGCGATCACCTCGCGCGGCTCGGTGGCGCCGGGATCGAAGGCGACCACGGCACCGGTGGTCAGGCTGCCAACGAACAGCGTGCCGTCGGCGGCGGCGTGCAGACTCTCCGGGTAGTAGGCCTGCCCGGGGAGCGCGAGCAGATCGGGTTCGGGCGTGGTGTCGGAGCAGGCGGCGAGAGCGAGGAGCAGGAGTTGGGTTCGCATGGACCGCAAGCTGAGAACAGCGCGAATCCCTCGCAATGCACGCTATCGAACAGATATATTTCGTCTGGTGAAACTACCAGACCTCAACCTGCTGATCGCGCTCGATGCGCTGCTCCAGGAGGTCAGCGTCTCGCGAGCCGCCGCACGGGTCGGCCTGTCGACGCCGGCGATGAGCCACGCCCTCGCACGGTTGCGCACGCAGCTCGGCGATCCCCTGCTCGTGCGCGCGGGCCAGCGCATGGTGCTGACGCCGCGGGCCGACGAGCTCAGGGTGCGAGTCCACGCAGCCGCCTGCGAGGCGCTCGGCGTGCTCGCACCAGCCCCAGTCGCGGAAGCGCATCGGATCGCGCACACGTTCCGGTTGTTCGCGACCGACCAGATGATGACGGTGCTCGGTCCCGCGCTCGACACGCGACTACGCGAAGCACCGGCGGTCACGCTCCACGTGTTGCCACCGCAGCGCGATGAGACCGTCCAGCTGCGCGACGGCACGATCGACCTCGCGATCGGCGTCTACGACTACGCGCCCTACTCCGAGCTGCCGAACGATCTCCGGATCCAGCAGCTGCTCGTCGATCACTACGTGTGCGTCGTTCGCGAGGACCATCCGACCGTGAAGAATTCGCTGACGCTCGAGCAGTACGCGGAGCTCGAGCACATCCAGGTCGCGGTCCGCGGTGCGCCCGGTGGCTACGTCGACGACCTGCTCGCGACCCACGGTCACAAGCGCCGGATCGCGCGCGCGATGCCGTACTTCCTCGCAGCGCTCGTCTTGATCTCCGAAAGCGACTACGTGCTCACGCTGTCGGTGCGGCTGGTCAAACGCCTGTCGGGCATGTTGCCGATCAAGCTCGTCCAGCCGCCGCGCTCGCTCGGGCTCGAGCCGTATCAGGTCTCGCAGCTCTGGCACCCGCGCAACGATCGCGACTTCGCGCATCGCTGGTTGCGCGACTCGATCGCCGAGGCCGCACGCGTGGCGTCACGCCGTAGTTAGCCGGCGCGGCTCGCCGAGATCCGGGATCCACAGCCGAGCGTCGGCGAGGTCTTGGTCGGCCCACCACGCGCGCAGCCGCTGCACCGGTTCGCCGATCGCCTCGTCGGTGAGCCGGAACGTGCCCCAGTGCATCGCGAGCAGGTTCCGCGCGCCGAGCGTCTCGAATCCTCGCGCGGCCTCGACGGGATCGATGTGCTGCGTGTGCATGAACCAGCGCGGCGCGTAGCCGCCGATCGGCAGCATCGCCCAGTCGATCTTCGGGCAGCGTGCGGCGATCTCCGCGAAGTGCTCGCCCCACGCGGTGTCGCCCGAGTGATACGCGACGCCCTCGGGACCGCGGATCACGAAGCCTCCCCACAGCGCGTCGTTGCGATTCCACGGCATCCGCATCGACCAGTGCCGCGCGGGGACGAACGTCAGCTCGAGCTCGCCGACGCGATGGCTCTCCCACCAGTCGAGCTCGACGACGGACGTCTTGCCGAGCTTGGTGAGTCGCTCGCCGTTGCCAGTCCCGGTGACGTACAGCGCGTCGGCCGGCAGCTTCGCGAGCGTCGCCATGTCCATGTGGTCGCGGTGATCGTGGGTGACGAGCACGATCTCGATCGGCGGCATCGCCGCGAGCTCGATGCCGGGTGGGCTGAGCCGGCGAACGGCACCGCTGATCGAGCGCGACCAGATCGGATCGGTGACCAGCAGCTTGCCGCCGAGCCGTAGCGCGTACGTCGCGTGACCGATCCACACGGCGCACGCGTCGGGCTTCGCGAGCGCCTCCGCGCCGCCGGCGGCGACGGTGGGCCGAACCGCATCGAGCGCCGGAAAGTCCGCCGGTCGCGGGTCTTTCTTGCCGAACTTCCACTTCAAGATGTCGCCCGGCCCGCGCGTCGGCTGGGTCGCGCGATCGTCGAACTTTCCCATCAGCGTGCTCCCCGGAGCTGCGTCTTCTGCACCTTGCCCATCGCGTTGCGCGGCAGCGCGTCGATCACGTGAACCACGCGAGGGCGCTTGTGCGGCGACAGCAGCCCGGCGACGTGATCCTCGATCGCCTTCGCCTCGACCGGCGTGCGGACGACGACGAACGCGACGATCCGCTCGCCGAGATCCGGATCGGGCTCGCCGATCACGGCGGCCTCCGCGATCGCGGGATGTTCGAGGAGCGCGGCCTCGACCTCCCCTGCCCCGACCTTGAAGCCACCGCACTTGATGATGTCCGTCGAGCGGCGGCCGACGATCCGGATCTGGCCATCGACCCGGGTCGCGAGATCGCCGGTGTAGAACCAGCCGTCGTCGAGCACTGCCCTGGTGGCATCGTCACGATCGAGATAGCCAGCGAACACGTTCGGGCCGCGCACCGCGACCTCGCCGATCGCCTCTGGATCGTCGGGCAGCGTCTCGCGAGCGTCGTCGACGAGCTTCAGCTCGAGGCCGTTCAACGGCGGCCCGACGAAGCCGGCGCGGCGATCGCCATCGTGGCGCGTCGAGCAGATGATCAAGGTCTCGGTCAGCCCGTAGCGTTCGATCGGCCTTTGCCCCGCGAGCTTCTCGATCCGCTGGTGCTCGCGTGCCGGCAACGGCGCCGATCCACTGACCAGCAACCGCGCCCTGCCCAGCGCAGTCGCGATCGACGGCGTGGCCTCGGCCGCCTCGCAGAGCCGGTGATACATGGTCGGCACCGCGAACAGCATGGTGCCGGGCGCGAGGGCCTTCGCCAGAGCTTCGGGCGTGAACTTCGCGACCCAGCACACCGCACCGCCGCGCCGGATCGCACCGAACAAGCCGAGCACCAGGCCGTGGACGTGGAACAGCGGCAGCGCATGCACGACGGTGTCATCGGCCGTCCAGCCCCACGCGTCGGCGAGCATGTCGAGGTCGCTCGCGATGTTGCGATCGGTGAGCACCGCGCCCTTCGGTGCGCCGGTCGTCCCCGAGGTGTAGAGCACGAGTGCCGGCGATCCATCGATCGCTCGCGGCGTCAGGGGTGGGCCCATCGCGATTCCCGCCACGATCGTCTCCGCGCGCGCGGCCACGCCGACCGACGCTGGATCCGCCGCGACGCAGAGCCTCGGCTTCGCGTCACCCAGCACGTGCGCGAGCTCGCGAGCGCCGAGCTTCGGATCGATCGGCACCGAGACGTAGCCGGCGGCCGCATGCGCGACGAGCGCGACCATGGTCTCGAGCGCTGGTTGCGTCCACACCCCGACGCGCTCGCCGGGATGCACTCCCCGCTGTCGA
>JBBQJJ010000602.1:0-4302 GCA_038325805.1 Haliangiales bacterium
CGGCGAGGTACTTGCCGCGCCGCCGAACCGCTGCATCAGGGCATCTGGTTCTTGCGCGCCGCGAGCATCTCGATCAGATCCATCTTGGTGACGATGCCGATCACCTTGCGATCGTCGTCGACCACGATCGCGACCTCGCCGCGCTCGAAGATCCGCGGCAGCTCGCTCGACGACGCGTGCATGCCGACCGTCGAGACCTTGCGCTCCATCACCTCGGCGACGATCGTGTCCTTGTTGACGCGGCCCGATACCAGGTGGTGGAGCAGATCGCTCTCGGTGAGGATGCCCGCGAGCTTACCGTCATCGATGCACGGCATCTGCGAGATCCCGTGCTGCTTGAACAGCTCCGTCGCGCGGCCGACCTTGTCGTTGAGATCGAGCGAGATGACCTCCTTGCGAGCTAACGCCCGCACGACGTCGCCGACAGTGCCGACCTCCCAGTCGCCCTTGGTGAAGCCCTGCTGGCGCATCCACCTGTCGTCGACGAACTTGCTCATGTAGTTGCGGATCGAGTCCGGAAGGATCGTGACCACGCGCTTGCCGGCGCCGAGCTCCTTGCAGATCTGGAGCGCGGCCCACACCGCCGAGCCCGACGAGCCGCCGACCAGCAGGCCCTCCTGGCGGATCAGCTGGCGAGCGATCATGAAGGAGTCGCGGTCGTTCGACTTGACCCAGCGATCGACCAGCCGACGATCGAGCACGTCGGGGATGAAGTCGTAGCCGATGCCCTCGATCTTGTAGCTCTTGATCTCGCTCGGCCCCGCGAGGATCGAGCCCTCGGGATCGACACCGACGACGATGCACTTCGGCACCAGCCGCTTGATCGCACGCGCGACGCCGGTGATCGTGCCGCCGGTTCCGGCGGTCATCACGATCGCGTCGAGCCTGCCTCCGCACTGCTCGACGATCTCGGCGCCGGTCCCGCCCTCGTCGTGTGCTTCGGGGTTGCTCGGATTCGAGTACTGGTCGAGGATGTGCGAGTTCGGGATCACTTGCTTGAGCCGCTTCGCGACCCCGATGTGGCTCTCCGGCGAATCCCAGGCTGCCTCGGTGGGCGTGCGAATGATCTCGGCGCCGAGCGCCTCGAGCACGACCTGCTTCTCCTGCGACATCTTCTCGGGCAGCGTGATGATCACGCGATATCCGCGCACGGCGGCCGCCATCGCGATGCCGATGCCGGTGTTGCCGGAGGTGGGCTCGATCAGCGTGTCGCCCGGCTTGATCCGGCCGGACTTCTCGGCGTCGAGCAGCATCTTGACGCCGATGCGGTCTTTGACGCTGCCACCTGGATTGAGGTACTCGCACTTCGCGAGGAGCTCGCAGTCGTACCCCTTGGTGACACTGTTGAGGCGCACCATCGGCGTGTGCCCGACCGCGTCGAGGATCGAAGAAAGAATCTGTTCGGACATCGAGCCGCGACTCTACTCGATCACGCTGAGGCGGACGAGGTCCTGCGTCCTCGTGTCTCACGCGACCAACGGGTCGCGCCGGCGAACTGCTAGTTCGCGCCGCGAACGAAGTAGCGCAGCTCGAACGCATCGAGCGCTGGAGAGGTGTCGCCATCGCTCGCGATCTCGACGAGGTACTGCGCGAACCGCTTGGGCGTGACCTCGGGCGCCGTGCCGTTGGCGACCTCGACATACGACTCGGCGGAACAATCCATCGTGTCGCACGTGCGCAGCGAGACCCTGATCGCGTCGGCGGCTCCTCGCACCGTCCACGCGACCCGCTCGAAGGCGACGGCATCGCCGAGCTCGCGAACCGCGGACTCGTAGCGCGATGACAGGGCGAACGGCGCGACGCCACCGTCGTAGACCAGCGTGATGAACGCAGCCGTGATCTCGCCGGTCAGCATGTCGGCCACGGTGTCGGTGCCGATGAACGCCCAGCCGGTGCCGAGGCTCCCGAGCGGCAGCTGCTCGGTGACGAGCTCGGTGGTACCCGTGAGCTCGCCGACTCCAACCACGGGAATGTTCGCACCGACCGGTGGATCGATGACCAGCGAGACCGTCGCCAGATTGCCGGCGGTGAGCTCGATCGCCGCGCGGAGATCGCGTGGGGTGACGAACGTGCCCGGGATGTCGAGCGTCAGGGTGCGGGTTCCCGAGGCGCCGGTGCCGTCGGGCAGCGCGACGGCCGTGAGTGCTTGATCCGCGACGAAGCGTGCACCGCGTCCCACCACCGGGCGCAGGTGATCGCTGGGCAGCGGACCGCCGGAGAACTGCGGGCCCGTCTCCACGGTGAACGACAGGGTTCCGGCCGGGCCACTCTTGTTCGCGTCGAGGACGAGATCGTGCCAGCCGGCGGCGAGCGTGACTGGCGCCGTCGTCGAGGTGGTGTCGCCAGCGAATTCATCGAGCAGCCCGGCGCCGTCGATCCACAGGCGATGACCGCCCGGCGATGCGACCGCGAACGTGAAGTCGCCCGGCTCGTCGATCAAGAACTGCCCGCTCCACCGCAGGGTATAGCCGGTGCCGATCGGGAGCGCGAACGGATTGGTCGCGAGCGCGACGTCCTTCAGTGGAGTCCTGTCGATCACGGTGCCGTCGAGCAGGACGAGGTTGGCGTGCTCGAAGCCGTCGACGACGAGACCCTCGCCGATGCCGTCGAACCGGGCGCGCAACCGATCGGTGGGGATGTCGCGGAAGCCGTTGCCGTTGACGTTCGGCGGATCGTAGACGAGGGTGTAGGAGAGGAACTGCGCGGCATCCTCGAACGCGGCGCGGAACCGGTGCCAGCCTGGTTGAGAGACCACGAACGTGCCGATCGTGCCGGTATTGACGTCCTCGGTGACGCGCTCGAAGTCACCACCGGGCGGCGCGATCTCGAGGTACCCCCGGTCGTTCGCGGTCAGCTGAAAGCGCCAGTTGCCGGCGGCCTCGAGCTCGATCTCGCCATCGATCAACACCGTCGCGCTATCGGGATCCGCGATGCCGAGCCCCGGCGGTGAGGACGACTGATAGTCGATGCGTAGCGAGCGACGCACGCCAACGCCAGTGCGCGTACCGGCGGCGACGGCCTCGAACGGTTCACCGCTCTGCAGGCCGTCGTAGCCCGAGACGCGGACGGTGCCGGTCAGATAGGCAGCCGGGGAAACAAAACCCTGGGGTTCGAGCGTGACGTCGCCGCTGCCGAGAGCCAGGTCCTCGGCGGTGTCGTCGCGCCAGGACAGCGCCTCGCTCGGCGGTCCGCACTCGTTCGTCACGATGTCGCACGTCTGCCCTTCCGGACAGGTCAACCCCTCCCCGCACGGCAACCCTTCAGGAGGGCTCGGCGAGAAGCACGCCGCAAGCATGCTCAGCGCAACTGACCAACGCACGAACTGACGATACCAAGCTTCGCTCCCGACGGGGAAGTCTCGTGGTAATCACACCCCCGATGTCGATTGCCCACCTCCTCGATGTGGCACGCGAGCGCATCGTCGTACTCGACGGGGCGATGGGAACGATGGTCCAAGGCCTCGGGCTCTCCGACGAGGCGGTGTGGCGCGGCGACCGCTTTCGTGACCACACACACCCCCTCAAGGGCTGCAACGACCTGCTGGTCCTCACGAAGCCCGAGGCGATCGAGGGGATCCACCTGGAATTCCTCCGTGCCGGCGCGGACATCGTCGAGACCAACACGTTCACGGCCACCTCGCTCGCGCTCGCAGATTATGGCCTCGAGACCGTCGTCCGCGATCTCAACCTCGCGGCGGTGGGGTGTGCTCGCCGAGCGGCGCAGCGAGCCGAGCAGGAGGACGGCAAGCCGCGCTGGGTCGCCGGTTCGATCGGGCCCACCACCAAGACGGCGTCGCTGTCCCCCGACGTCAACGATCCGGGTGCCCGCGCCGTGACCTTCCGTCAGCTGGTGGATGCGTTCGCGGAACAGGCGCGCGCGTTGATCGAAGGCGGCGTCGATCTGCTGCTGACCGAGACGCACATCGACACGCTCAACTGCAAGGCGGCGCTGTACGCGTTCGAGGAGCTGTTCGCGCAGGGCGTGCCGCGCGTGCCGGTGATCGCCTCGGTGACGATCCCCGATCGCTCGGGGCGCACGCTTTCGGGGCAGACGGTCGAGGCGTTCTTCAACTCGATCTCGCACGTGAACCTGATGGCGGTGTCGATCAACTGCGCGCTCGGCGCGGATGACATGCGGCCGCACGTCGCGGAGCTCGCACGGATCGCCGGCATGCCGGTGGCGTGTTACCCGAACGCCGGTCTGCCGAACGAGTTCGGCGGGTACGACGACACGCCCGAGCACATGGCCACCGTGCTCGGCGCGTTCGCGCGAGAAGGCATGCTCAACTTCGTCGGCGGGTGC
>JBBQJJ010000603.1:0-4282 GCA_038325805.1 Haliangiales bacterium
ACGTGAAGGCGAGACCCGAGACCGAGCCACCTTGTAGATCGGTCTCGGCGACCTGTCTCGCGCCTGCAGACAGTCGGGTCTGCGCGAACGCGACGGGATCGAGCTCGCCGAGCACGAAGTCTGCGCGTTCACGCGTACGCAGATCGATCAACGTGATCCCACCGAGGCCGTACCAAGTGCCGCCGCCGATCGCGAGGCGCGTACCGTCGTGCGAGAACGTCACCGCGTACGGTGCCCACCCGACGGGGATGTGCTCGATCACGCGCATGGGGTGGAGATCTTAGCGATCCGGCAAACCGGCCGTAGACATCGCCTACACCGGAGCGGTTGCACCTCTTTCGCAACTCGGCATTCCGCCAGGTCAAGTGCATTCGAAAGAAACCCGGAACCGTCGGCAAAGGCCGCTGTCATAATCCTCGTTCCGCACGATGCGCCTTTAACGGTGTGCCGGCGCGGGTTTAGACGGTCATCTACTCTCACGCTTGGCGCGCACATGTTGTGCGTGGAGCGCGGGCCGACCGTCGGAGGACCACCGGTCATGGGCAAGCTCTGTCTTTCGTTTCGCATCTTCCACAACGGCCAGCTCGTTCGCGAGACCCAGCTGACCCAGGGTGTCATCAAGATCGGCAAGGTGCCGTCCGCGCATCTGAAGATCGATGACGACAAGGTCAGCCGCATGCACGCGATCATCGAAGTGCTCGGCACCGACGTCTCGGTGATCGATCTCGGATCGACCGGCGGCACGTTCGTCAACGGCCAGAAGATCAACAAGGCAAAGCTCGTCACCGGCGACGCGATCACGGTCGGCGACTCGCGCATCGAGCTCTCGATCGCGGAGGCCGACGCTGTCGTCCCGACCGTGATCGTCGCTCCTGCACTCGCAACGCCGCCGGTGATGCGGATGGCTCCGCCGCCCACGCCCGTGAAGTTGCCCACCGCTACCCAACCCCTTCCCGTCATCCCCGCTGCCCCCACCATGACCATGAACACCCCCGTCCAACCCGCTCAGTTTCAAGCCGCCATGTCCACTCAAGCTGACGAAGTCGGCGCGCCCGCCGTCGAAGTTGCCGCGATGCTCGGTGACTCGGTCATCGGTGTGAAGCACTGCATGGACCCGCGCGGTGGCAAGGTCACGCGTGCGACCTGGGCGTTCGCCGCTGCGGGTCTCGCGTGCCTCCTCGGCTCGGCGATCGCGTTCGGCACGTCGGTGTCGACCGCATCGACCAACAAGAGCTCGCTCGACCGCCACCTCAAGGCGAACAAGCCCGCGCATGCGTTCCGCCCGGTGCAGACCGGTGTCGCGACCGACCTCGCGGCCGGTGGTGGTCTCGTTCTCGGCTTGATCGGTTTGACCACGGCACTCGCCCGCAGCCGCCGCGAGCGCAAGAGCCCGTACTACCGCATCGGCACGGCGGCGAACGTCGACCAGCCGATCGAGAACGCCGCGAGCTTCCCGCTCGTCGCGCCGTCGGGTGATGACTTCGTCTTCAACTACGCGCCCGGCATGGAAGCCGAAGTGACGGTCAACGGCGTGACCACGTCGGTCGCCGAGCTTGCCACGCAGGGCAAGGCTCGTCCGTCGGCGCTCGTCCCCGGCGCGATCGAAGTTCCGATCGCGATGGCCGCGAAGATTCGCGCGAAGTCGGGCCAGACCACGTTCCTGATCTCGGCGGTCAACAAGCCGAAGCAGCAGACCGCGCCGATGTTCACGCTCGAGCGCCGCACCGGCGCGTACATCGGTGGCTCGCTCGCAGCACACCTCCTCGCGTTGGTCGTCCTCAGCGCAGCGTCGGCCGACGCCAGCACGATCTCGGCCGACATGCCGATGGACGAGCTCACCGACCTGCGTGCGTCGATCAAGTCCAACGAGGACGCGCCGCCCGACGAGCCGGAGAAGGATGAGAACGACAACGCCGGCAAGAACGGCGCCGAGAGCGCGAAGATGGCGCTCGACGAAGGCGCGGCCGGCAAGCCCGACGCGGTTCGCGCGAACGGCGAGATGCACGTCAAGAACAACAACGTGAAGGAGCGGCTGTCGCGCGACCAGGCGATCGAGCAGGCGCGGACGGCCGGCGTGCTCGGTTCGATGGAGACCATCCGCGGCGGCATCGCGTCGCTGACCTCGAACGACCCGTTCTCGAGCGGCTTCGACGTCGACAACGTCTACGGTCCGCTGATCGGCGCGGGCGGTGAAGGTCGCGGCAACTTCGGCATGGGCCGCAACGGCTGGGGCATCGGTGGCGGCTGCACGCACGAGCCGTGCGGCATCATCGGCACGGGTCGCTACAACACGATCCCGGGTGGCCGTGGCGCCGGCGACGACTGGCGCGGTCATGGTGGCTGGGGCCGCGATGGCAAGCGTACCGCGGGCGTCCCGAACACCACCACGCTCGGTCCGCCGACCACGGGTGGTAACCTCGACAAGGCGATCATCAAGCGGTACATCAAGCGCAACCAGTCGAAGATCGCGTACTGCTACGAGAGCGAGCTGCTCGCGCACCCCACGCTCGAGGGTCAGGTCCAGATCAACTTCCTGATCTCCGGTTCGGGCACGGTGATGTCGTCGTCGGGGCAGGGCATGGACGGCAAGGTGGCGAGCTGCGTGGCCTCGGTGATCAAGAACATCGAGTTCCCGAAGCCGACGGATGGTGGCAACGTCCAGGTCAACTACCCGTTCACGTTCCACTCGATCAAGTGAACCCCAGCAGTCAAACTGTTCGTCTCGCGGTCAGCACGCTCGTGCTGGCCGCGTTGGCCGTTTCGGAGAGCGCTGCATGTCCACTCGGACGCGAGGTCGATCTCGAGCAGCCGGTGTTGCCGTGGCTGAAGTCAACCCACCCGCTCGTGTGGAAGGTCGCGACACCGGCGACGGTCACGCTGGTGACGGCGGTTGGAGACGGAGCATCGGTCGTCAAGACGCTCGCGCGTGTCGACCTGCGCTGCGGCAGCGGGCGCGGTGACGTGACGGTGCGGATCCAGCGAGGTCAGGCCGCGGTGACGACCACCGGGTTCGATCCGAGCGTTGCCGACTGCGTGCGCGTCGCGTTCGAAAACGTGCGCTTCACGCGGATCGCGAACGACACGATCGCCCGGCTGCGCATCGCATTCTGATCACTTCGTCCGCGAATCAGATCACGCGACCCTGCATCGCGCGTCCGACCTGCCCGACGACCGCGCCGGCGATCGCGGAGATCAACCCGAGCCCCATCACCACTCCGCCGAGCCCGACGTGGACTGCCATCGCGAGGCCGGGCCCGACCACGAGGAGGAACCCGAGCCCGCCCCAGCCGAGGATGGTCGACAGGTTGACGAGCTGCTTCGCTTTCGCTTGCTGTTGCAGCCACTGCCCGTGATGCGGGTGCTGCGGATGCGACGGAACCGTCGGAGGTTGGCTGTACTGCGGTGGACCGGGATGAGCCATCCCTCCAGTCTGCACCTCGCTAGCGACGGAGTGCCAGCGCCCACTTGCGAAACACGGGATCGAACGTCTCGAGATCCATGCCGAGCACGGAGGCGAGCGCGGCCTTGCCGGTGCGGTCTTTGGTGTCGGCCTGGAACTTCTTGTAGAAGTCGCGCAGCTTGCCGGTGTCCTGCAGGTACTGCACGAGGAAGCGCGCGTACGCGTACGAGTCGTACTGGGCGTCGTAGAAGCCGTCGCGCGAGGTCTCGAGGAGCTTCGCCACCGACGGGATCGTCTTGTTGCGGATCATCGAGTGCAGACCGGGCAATCGCCAGTTGGTGGTGCCCCACATGTGCCCCTCGCGTTCGCGCGGCTGTTCGTAGAGCGACGCGAGACCCTCGTTGAACCACGCCGGCACGTTGGGGAAGTTGGCTTCCATGTACGGGTGGACGAGCTCGTGGGACAGCGTGCCGGCGCCGGGGCCGATGTTCATGATCAGCGCGTCGTCCTCGGGCGAGTAGTAGCCGTACGGCGTATCGGGCTCGTCGTTGAACCACTTCTTCGCGCCCTTGCGATACGTGCGCTCGTTCTTGAACAGCCAGATCTCGATCAACTTGTCGGGACGCTTCGAGAAGAAGTCCTTCTCGATCAGGCCGGTCGTCCACTTCACGAAGTTCACGCGGCGCGTGAGTGCGGAGCCGCCTTCGTCGGTGATCACCACGAACGGTGCTTCGATCACGACGTGGAACCCTTCACCGGCGAGCTTCTTGGTGAGCTCCGCTTGCCGCGTCTTGAGCTCCGCGGCAGATGGCTCGGCGCGGGCGATCGCGGGAAGGGCGATGACGGATGCGATCAGAAGGAGACGTTTCATCTTGCTTGTGA
>JBBQJJ010000604.1:0-4249 GCA_038325805.1 Haliangiales bacterium
ATCCGGGGTTCGCCGTGCTCGTCGCCGTCCACGTCACATCGAGCAACTCCGAGGTCTCGTCGTGACCCGTCGCTCCGTTCCCACCTGTGAGCTCTTGCTCGTCGAGGATCACTCGCTGATAGGAGTCGGCGCTGCCATCCACCGTGCGGTTCGTCATCTGCATGTCCAGCCGGCTGTCGGCGGCGTACGCAGTGGTCGTGGAGTCGGCATCCGGTCCATCGACCGGTTCCTTGGCAGCCAGCAAGTTGATCGAGCTAGGCATGCCGTGGACGACGATGTCGAGGTCGCGCACGAGATCGTGTTCACCATCCCACTCGAACAGCACGAGCATCTCGCCCTCGTCGCTGAGCGCCCCGGTCACTGCCGCGAGCAAGACGACGTTCGTCATCGCCATGGCACCGTTGGTCGGTGTGCGCACCGTGTAGTTGGGAGTCCTCGCGAAGCGGCTCGCGAACGTGGGGCCGTCGATCGCGACCACCACGACCTCGCCCGCTGCGATCTCGCTGCCGGCCGGGAACCTCGCGATGAAATCCGAGCCGATCGCGCCCGGCGGACCCTCCGGCAACCTCCAGTACTCGCTGACGTCGGTCAGGTAAACGTTCTCGAGCGAAACGGCGGACAGCGATGGATTGAACAGCTCGACGAACTCCTCGTCGCCGGTCTCGCTGAAGATCTCGGACAACACGAGGTGTGGCGCGGCGGTCGGGCCGTCGCGCGTGTCGTCGAGCCCGCTGTCTCGCGCGGCATCGGGTGCCGGGCCAGCCGGTGGCGTGTAACTACACGCGGTCAGCGCGACGAGGAGACTACGCACAGCTCCAGGGTAAACGATCTCGCGACCTAGCGCGCGTGGGTCTTGAGCGCATCGGCGATCTCGTTCGCCCACACCGTGATGCGCGCCTCGTCGAGGCCCTCGATCATGACGCGCGCCTTGGTCTCGGTGCCGCTGTAGCGGACGAGGATGCGGCCGTCGTCACCGAGCTGCTTCTCGAGGTCCGCGATCATCTTCGCCACCAGCGGCAGCTGCGCGATCGGCACCTTCTTCTCGACGGCGACGTTGACCAGCACCTGCGGCGTGCGCGTCATCACCTGCGCGAGCTCCGACAGTGGCCGTTGCTCCTTCACCATGATCGCGAGGACGCGCAGCGCGGCGATGATGCCGTCGCCCGTGGTTGCGTGATCGAGGAACACCAGGTGCCCCGACTGCTCGCCACCGAGGTTGTAGCCGTGCTTCCGCATCTCCTCGACGACGTAGCGATCGCCGACCTGCGTTCGCACGACCTTGCCACCGGCACTCTTCATCGCGCGCTCGAGCCCGAGGTTCGACATCACCGTCGCGACCAGCGTCTCCTTGACGAGGCGCTGTTCCTTGAGCATCCGCGTCGCGCACAGCGCCATCACGGCGTCACCGTCGACGACGGTGCCGTGCTCGTCGCAGATGATCAGGCGGTCGGCGTCGCCATCGAACGCGATGCCGATATGCGCGTCGTGATTCTTCACCGTCTCGCACATGGTCTCCGGATGCAGCGCACCCGCTTTCGCGTTGATGTTCTTGCCGTCGGGCTTGGTGTGAATCGCGATCACCTTCGCGCCCAGCTCCTCGAACACCGCCGGGCCGACGCGATACGCAGCGCCGTGCGCGCCGTCGACGACGATGCGCAGCCCATCGAGCGTGAGCTCCGACGGAAACGTCGACTTGCAGTAGACGACGTAGCGCCCGCGCGAGTCCTCGAGCTTGCGGTTGTAGCCGACGTCCGAGGGTGCCGCGCGCATCCCGTCGAGCTCGGTGCCCATCATCAACGCCTCGATCTCGGCTTCGACGTAATCGGGCAGCTTGTAGCCATCGCGCGCGAACACCTTGATCCCGTTGTCCTCGAACGGGTTGTGCGAGGCGCTGATCACCACGCCGGCGTCGCAGCGCATCGACGAGGTGATGAAGGCGATGCCCGGCGTCGGCAGTGGGCCGGTGAGCCAGACGTCGGCGCCCATCGACACGATCCCCGCGGCGAGCGCTGACTCGAACATGTAGCCCGACAGCCGGGTGTCCTTGCCGATCGCGATGCGCGTATGGCGGCCGGGCTGCCGTAGGCGCGCGGCGATCGCCATCCCGAGACGCATCACGGTGCCACCGGTCATCGGTTCGAGGTTGGCGACACCGCGCATGCCGTCGGTGCCAAATAGCGCACGTGCGTTGCTCATAGCTCGACGAGCTTCGCACGGCGGACCGATCGAAATCTCGTCGCGGCGGGGCCTCGCGTGCGTGCGCCTGCGCTCGTTATTTGACGGGAGTCACGCGCACGCGCTCGGGATTGATCCGGACGCCGACGCCCGGCGGCAAGCCGTCGACGACGATGTCCGCCTCGCGCGCCTTGGTGTCGCCCGCGGTCAGCTTGACCACTGGTCGCAACACCTCTCTCGCCTTCTCGACCGCGAGGACCGCGCCGGTCAACGTGATGTCGACGACGGCCGGTGTCATCACCCACTTCGTCGGATCGGCATCGCCACGGATCGCGATCGTCTGATTCGGGATCTTCTTGGTGACCAGCTCCTCGACGATCCGCACCTGCACCGTGATCCGCTGCGTCGGATCGAGATGGACTCCCTCGGCCACCACCAGATCGGCCAGCTGCTCGAAGGAATCGGTGCGCCCCTCGAGGTTGACGTCGACGGTCTTGATCGCGGTCATGCCCGCGAGCAACCGCTCACCTCCTCGCACCTTGATCGTCGGGGGTGACGATTTGACTTCGGCGACGACATAGCCGTGTTGCGGCCGCGCGGTGACCGTCGCGATGACCTCCACCGCCTTCTCCACCCGACGATCGAACGCCACGCGAACGGAGCGCGGACTGATCGAGAGCACCTCGAGTCCGGGCGGCAGGTTCGAGATCAAGTCGTTGGTGATCGCGACATCGCCGGTGGGCGAGCTGCGCAGATCGAGCTCGACCCGCCCGAGCTCGCGCTCGTCGAACTGGCGCAGCCGTCGCAGCGGGCCCTTGATCGTCACCTTGACCTCGTCGAGCTGCTCCGAGGTCAGCACCTTGTCCGCCGGCAACTCGTAACGCACGCCGACGCGTACCGTGATCTCGCGATCCTTGTCGGTGTTGACCAGCAGGAACACGGTCGCCGCGAGCACGAGCGACAAGAACTTGAGCCCGACGTTGTCGAACAACGCGCCGTGGATCCAGCGGCGCAGGGCACCGCGCACGGGTGGCGGGTCGACGGGCTCACGAGGCGTTGGGGGCGACGGCTCCGGAGCCTTGCTCTGGCGTGCCGGCGACCGGCCGAGCGCACCGATGGTCTCGTGCCGGGACCTCACGACCTGGCCCCGGCGGCTGACTGCGACTTGATTGGCTCGGAGATCGGCTCGCCGACCAAGGCCAGCGCCTTGCCGACCTCGGCGGCCGCGGCGGCCTCTTCGGTCATCTCCTCCGTGGCGCGACCACCGGCGAACAGGCCGATCAACGCGCGGCGCAGCATGACGGGCTCGAGATCACGTGCGATCGAGCCCTTGAAGCATAGGCTGATCTCGCCGCGCTCCTCGGAGACGACGACGGCGACCGCATCCGTATCCTCGGTGATGCCGAGCGCGGCGCGATGGCGCGTGCCGAACTCGGGGCCGAGGTCGGTGGCGCGCGACAGCGGGAGCAAGGCGCGCGCGAGATCGATCCGGTGGTTCTTGCCGATCACGACCGCGCCGTCGTGCAGCTCGTTGTCGCGCGCGGGCACGAACAGCGAGACCAGCAGCTGGCGATTGAGCGCGGCGTCGATCCGCGTGGCGTCGTCGACGAACGCCTCGAGCGCCGCGTCGCGCTCGAACACGATGATCGCACCCATCCGTGCACGGGCGAGCTGCGCGCAAGCCGCGACGACCTCGTCGACGATGTGCGTGGTCTCCTGCTTGCGACCGAACGGCAGCACGCCCTGCCCGATGCGGCCGAGCGTGCGCCGGATGTCCTGCTGGAACACGACGATGATCAGGATGATGAAGTACGAGATGAAGTTATCGAGCAGCCACGACACCGTGGAGAGCTCGAGCCGCTCGGAGACGAAGAACGCCGCGCCGATCAGCACGATGCCCACCACCATCTGCGCCGCGCGCGTGCCGCGGATCGTCAGCAGCAGGCGGTAGATCAGGTAATAGACCAGCGCGACGTCGACGATCGTCGTCATCACCGCCTGCACGGTGAGTCCGTTGATGAATTCGTGGAGCGACGCGGTCATGGCTGTGGCGGTGGGACGCTCTCGGCCGACC
>JBBQJJ010000605.1:0-4223 GCA_038325805.1 Haliangiales bacterium
GAGCCCGGTGCTGATCGCGTAGATCGCATCGATCCGGTGCAGCTGCTCCATCGTCAGCGTTCGCCGCACGAGGTAGAGCCGCCAGATCACGGCGAGCGAGATCACGCCTGCGAGCGCCCCCCAGTTGATGATCCACTCCCCCTCGGGCTCGATCTCCGGATACCCGAAGTACATGAGGAACGTGAAGCCGAGCAGCACCACGAACGCCCAGAACATCAGCCCCGAGAGCACCTCGAGGCGCTCCTGGAGGTAGCCGCGTGCTTCCTCGTCTGCCACCGATCCAAGGCTATCTCACTACCTACGTGGTTTCCTGTAGTTGCCCCGGTAACCTCGGGCCAGGACGGTCGTACACTCGTACATGAAGACGATGACGCGCCGGTTGCTTGGAGTCCTTGCCTTCGCCCTCGCCGCTTGCTCGGCCACGGGTGACTCGAACGCCGATTCGATGATCAAGAAGCCGATCGTGATGCGGTCGGCCAAGCCCTCAGCCGACGTGCTCAAGAAGGAGCTCACCCCACTACAGTTCTCGGTCACCCAGCTGAGCGACACCGAGCGGCCGTTCCAGAACGAGTACTGGGACAACCACGCGGCCGGCATCTACGTCGACATCACCACCGGTCAGGCGCTGTTCAGCTCGACCCACAAGTTCGAGTCAGGTACCGGGTGGCCGAGCTTCTACCAGCCGATCACGAAGGGCGTCATGTTCGACGTCACGGACAAGTCGCACGGCTCAACTCGCACCGAGGTCCGCTCGAAGATCGGTGACGCGCACCTGGGCCACGTGTTCGACGACGGCCCGAAGCCGACCGGCCTGCGCTACTGCATCAACTCTGCGTCGCTGCGCTTCGTGCCGGTGGCCGAGCTCGAGAAGCAGGGCTACGGCCAGTTCAAGGCGCTGTTCGCGAACAAGTAGTCACGCGTCCTCGTCCGCGACCAGCGGCGTCCCGGCATCGATCAGGAACCAGCCGAACGCGCCGGCGAGCGTCACCGCGGACATCACGAACACCGGCAGGTCGTAGCTGTCTCCGAGCTTGACCAGGTAGCCAAACGCGATCGCGGAGGCCGCGCCACCGAGCTGCCCCGCCGTGTTCATCACGCCGGCGACCGTGCCGACGTGCCGACCGCCGATGTCGATGCAGGTCGCGAACGCGTTGGCCTGGAACACGCCGCTCGTGATGCCGACGAGCGTCAACGCGCCGATCGCGATCTCCTTCTCGGATGTCAGCGCCACGAGGGCGAGCAGCAACGTGTTGATCAGCATGCCGGCCAGGCCGACCGCGCGGCGACCGACTCGGCGACCGAACGCGCGGGCCGCCGCATCGCTGATCACGCCGCCGACGAGGTTGCCGGCGATCGCGCCGACCCAGACCAGGGCGGTCCACTTGAGATCATCCTCGGTGAAGGCGCGCCCCTTGGTCAGGAACGTCGGCATCCAGAACACCGCGAAGAACGCCTGATAAATGTGCGCGAAGTCCATCCAGATCAGGCCCCAGATCGTTCGCTGCCGCAACGCGACCGACCACCGCAGGCCGTGCTCCGCCTGAGGCTGGACACGACCGAGCTCGGCGAGCTCTTCGGGTGACACGCCCTTCTCGGTAGGTGAGTTGCGAAACCATCCGTACCAGGCGACCGCCCACAAGACGCCGACCGCCGCGAACACGAAGAACGAGAACCGCCACCCGTAGGCCTGCTGGATCGGAATGACGATCAAGGGCGAGAGGCTGCCGCCGATCGCGGTCGCCGCACCGAACACGCCCATCGCGCGTGCGCGCGAGTGCGCGGGGAACCACCTGGAGACCACCCCGGAGACGTTCGGCCATGCACCGGCCTCGCCTGCACCGAACAGGAACCGCGTGATCAGCAGCGAGACGAACCCCACCGCCGCGCCGGTCAGCGCGGTGAACACCGACCACACGATCGTGATCCGCGCGAGCACGCTGCGCGCGCCGTACCGATCTCCGAGGTGTCCCGTCGGGATCTCGAACACCGCGTAGGAGATCGAGAACGCGACGCTGATCCAGCCCAGCAGCTCGGGCTCGATCTCGAGATCCTTCTGGATCGCTGGCAACGCGAGCGAGATGCAGATCCGGTCGAGGTAGAGAATCACCCCGAGCACGCACAGCAGCGCCATCACGACGTGCCGGGTCCTCATGCCAGCTTCACGACAACGGCGGCGACACCCATCGCGCCACCGTACACGAGCCGCGAATCGGGCCGTGACCGGAGCGCGCTACTTCTTGAACAGCTCGTCGAAGAACGCCTTCATCGCCGCCCACGACCGCGTGTCGGCATGCGCGTCATAGGCGCAGCCCTTCGACGGATCGTTGCCCGCGTCCTTGTGCGTGAAGCAGTGAACGGCGCCGCCGTACTCGACGAGCTGCCAGTCGACCTTCGCATCGGTGAGCTCCTTCTCGAACGCGAGCTTGTCGGCATCCGAGATGCCCTTGTCCGACGCGCCGTGCAGCACGAGGACGCGGCTCTTGATGTTCTTGCCATCGGCGGGCGCCGGCGAGTCGAGGCCGCCGTGGAAGCTGACCACACCGCCCACCTTCGCACCGCTGCGCGCGAGCTCGAGCACCGTGGTGCCGCCGAAGCAGTAGCCGATCGCGGCGGTCTTCGACGCGTCGACCTCCTTGCGTGCGAGGAGCGCTGCGAGTCCGGCGTTGACGCGCTTGCGCATCAGCGCGCGGTCTTTCTTGTACGTGCCGGCCTGCTTGGACGCCTCGTCGCGATCCTTCGGACGCACGCCCTTGCCGTAGATGTCGGCGACGAACGCGACGTAGCCCATGCCCGCGAGCTGCTCGGCGCGCTGCTTCGCGTTGCCGTCGATCCCCATCCACGCGTGGACAACGAGCACGCCGGGGAGCTTGCCCTTCGCGGCGTCGTCGTACGCGAGGTACCCCTCGAGCACGGTGGTACCCTCCTTGTACTCGACGGGCATCGTCTTGACCTTGGCTTGTGCGGTAGTGGCTGCGAGCAGCACGAGCGCGATCAGGAGCGGCTTCATGCCGCGCAGTCTTGCACGAGGCGCGGTGATCGACGACGCATAAGCATGGCTAGTGCGAGGGAGGTAGCTGCGTCGATCGCGCATGCACTCGGTGGCGAGGTAAAGGAGCTGCAAACACGCGGTTGGCCGGCGCTGTTCGTCGCGCTCCCACCCACGGGACGCACACCGCTGGTGATCCTCGACTACGGCCACCACGTCAGGGTGGTTGTCAGCCGCACGCTGACGGTCGGGGAATCGCCGGACAAGCTCGCCGCGCGCGTGCCGGAGATCATCGCTGCGGCGAACAAGTGGATGAAGGATCGGGATCCCCAGACCCTGTCGATGTTCGGGGTCGCGCTCGCGGTGACCGCGATCCTCGAGGAGGAATTCCCGGGGCGCTGGGTCGCCAGCATCGCGGGTGGCGAGGAGCCGGCCGATGTCTCCCTCTCCGGCCCGAGCTCGACGAGCGTCCGCGTGTTCCCCGGCAAGGTGATCGTGACGGCCGCCGACAAGGTGCACGACCTCCTGATGATCAAGCGCGAGAACGTCGTCGACAATCGCGCGAGGCTGGTCGAAGCGGTGCGCGCGCAGATCGCATGCTACGAGCATCACGCCGTCACCAACGCGCGACTCCACGCCGTCGCGCAGCCACTCGCGAATCGGCTCGCCGCCGCGCTGAAGCTTCCAGCCAAGGTGTCGTTCCAGGGCGAGGTCACGCACCAGGGTTGCGAACAGGCCTCGATCGCGTTCGGCGCCCACCGGGTCGTGATCGCGTACCGCGATGGCGACCTCCGCGTGCACGCCGGGCCCAGGGTTGGCTCGCCCGCCAACCCCGCGCCCGGTTCATTGTGCGGACCTGGCCTCACCGGCAGCACCGGCTACGACGCCACGCTCGAGGCGATGGACGAAGCGCTCGTCGTCGAGGCGCTCCGGTTCGCGCACCGCTCGCTCACGATCAACGGTCTGACGCCCAGGGCCCGCTATCGCGTCCTCGAGTCGGTCGGTCCGTTGGTGAAGGGTACGGTCGTCACCTTCGTCGGGCTCAATGACATCGATAACCACTACGGCGAGCTCGACTTCGAGCTCGATGGCAAGCCGATCTCGATCGGTGGCGACTACTCGAGCCCGGACCACACGATGCTCGGCGAGACCCACCGCTACCTCGCCGCGGTCGATTGATTACTCGGCCTCGATGATCAAGATCGGCGGGTTCGGCCCCGACGAGTTCCAGTAGTTC
>JBBQJJ010000606.1:0-4202 GCA_038325805.1 Haliangiales bacterium
GCACGCTGCCCGCGGTCGTAGGTCGCGGAGCCATCGACGACACGAAACCCGTTGCGCGCGTACAGCCGCTGCGCCGAGGTGTTGGTCTCCGACACGGTGAGTCGCAGCGAGTGGATCTTGCTCGACGGCGCTACGCGCTCCGCCACGTCGATGACATGAAGGAGCAGCCTTCCGCCGATGCCCTTGCGCTGATACGCCGGCAACACCGCCAACGCGAGCAGGTCCGCGACCACGGCCGACGACTTCATGACCTGCGGGATGGCACCCGGCGCCGGTGGAGTGCTCTGCTCGAGATAGAACCCGAGCATCGCGAAGCCGCGGCCGCGCCCGACGATGTCGTGATCGATCCACGACAGCACCCCAGGCTGCTCCAACCACGAGGGTAGGATGCGGGTGTAGTCACCGAGGTCCGCGTAGGCCTCGGCACCGGTCGCGACGATCCAAGGATGGTCCGCGAGCTCGGCCCGGCGGATCACGACGAGGGACTTAACCTACAAAGCCGTTACCGACATCACTATCGGTACGTGCGCGCTGCGTCGTCGCAGGCGCCGCAGCGGCGGGCTTGCGAGCGCCGATCGCCGACATCGGCTGGATTCCCGCGGCAGCAGGGGCGACCAGCGAGCTGAGCGCGCGGAGCGTGTAGCGCCCCGGCGAGGTGCGCACGAACAGCGAGCCTTCGCCGTTCCGCTTGATGTCCATCGACAGGTCGCGAGCAACGACGGTGTCTGGAGTCTTCGACTTGCTCGGAAGACGGACGCCGGCGCGCTCGACAATTTCGCGCACGGACATCGGCACTGCGGTCTCGCGCAGGATCTCTTCCACCACAGCAAGCGTACTCATGACCGTCGTGCCTCCCTCGAAAACGTTTCGACTGCAACCGCGAGACAGGCGCCATCCTAGCGCCGCCGGTTTCCGGAACCAGTCTTGACATCAGTTTTTTTTCGAACACGCGCTGTCACTGTTTCAGCGGCGCTTCGCGATTGATTTTTTTTGGTTGTGAGCGAGCCGGCGCGAGGCTTGCGTCCTCGGGGAGATTGAGCGAATGCTCGGCCGAGGTGCGCCAGGGAGTGCCGCACCAAGGAGGCTTCTGTGGTTGGAATCGTCGAAATCATCACCTTGTTACTCGGGTTGTCGGGCTTTGGCCTGACCCCAAACGCGAAGCCGGCCACCTCGGATCAGGCGTTGTTCTACGCGATTCCCGAGGCCGACGTCGTCGTCCACCTCGACATCGCGAGCATCGTGCCCGGCAATTACAAGAACCTGCTGGCACTGCCCAAGCACCCGCAGATCAAGGCATCGCCCGAGCTGCTGAAGATGGTCACCAAGGTGGTCGCCGAGGTCGAGGGGGCGCGCGGCATGGCGAAGGCCACCACTGGCATCGACATCACCACGGACATCAGCGACGCGACGGCCTTCGTGTCGTTCGTGCCGGGTGCGAGTGATCCGGCGTTCGTCGTGGTCGTCCGCGGCAAGCTCGATGTCGGGATGATCGACAAGATCGCCGGGTTGAACGGCAAGCAGGCCACCGTGGTCGGCGGCGGCAAGATGATCGACATGGGTGGCAAGGATCCCTCGCTCGCCATCACCAAGGACGGCGTGCTGCTCGCCGGGACGCCGCGCCTGGTCAAGGAGCGCCTCAACCCGGGCTGGAAGGCACCGCCGCGAGCGACCGGAGCGAACCTCGCCTACGCCGCGCAGACGATCGATGGCAAGCCGGTATTCTCGGTCTCGGTCGCGCTGTCGAACGTCGCGCGCAAAGAGGTGCAGTCGAAGCTCGGTCCGAAGAAGAACCTCATCACCGACCTCGCGGCGCGCCACAAGTCGTGGTCGTTCTCGGTGTTCCACGACGGTGTCGGCTGGACATGGGTCGATGCGAACAAGGCCGGCCTCGAGCAGTTCGCGCAGATGTCGGAAGGCTGGGTCGACCTGATGCGCGCCGCGCAGATCGCACCGCGCGGCATCGCGAAGATCCTGCTCGCCGCGATCGACTCCTATAAAGGTCAGGACCGCCAGATCGACGAGGTGATCAAGCGCAAGGCGGACATCTGGAAGATCGTCGAGGCGTACACCGGCGACGGCAACTTCAAGGTCGCCGTCAACAAGGACCCGACCAGGAACAGCTTGACCGTCCGCTGCACCGGCAAGTCGCTGTCGGAGGTGCTGCCCGCGGGCCTGCTCGCTCCGGCCTCCGCCCTGATGCTGTTCGGGATGCGCAGCAGTTCGGCGCCGCCGCCCGTGCCGATGCAGGCGGTGCCGCCCGCGAAGCCGGGTCAGAAGGTGCGCAAGGAGTGCATCGACAACCCGCTCGCGAAGGGCTGCTAGCCGTAGATCAAGACCGGCTCGTCGTCGAGCGCGACGCGAGCCAGGGCCGCGGTATCGAGCTCGTCACTCGAGTTCGAGTTCGCAGGATCCAACCGCACGAGCTCGCGGATCTGCGTCAGATCCTCGAACTCGACGTCCTCCTCCCTCGAGACCTCGATGATCATGTCGTCGTCGACCGTGGGGTACTCGGTGCGCAGTGCACGGCGCTCGCCGACGCGACGCTCGTACTGGAACACCCGGGTATCGGTCTTACCGAGCCGGCGATCGACCCGCCGGCGCTCGCGCGAGACCGCTTCCTTGAGCTCGGCCAGCGTCTCGGGAAGCGGCACCAGGTGGAGCAGTTGCCCCGCGCAGTTGAAGCACATGGGCTGCCACTGCTTGTAGAGCTCGACGCTCTTGAGGAACCGCCGCCGCTTCTCGGAGCAGGTCACACATCGTGCGCCCACTCCGACGGGCCGCGCATCGACCCAGCGTGCGTAGCAACCCCAGCAGCGTCCACGGCGGAGCTCCGAGACCTTCGCGTTGCAGACTTCGCAGCTGTGCATGGTCGTTTGACGTAAAGGCAACCGGTTCCCTGCCGCAACTTTTCTGCCGGGCTCGCAAGCTCGCCGCATTCTCGGCTAGGCTGGCTAGCCGTGCCGTCGACCCGCGCGCTCATCCACGCCCCGTGGTCGGCCAGTAAGGTGTCGACGGCGTTGCGCTGCCCGCGGCTGTTCCACTGGAAATACATCGAGAAGATCAAGGAGCCGGAGGTCATGCCCGAGGCCCGGATCGGCAAGGCCATCCACAAGGCGCTCGAGCTCATCCTGATGGGGTCGACGATCGACGAGGCCACGGCCCAGGTGCGTGCGGAGCTACCGAGCGAGCACGAGCAACTTCGATATGACCGGCTCTGCATCGGCATCCCCGCGTTCTCCGAGCGCATCGGTCAGTTCCGGCAGCGCCGTCGGGTGTCGCGCCAGATCGTCGAGTACTCACTCGCGGTGCGCGAGGACATGTCGGTCACTCAGTTCTACTCGGGCGACGCCTACTACCGCGGTGTGCTCGACCTCGGCTACTTGTTCGCAGACGACGCGATCGCGCTCGTCGATCACAAGACCGGTGCGCGGCTGCCCGGCACGTCGATCACGGATCAGCTCGAGGGCTATGTCGTGCTCGCGGCCGCGGCGTTCCGCCACGTCAAGACCTTCTGGCTTGGCGTCCACTGGATCGCCGAACGCGCGGTCGAGTGGGGAACGCCGGTCAAGGTCGAGCACGTGATCGATGACCTGATGCCCGATCTGCTCGACAACATCGAGGCAGCCGCGCTCGCCGTCGGCGATGGGCCTCGGCCGAATCCCGGCACCTGGTGTGATCGTTGCAGCTATCGGGATCGGTGTCCCGCGAGCAAGGAGCTGCGTTACGAGCCCGTCGAGTACTACGAAGACGAGGACTGAGCGCATGACTGCGCTGATCGACCTCATCCAGCGCCAGCGTCGCTTCGAGTGGGAGCTCGCACGTGACGAGCAGGCGCGTGTGGCAAGCCGGCTCGTCGGTGGGCGGACGCATGATCTGCTCAACTTGATCCAGATCGTCGAGCTCGCGGTGTTTCGTCTCCGCCATGACGGGGTCGGGGCCGAGGACACGCTCGACGAGCTGTCGCGCGCATCGAAGTCGGCGGCCGAGGAGCTGCAGAAGTTGATGGCGGTCGCGCGGCCGGAGCTCGTGATCACGCGCGGGGCGCCCGTCGCGGCGACGGTGATGGCCATCGCTCCGACGCTGCGCGAGGTCGCCAACCTCGAGGTTCACGTCGACGTGTCGACGGACACGGCAACGCGGTGCTCGAATGAAGAGCTCGATCACCTGCTGATCGGACTCGTCCTCGAGACGCTGGATCAGCG
>JBBQJJ010000607.1:0-4202 GCA_038325805.1 Haliangiales bacterium
CACCGCCACCGTCCCGGGTCGCGAATCGATCCTCACACCATCGGCGCAACTGCCTCCCGGCAAGCAGCTCGGTCACTTCAAGATCGAGCGCCCGCTCGGCTCCGGTGGTATGGGCGAGGTCTATCTCGCGCAGGATCTCGCACTCGATCGCCCCGTAGCGGTGAAGGTCTTGCCCGAGGCGGTCTGCCGCGATCCCAAGCGCCGCGATCGCATGATCCGCGAGGCGCGCGCCCAGGCCCGGGTCGCCCATCCCAACGTCGGCCACATCTACTTCGTCGGCGAGGACGACGGACTGCTCTACTTCGCGATGGAGTACGTCGCCGGCGACACGCTCGCCGAGCGGATCTCGAAGGGCCCGATGCCGGTCGAAGACGCACTCGCCGTGATCCGCGCGGCCACGCTCGGCCTTCGGGAAGCGGAGCGCTCGGGGATCACGCACCGCGACGTCAAACCGTCCAACCTGATGATCGACGGCCACGGCGTGGTCAAGGTGCTCGACTTCGGCCTTGCCGCCGGTGGTCTCGAGGGGGAGCGCGCCGACAACGGGGCGATCCTCCAGACCTCGCTCGCCGGCACGCCGCTCTACATGGCGCCGGAACAGGCGCGTGGCGAGGCGGTCGATTTCCGCTCCGACATCTACGCGCTCGGCGCCACGCTCTATCACCTGATCGCCGGCAAGCCGCCATTCGAAGGCGACAGCGTCGACGAGCTGATCACCAAGCATGCGAGTGCTGCTCGCCCGCAGGTGCCGCGCAAGGGTCAGCGCCGGGTCCAGCTCGGCGCGCTCGATGCGCTGCTGCTCAAGATGATGGCGTCCAAGCCAGCCGATCGGTTCGCGACCTACGAGGAGCTGCTGCGCGCGCTCGATCTCGCGAGCGATTCGGAGTCGCGACCCGCCGGCTTCTGGGTGCGCAGCGTCGCGATGATGCTCGACTTCGCCGCGATCGCGATCATCATCACGATCCTCAAGCTGGGCATCGGGATGACCGGGGTCGAGGTCGAGCACATCCCGCTCGTCTTCCCACTCTTCGTCGCTCTGCAAGCGTGGGCCACCCATCGCGGCACGACGTTCGGGAAGACGGTGATGGAGCTCGAGGTGATCGACGTCGAGACGCTCGGCCGGCCCTCGCTGGCTCGTGCGATCCGCCGGACGCTGATGATGCTCGGCATCCCGCTGCTCGTCGATGTCATCCAGCCGTTCCTCGAGCAGGCGGCAACCACTGGCCCCGGTGCAGGACCGCAGATCACCGTCGACAACGCCCTCGGTCTCGTCACCGTCCTGTGGTGTCTGGCGGCGTTCCTCAACCTGACCTACGCCTCGCTCCGGGCCTCGGGGCGACGGACCTGGTGGGATCGCGTCGGCAGGACGATGGTGCGGTATCGCACGACACGCAGGTCGCTCGCTCCAGGCAGCTGAACAGCCGCGGGCGAGCTGGTACGATGGCCACTCATGCAGCGGTGGCTTGCGGTGATGTTGCTCTGCGCGCTCGGCTGCGAGCCCACTGCGATCTACACGCCCGTCGAGCAGCCGCGAAACGGTCCGGCGGTCGAGGTGCCGGTGCCCACCATGCAAGGCGATCCGGCCGGGTTCGGGAAGCTCGACGATAGGTTGATCGACTGGGTGTTCGACGGCGGGCAGATCGAGTTCGAGCTCTACCGTCGCGGCAATCGGATCTGGCAGATCGCGCGGAACCGGTTCGCGACGCCGATCGTGATCCGCTGGAGCATGACCAACCTCGATAACCTCGCGCCGTTCGGACATACCGAGGGCGTCGCCTTGTTGCCCGCCGCCCCGATGCCGTACGGCACCGGATCCAGCGTCGTGCTCGCCGAGCTCGAGCGTGCTGACGCGAACCGCGCCTATCGTCGAGACCTGTCGTTCCGTGCGCGCTGGGGCGATCCACGGGCCCTACCGAGCGACTATGTCTACCGCCTGCCCTACGAGGCGGGAAAGACCTTCTCGGTGCTGCAGGGCTTCCACGGGAACTTCTCGCATCGCGGCTCCAACGAGTTCGCGGTCGACTTCGACTGCGCGGTCGCCACCCAGGTCCTCGCGGCGCGCCCTGGCGTGATCGTCGCGGCCAACGCGGCCGCCCAGGGGTCGGGCACCTCGCAAGAGTTCCTCGACTACAAGAGGACCAACTTCGTCCTCGTCCAGCACGACGACGGCACGCTCGGCGAGTACATGCACCTGTCGCCCAGTGGCATCGAGGTCAAGCCCGGCCAGCGGGTCGAGCGAGGCACCCCACTCGCGCTCTCGGGCAATACCGGGTTCTCGTCAACCCCGCACCTCCATTTCGGCGTGATGACGGCCGGTGAGGACGGTTTGACGGCGCGATCGATCCCGTTCCGGCTCGCTGCCTCCGCGACCCGAGTCGAGGAGCCGGTGCAGGGGCGCAGATATGCATCGTGGGAAGCCGTACCTCCCACGCGTTGACGCGCGTGATCCGGTGATACAGTGCGCGAGTGAGCTGCCCGGTTTGTAGGCAGCGCCCCGTCGAGGTTGGGGTGCTTTGCGAGGAATGCCGAGACGAGCTATCAAGCCCGATTCGGATCATGCCGGAACAGCTGCAGCCTCACGGCATCCGGCCCACGTTGGCCGCGCTGATCGATCTGTGGGGTCGCCCGCACCGCCTCGATCCGCGCACGATCATCGGCCGCCAGGTCGAGGGGACCGGGCTCGCGATCCTCGAGCCGTCGGTGTCGCGCCACCACGCGCACATCACGCTCGATGGCGATGTCTGGACGTTGCGCGACCTCGGCTCCGCCAATGGCACCTATCTGGACGACAAGCTGATCGAGGCCGCGCTCCAGATCAAGGACGGTGACCGCGTCCGCTTCGGTCACATCGCCTTCTACTTTCTGAACGACATCTCGCGGCTGCCGGCGCCACGCGTCGGTCGCACGGCGACCGCCACGATCAAGCCGCCCTCGGTGCAGGCCGCGCTCGAGTCGCTACCACCGCCCGTTGCCGAGTTCGAGACCGAAGAGCGCACCGACGTGGGGCTGCCCGCGATGTCGTTCAAGTTGCACGAGCCCACGGGTGGCGGCGGCGGCTTGATCGAGGTCGATGGCAAGCAGGTCCAGCTCACCACGACGCAGTTCGAGCTGATGGCGCTGATGATCCGGCGCATGGCATCCGAGAATCATCAGCCCGAGCTCGTGCGCGGCTTCGTCCGCTCGTCGGAGCTGATCGCGGACCTGTCGTGGGATACCCGCGAGCCCAGCGAGAACCACGTCAAGCAGCTGGTGCGACGGGTGCGACGAGCCTTGATCAAGTCAGAGATCGGCGACTTGATCGAGTCTCGACATCGCTTCGGGTACCGTCTGCGCGCTATACCGCGCCCGGCGTAACCCATGAAGACATACGTTGTAGCTGCTCTCCTCGTACTTCCGTTCTCCGCTGCCCTCGCCGAGGGTGATCCGAAATTCGAGTACGGCAAAGCCGACGAGGTCAAAGAGGTCAAAGACGTCGAGTGGAATGCCACCGCGGAAGCGGGCGTCGTGTTCACGACCGGCAACTCGAAGACGACCACGATCGCCGCGGGCTTCAAGGCCTCGCGCAAGACCGGTCTCAACAAGCTCGCCCTGGAGGGCGGCCTGACCTACGCGAAGTCGAGCATTCGCACGATCGCCCCGGGCGTCGACGCGACGATGCCGGTCATGCGCGACGACATCATCACCACCAGCACGGTCACTGCCGAGACGCTGTACACGAAGGGTCGCTACGACCGCTTCCTCACCAAGTCGAACTCGCTGTTCGTCGCACTCCTCGCGTCGCGTGACATCCCTGCCGGTAAAGAAGCCGTGGTCGGCGGGCAGCTCGGCTACAGCCGCCAGCTCTTCAAGACCGACTACTCCGAGGCGCTCGCCGAAATCGGCTACGACTACTCGCACGAGGATCTGGTGACCGGTCCCGCGGTCTCGATTCACTCCGCGCGCGCATTCACGGGCTACAAGGCCACGCTCGCCACCGGGACCACGTTCGATGGTTCCGCCGAGGTCCTGACCAACCTCAACAAGGAAGAGCTGGTCACCCGGGATGCTTCATTCGGCGAGGACATCCGCATCAACGTCAAGGCTGCGGTCTCGGCGAAGATCGGCCGCAACCTCGCGATCCAGACATCGTTCGAGGGCAAGTACGACAACCGCCCTGCTCCGCTCGTGTTCGGCGGCAAGCCGGTGATGCTGCTCAACGAGGC
>JBBQJJ010000608.1:0-4194 GCA_038325805.1 Haliangiales bacterium
ACCTCGACGGTAGCGCGTTTTCGCGTGGGTTAGCTTGGTGATGTATAACCGCCGGCGTGACGGAGCGGCTGCCCATCGGCGAGATCCTGCTGCTTCGCGAGAGCATTGATTCGACGCAGCTGATCCAGTGCCTACGCGATCAGGACGAGCGACCAGGGGATCGTCTGGTGTCCATGCTGATCAAGCGCACGCTGATCGACACCGACGAGGGCGCGCTCGCGCTCTCCGAGCAGACCGGCTATCCCGCGGCGCTGGAGCGCCACCTCGAGGCACGCCACGAGGATGCGCACGCGATGATCCCGCAGCAGCTGGCACATCGCTGGCTGGTGATGCCGATCGGACGCTCGCGCGACGGCAGCATGGTGGTGTGTGCGCGCGATCCGACCCCGATGCTGGCCGCGGCGCTGCAGAACGCGCTGGACATCCCGATCAAGCTGGCCGTCACGCCGGCGCTGTTCCTCGAGCGCCTGATCACGTCGGTGTATGGCCCGCTGAACGACGCCGCGGTGCATGCCCCGGTGGTGTTCGAGGACACCGGGCCCGTCTCGGTGATGGAGCACGAGCTGCGGCCGGCTCGCACCGTGTCGCGGATGATGCGGTTGCGGCCGGAGTCCGCCCAGGTCCCGATCGCATCCCCGCTCGCTCCGCTCGACGCTACGCTGCAGGAGATCGATCACGCGTTCTCGATCGCCGCGGTCGAGCGCCTCGTGATCGCGTACGCGGCGCTGCGGTGGAAGACGGCGCTGCTCGTCAAGATCAGCGACGGCGTCGCGCTCGGTCATCGCGGGCACGGCGAGCGACTCGGCTCCGCCACCGCCTTCATGCTGCCGATCGCGAGCCCGTCGTTGATCCAGGTCGCGTACGACACGCGTCAGATCGCGACCGAGGCACCGCGCAGCGAATTACAGGCGCGCCTGTCGAGCTTGCTCGGCGATCCGAGCGTCCCCCTCGCCGGACCGGCCCTCGCGCGCAACCAGGTCGAAGCGGTGCTGCTCGTCGGCGATCCGCTCGAGGGCGTGCTCGAGGAATCGATCACCGATCTCGAGCGGCTACTCGAGGCGCTCGGCGACGCGTACGAGCGGTTCGCGCGCGGCGCGTGAGCTCCTACGCCCGACCTCAGCCCGGCTCGGCCGGCGATCACCACGACACCCGCCCGTGCGTTGATTTGTCGAGCGTCTCTCGGGCACCCGGTCGGATGGATCGACTACCGTCGCCCTCCGCCGTGCTCCGGATCGCCATTCTCGCGTGCGTGCTCGCGTGCGGCTCGTCGAGCTCGCCGCCGCCGAAGGACAAGCCCGCGCCGGCCGATGCGCGTGTGATCGGCCCCGATCCGGCTCCCGTCGACGTCGGCGATCTGCCGCCCGAGTGTGGCCTCTACAAGGCGATGGTCAGCCGGCTCTCGCAGTGCGAAGCGCTCGGGCCGCAGCGCGACCTGCTCGAGAAGCAATTCTCGCTGTCGTGGAAGGCGTGGTCGCAGTTGCCACCGACGGAGCGCGTGACAGTCGCGATCGGATGTCGCGCCGGCGCCGATGCCGTGCGTGCTGCCGCCGGAGGCCCGTGCTCGTGGTGACTACGGCTTGGCGACCGTCACCGGCGCGCTCGCGGGCGACTTGCGCCCGGTGGCGTCGATCCAGAACGCCGTGATCTTGTCGCCGGGCTGCGCGATCTGCGTGCCGTTCGGAAACCGCGCCACGCAGCCTCCCTGCGTGCTGTAGACGTCGACTTGCTTCGCCGCGCCGCCGATCAGCCCCCACGACAACGCGACACCCTTCGCATCGGCGACCACCATCGCGATCGCACCCTGCGGTGCAGGGCTCGCGAGCTCGACGGTGACGAAGCGCGTGACGTGCTTCGAGGTCGAGGCGCCGCTCGTGATCGCGCCGAGATCGACTTCATCGGTCCGAGTCTGACATCAAGCACGATGCGGCTGGGCTACTTGCTCTTGTTGAACGTCTCACGGCAGATCGAGTCGCCGGTGCACACACCATGCACGCCTTCCAGGCGCTTCTTGAGATCCCGTTCGTAGCGGAGCTTCGCCGCGGCAGCATTCGCCTCGGACTTCTCCCTCGCCAGCCGCTTCACTTCATCACCGGCGGCCTTCGCCTCGGCGGCGGTCTGCGCGGCGGCCACGCGCTTGATCGCGAGATCGACCTTGCCGTCGAGATCGCGCAGGTTGGTCTCGAGCCGGTTGAGCTCGTCGCGCAACTTGTCGGCTTCCTGCCGCGCCTTCTTCGCCACTGCATCGGACCTGGTCCTCGCCGCTTCGGCATCGTCGCTGTGCGCGAGCGCGTTCACCGTCATCACCACGAGCACGGCGGCGAGTGCGAGTGCCAAGCCGGTGACGGCCATCATCCACTTCGGACGCTTCTTCGCGACCTCGGCCTTGCGCAGGGCCATCTCCTGCTGGTGGCGCTCCTGCTCGAGGGCCATCCACTGGCGCGCCCGCTCGGCCTGCTCGGCTTGCTCGACGCGCAACCGGAGATCGCGCTCCGCTGCGACCTTCGCCTGCTCGATCGCGAGGATCGCCTCGCGCTCTTCACGAACCTTCCGCTCGGCCGCGTCCCGCGTGATGCGCTCGGCCTCTGCCGCGGCCTGTCTCCGCATCTCGTCGGCGCGGATCACCGAGGCGCGCTCGTCCGCCATGCGCTGCTGCTCGATCGACTTGAGCTCCGCGAGCGACGTCATCAGCGAACCTTCGAAGCGTGCTGCCTGCATGAGCGGCTAGACACGAACGCCGGAGGTCGATTGCAGCGATTTTGCCGTCAGATCGAACGCGCGAGTCGTGCGTTTACCAGCCGCACGGATCGCTGCAAGACACCCACCGGGTGGATCGCGTCTCCCACGACTGCCACATCAAGCGACGATTTTGGAGGGTGTCCCACGCCGCGGCCCGATCGGGCGCCGACAGCGTGTCGTCGTCGATCCGCTTTACCATCACGTCCATCTGGGTCTCTGCCCACCCGAGCGCGCGCACCCTCGACTCGAGAAACCCCTGTCGGGTGCGTTCGGGGCAAGGCGCGGACGGCATCTCGATCTCTGGCCGCGGCGCCACGTCGCGAACGATCGCTACGAGCAGGGCCGCCGCGATCACGAGCCCCTTCACATGCAACCCTTCGCTAGCGGGTTGTCGAGGCAGGCCGCCGAGATCACGATGCGGCGTCGTGGGCGCTCCATCGTGGTCTTCAGTTCTAGGATGCGGCGCTCGAGCACCGCCTTGTCACGACGAAGCTCTCGGAGCCGCGCCTTTGCGAGCCGCACACGCTCGCTCGTACCTTCGCACTGGGAGTGCCTGTGCAACGTCTCGTCGACCCGACGGTCGAGCTCCGCGAGATCCACCCGGTCCTGCCGAGCTGCGTCTGTCGGCTGACCTGGACCGAAGCAACACGCGGGTAGTTCGGGCGCGTGTTGCATCTGGCGCTCCTGACTCGGCCAGACCAGGACGCCGCTCATCGCGACGACGAACGTGATCACCCAGGGTCCGGTGCTGCGGATCGCGTCCATCAGACCTCGACACCTCGAGAGCGGCGGCCGTTGCGCATCCAGCTCACCAACCGATCAAAACTGCGATGCGGAGGTCTTCCGGCGTTCATTAACCCCAGAGACCAGCGGGCGGTTAGTTGCAGCCCTTGGCCAGCGGGTTGTTCAGGCACTCCTGCGAGAGGGTGGCGCCCTTCTTCCGCTGCGCCTGTGCCGCGGCAGCTCTTGCTTCGGCGAAGCGCGCCTCCATCGTCGTCTTCTCCTTGCGGAGCGATTCCAGCTTGGCCTTCGCCGAAGCGCGGTCGGCGTCGTTCTGTGCGGCGACCACCGCATCGACGGCAGCGGCGACCTTCTCGCCCATGGTCTCGAGGTCGCGGTTCAACTGGGTCACCCGGTCGTACGCTTCTGCGGCCAGCTTCTCGGCGACCTTCGCGCGTTGCTCGGCGGCATGGGCGCGCTGCTGCGCCCGCTCCATCTCTTCGGCGGCATCACCGCATGCCATCACGAGTGCCAGCCCGATCAACCCAAGCGTTCGCATTGGTAGATCTACTTTCCCTCTTTAAGAGTTTCCGTACAACCCCCGTGGAAACCGTGCGTGCGGATTTCCCGCACACGGCTTGCGGGAGGGCTCTCGTTCCAGCGGTACTGGGCAGTCTCCGGATATTCGACGGTGCCGTAGAGGCGGTGCAGGCCGAGGTTCCAGAAGTAGTCCCGTGT
>JBBQJJ010000609.1:0-4172 GCA_038325805.1 Haliangiales bacterium
ACGATGGCGAGGCAGCTGCGCTGTCCTGCATGCAGCTGCACGCGGATCGCGCGGGTCGAGAGCATCCTCGATCGCGGCGAGAGCAACGCGCGCGAGGAGATGGCGCTCGTGCAGCCGAGCTTCTGGTCGTCGAAGGTGGTCGGCAAGCTCGGGTGCTACGCGTGCACCAAGTGCGGGCTCGTCGAGTGGTACGTCAAGGATCCCGAGACGCTGCGCGATATCGAAGGCAAGCTCACGATCACCGAGAGCGCTCCGCCGCCCGCCCCCTACCGCTGACGCGGGTGGATCGACGTCGCGAGCGCGCGATCGACGAGGATCTGCCGCTCGACATGCGCGAGCTGGGTCGCGAGCTCGGTCGCGAAGGCGCCGACACCCGGATCGGCACCGAGCTGCACCCACCAGTGATCCGCGAACCGCTCGGCGACGACGTACGCCGCTTGGGCGCCCGGGTCGTGCCACAGCCCCCACGGTGGGCGCTCGATCGGTGGCTGCAAGCCCGCCTCGATGCCGTGCAACGCCATCAGCATCGTCAGACGCACCGGATCGCGTGCGCGCGCCGCGAGCGGCGTGAACCACGGATCACTCTCTAGCTCGAGCAAGCGAGCGACGTAGGACGCGGCGGCCTCGTCGAGCATGCGCGGCAACGCGACTGGTGAGAGCAGCGCCGCGAGGGCGTGGCCGAGCTCGTGCAGCGCCGCGAACCGCATCGCGGGGGACGCGAGCGCACCGACGACGACGATCACTTCGCGACCTGGTTCGACGACAAACGCGCGCGGCCGGACTGGTGCTTGGACGATGCGGCAACTCCCCCGCGCACCGTGACGCGCCGCGAGCTGGTGCCACGCACGCTCGATCTCCGCGACCGATAGGGGTGGCGATGGCGCGCGCCAACCCGCGAGCTCGGCAGGCCAATCGACGATCGTAGGGACCAGCCACCCCGCACCGTGCAGCCACTGCAGCCACGCGATGTAACCACGCTGGAAGTTCGTCGTCGCTGCGACCTCGCGTGCGGCGCGCAGCGTCGCGTACGTCGACCACGCGGGCTCGACGGCGCGAGCCGCGGTGACCGCGACGTCGTCCTCGATCCCGATCGGCGTGAGCAGGCGCAGCAGCGCGAGCGCCCTGGTCGCGAGCGCGGGCACGGCCAGCGCACGGATCGCGAGGATCCGCGAGCGGCGCAGCCGCAACACGTGCGGTGCGAACGGCGCGGCGGTGCTGTTCGCGTACGCCTCGGCCAGTGCACGCACGTGGCCTGGCAGCTCCGCAGCGAGCTCGGCCTCGAGCCGATCGAGCTCGAGCTCGAGCTCGAAGGATCTCACTATCTTTGCTTGCTCGCCCACTCAGGCGCGGGGCGCGTTCGGCGGCTCGATGCCGAGGCGCGCGAGCTCGGTGATCACGAGCTTGAGATCCGCCCAGGTGTCCCGCTTGCGATCCGGCTCGCGCAACAGGTACGCGGGGTGGAACGTGGGCATCACCTTGGTGCCGTGGCGATCGTGGAACTTGCCGCGCAGCGCGCTGATCGGAGCATCGTTGCCGAGCAGCGTGTTCGCGGCGGGGCGACCGAGCGCGACGATCACCCGAGGCGCGATCGCTTGGATCTTCGCCTGGAGGAACGGCAGACACGACGCGATCTCGTCGATCTGCGGGTTGCGATTGTTCGGCGGCCGGCACATCAGGACGTTGGTGATGTAGACGTGCTGGCGCGTCCAACCCATCGCTTCGATCATCTTGTCGAGCAGCTCGCCCGCGCGGCCGACGAACGGCTCGCCGCGCCGATCCTCTTGCTCGCCCGGCGCCTCGCCGACGAACATCAGCGGCGCATCCTCGGCGCCGACGCCGAACACGATCGACTTGCGCGTGCCGGAGAGTCCGCAGCGCGTGCACTCGCCGAGGTCGGCGCGGATCTGCGGCAGCGTGCGGCGCCCGAGCGGGACGACGATCTCCGACTCTGGTACTTCGATCGGCAGCGGCGCGCGCAGGGCGGCACCCCCGACCTCGGACAGCATCTGCCGCACCGACTCGACCTCGGGCTCCTCCAGCTCGATCTCGTGCTGGCTGAACGCCATCCGTGCGGTCGGGCTACCCGGCGCGGCCCAACCGCCGTGACCGATCCGGCGCTTGAGCTGCTGCCGGAACTGGCGGGTCAGCGCGAGCAGATCATCCAGATCGCTCCCCGGTTCCGCCGTGCTATCCATCCGTCTCGTATGCCATTACCCGGCTGGCGGATTCAATCGTTCGTTTTGCTCGCGGCACTCGTGGCTGCGATCTCCGGCTGTGCGAAGAGCGTCCCCACGCCCGATGGAGACATCCTCGGCGCGCTCCAGCTGCCCCAGGCGACCGAGGACAAGATCTTCGATCCCGGCGCGCTGCGAGGCAAGCCGACGCTGGTGATGTTCGCGAGCCCGAGTTGCGGCTTCTGCGCGAAGGAGCTCCCGATCGCCCACAAGCTGACTACTGCCGAGGGCGTCAACATGGCGGTGGTCTACGTCAAGTCGAAGAAGCCTGCCGCGCTCGCCGCTGCGAAGGCAGGTGGCTACGACGGCGTCGTGCTGCTCGACGGCGACGGTACGCTCAGTCGCAAGTACGAGATCCAGGGCGTGCCGTACACGCTGATCCTCGGCGCCGACGGTCACGCGAAGAAGGCGTTCCGCGGTCTCCAGGAAGAAGCCACGCTGCGCGACGCGATCGCCGACGCGCGGTGATGTCTCGCGTCGCCGACCAGGAACTCGCCGTCGTTATCGCTCGGGTTCGCTGACGCTGGTCGGCTTGCTACCGGTATCGGTGCCCTCGGGGAACGCGAGGTACGCGTAAAACATCCCGTCGGCATCCGCCGCGGATGCGCGCAGCGTGCCCTCGCGAGCGTCCTTCGCGTTCTTGAACGTGATGCGAACATCGATGCCCGCGCCGCGAGCTGGCCGGGTCTTGCTCCCGCGCGTCGCGCCGACCTGCCTCGCCTGGACGAACGCGAGCGGATTGTCGAAGAACCGCGTGTCGATGGTGCGCCACGTGTTTGGCCCCATCCGCGCGAGGTTGAGGTGGACGACGAGCGTCGAGCCTTCGACGTGCTGCTGCACATCGAACGCGGCGACCGACTGGAAGAACAGCTGCGCGCCGCCGTCCTTCGCCTCGAACCCGATCCACGACAGCGTGCCCTTCGGCGGAGGACGCTTCGACTTCGCCGGTCGATCCTTCGGTCCCGCTTGCTGACCCGGCGCGACGCCACCGTACTCGCCCTCGCGATGCGGCGTGGACGCGTCGGCACCACGAATCGCCATGTCGCCCTTGGGGGCCGGCACCTTCCTCGCCGCCGGCCTCGGCTGCGCGTAGGCCACACTCGAGCTCGCGATCAGGAGAAGCAACGTGCGACGCATTGGAAGATCGTACGGGTCCCTACCCGGCCACGCAAATTCGGTCGCCTACCCACATACATGATGCGGTTATTGAACCGGTTATACGTGGGGCGAAGCGGGCGTCGCGTGCGCTACGTCGCGGGCGGATCGGTGACGACGTACGGATCGGTGGGCGCGCCGAGCAGCAGCGTGCGGGCTTCGCCGACGAGGAACAGCGAGCCGGTGATCACGATCGTCGGCCGAGGATGGGTTGGTTGAACCCTGCGCGCGGCGGAGGCCGTCGCTGCGGCGAGCGCTGCCGCGAGCGTCGGGGCCGAGTCGACGGGAACGACCCACTCGTCCGTCTCCCAGTTGGGGCGGCTCTTGATCTCGAGCGCGGCGCCAAACGCCTTCGCGAGCGCGGCTGGTTCCATCGCCCGAGCCTGCTGGAAGCGCGTTGCGATCACGCTATGGGCGATCGGGGCGAGCGCGGCGACGATGCCGGCGACGTCCTTGTCCGACGACACGGCGACGATCAGCGTCGGGCGTAGAGCGCGCGCTCGGAGCTCCATGGCGAGCGCGGCTGCGGCATCCGGGTTGTGGGCACCGTCGAGGATCAGGTCGGCGTCCGCGCGCTCGATCCGCTCGAACCGGCCCGGTGGCAGCGCAAACCCCTCGGGACTCGGCACGGGATGGCCAAGTAGCGCCTCGACCGCGACGATCGCAGCTGCGGCATTTGCCGTGTACACGCCGAGCTGTGCAGGGGCGGGCACGCGCGCGAGTGCAGCCTTGCCCACCACCGCGAAGCTCGCACCCACGCGGCGCGCGGCATCGATCAACACG
>JBBQJJ010000610.1:0-4168 GCA_038325805.1 Haliangiales bacterium
GTCGTACGGCCAGCGCGCGCACATCGAGAACGAGATCGCGTACTCGCGAGAGATCTTCCGCAAGCACGCGAACTGGCCGGTCATCGACGTCACCAATCGCGCGATCGAAGAGACGGCGGCTGACATCCTGCGCATCTACCAGGAGCGCGGACTGACGCCGACGTGACCGATCCGTACCGTGCGGCGCCGAGTGAACCGTGCCTGCGATGCCGGGCGCCGATGGCTCCGGATCCCGACACGTACGACCCGGTCTGTGGTGCGGGATGCGGCTCGTGGATCTCGGCGGAGGTCATCAACACCCTGCTGCCGCGTGATTTCGCCGATGGAGCACGCGAGAACCCCTACCGCGTCGAAGCTTTCGGAATCGTGCGGTGCCCGCGCTGCAAGACGCTGCTTGTCGATCTGTATGCCGGCATCAAGCCGCTCGTGTCGTTCGCACGGTGTGCCGAGCATGGTGTCTGGATCGATTGCGAGACACGGCTCGAGCTGCTGGCCGCCTACGCGACGCTGATCGAGGAAGACAAAGAGATCCGCGACGAGGTCGATGCGCTGGCTGACGTGGAGCCGCGCGAGCTCGCCCGTCGGGTGGTGCGGCTGGAGCGTAAGGTCGCCGAGCTGACACGCGAGCTCGACGAGCTCGGAAGCTGAGAACGGGCGTAGTCGCCGCAACTCGAGCCGATAGGCGCGCCTCTCGCACCTCGGCATGCCGAACGACGCGATCGAAGAGACGGCGGTGCGCATCTACCAGGAGCGCGGCCTGACGCCGACCTAGCGTCGCAGCGCGGTGCCGTACGCGGTCACCGTGAAGATGCTCGTCGAGCCCCACTCCTCCTTGTAGCTGCTCCCAGTCTGGCCATGCAGCGTGTGGTCGAAGCGGCAGTTGCCGACGGCGGTCGCTCCGAGCGAGACGGCCACGAGTCGCAGCGAATCCTTCGCGCGGGCAAACGCGTCGTGGAGGGACTCCTTGTCGAGGTGCCCGACCACAGTGGGTGCGAACACGATATCGAGCGGCGTCCCGGGTAGGTCACCGGTGGACAGCGTGATCGCACGCATCGCAGCGAGGGTATCGGGGCTGAGCTCGGGCATGGCCCCGAACCTAGCGCGATGCGGTCGCGGCATTCGAGAACGAGCATTCTTCCGATCGTCGGGCATGCTCGACGCGATGCGCCTGCTGGTCGCCCTCGTCACGCTGATGCTCACCACCCACGCCTTCGGCGCCACCCGCGCCCAGTTCGCCGCGCAGATCGCGAAGGTGAAGCCCGGGATGACCGGTGATCAGGTGAAGCAGCTCGTCGGGCCACCCGACGACGTCAAGACCCAGGCGGCGCCGGGTGGCATCTCCGCAGCGCGGACCGTCGAGGTCTGGCGGTACGGCACGTCGCGACACCTCGGCTTCGGCACGCTCGGGACCGTCCACCTGATGGCCAACGGCAAGGTGCAGTACGTGTTCGGCGGGACCGGCACGCCGCTCGCGGGAATGCCCGAGCCCGAGCTGCGCGCGATGCTCGAGGCGATCGATGCGGTGCCCTCGTATAGCGCCACCCTCGAGCCGCTGCGGCTGATCCGCGCGGTGAACGTGCTGTTGCCGCTCGGCAAGACGCGCGCACTCGACGTCGTCGACGAGTACCTGCGTGTCAGCTCGGATCTCGATGATCCGGGTCGCGAAGGCGTGTTCCTGCTGATGCGCGTCTTGTTCGATCCACCCTCGCAGGTGCCGATGATGGTTGGCGGGCCGACGCTCCAGCCACCCAAGGATCCGACGCTGTTGCCGCGGTTTCCGCTGATCCTCGTCGACGATGTGCCGTACAAGCTGGTCGGCGGCTACCAGCTCGGGGGCTTGCCTCAGACTCCCGAGTCCGACGTCGCCGTGTTTCGCAAGGCCGGGACGCTCCGGACCAAGCCGCTCGCACCGTCGGCGAAGGCCCTCGACGTGCTCGAGGCGTATCTCGCCGGGCCACTAGCCGCCGCGATCAAGGTCGACGATTCGTTGCGCGTCTCGCTCTACGATCAGGCGCTGCGGATGTTCGGTACCGTGTACCGCCCGACCACTCGCACCGTTGACACCTGGTTCTCCGATCTCACCGACCTCGCGAACCGCTGGAAGCAGGTGCGCCGCGCGATCGATCAGCTGAACGCACGATGGGATGTCAAAGGACAGCAGCTCGTGCTCGCGACCGGCGCGACGTTGCCGCCGCTTCCCGGTCCTTCGCCACGCGTGTGGTGGGATCTACCGCTCAAGGCGACCAAGGCGCGCGTCATGTTCGAGCGCGTCTCCGATCAGCTGGTCAGCATCGAGCTGCGGTTCGAGCTCGCCGCCGGCCAGGCGGTAGCTGCCGATGTCCTGCAGATCCTCGACGCGAAGACCGGTGCCGAGCTCTTAAGCATCCCGTTCGGCCCGCTGGCCTTGCAACGCAACACGAGCGGTCATGTCACCGGGCGTCGGATGTCATTGCCGAAGAACACTGCGATCAAACCGGTGCTCAAGTCGGGAAACACCGGGGTGGTCGTCACACCGTAGGTGGTTTGATCGTCGCGGTCGGCGAGGATCGCCTCCAGCAAGTCCTCCTCGATCATCGAGGCGCGGTGGCGTGCGCGATGATCGCCAGCCGCGTCGGCGTCACGTGCGTCTCGACATCTTCGAAGCCGACCGATCGCAACCCACGCGCGAGCGACGCCTTCGAGAACCTCGTCGGGTGGATGTCTCGACGAGAAAACCCATCGCGTCGCGCCACCAGCTCGAGCACCGTCGATTCGAGCGCCGGCAACCACGGCTCGCCGTAGTTCGGCGTCGACAGCCAGAGCCGTCCACCCGGGATCAGCGCCCGGCGCAGCCCGGCGAGCCACTCGGGCCACGCGAGCACGTGCTCGACGACTTCCTTCGCGTAGATGCCGGCGAACGTCCGGCCCAGATCGATCGGCGCCTCGGGGGACACCACGGTGCCACCGGTGATCCGCGGATCGCGCTTCGCGAGCACGGCATCGACGGCGCGTTGGTCGATGTCGACGACGTGAAACTTCAAACTCGGCGGCGCCGCGTCGATCTCGTGCAGCAGGCCGCAACCGACGACGAGCACCTCGCCCTGCGTGATGTCCGCGAGGAAGCGCGCGAGATCCTTCTCGAGCGGTTGGTGATAGAGCGACCACGGGAACTTGCGCGCCCGGACGTGGTTCGCGAAGTAGTCCGAGGAGTCCATCAGCGCGCCGGAGCGACGAACGCCGGCAGGTCCGCGGCCTCGGCGACGATCAGGTACTCGTACGCCGTGGGCGAATCGACGGGCACGAGCGGATCGGTGACCGCCCAGGTCACGAGCTTCGCTGCGGGTGAGAGGAACGCGTCCGGGAGGTAGCGCGCGAGCCTCGACGGGTAGAAGCCCGTGACCTTCTTCGCGAGGAACTCGAGGAAGCCGGGTGGGAGGAACAGGCGGAACAGGAACTCGGAGCGTGCGCTGCCGAGGCCGTAGGTGGCACGCACACGCCAGCCGTTCTGCGCGAGCAACCGGGTCCACACCTTCGCGTCGTAGAGGTGCCAGTGCTGGAAGAACCCGTTGAGGGCACCCGACATCGTCATCGCGAGCCGCGGCGCCTTCTTGAGCAGCCAGGACTGCAGCCGACCCTGGTAGGCCCAGCGCGGCGTCGGGACGAACATCAGCAGGCGACCGCCAGGGGCCGCGGCCTTGCGTAGGTTCGACAGCGCGGCGTCGATATCGGGGACGTGCTCGAGTGAACAGTTGCCGATGATCTCTTCGAACTCGATGCCCGGGAACGGGCGCTCGTCGGAGACGTCGGTCAGCGCGGCGTTGATCCGGGTGCGGGCTTGTGCGATCTCGCGACCCGAGATGTCGATGCCGTAGACCTCTTTGCCGCCGTCGCGCAGCGTCCACCAGAACCCGTCGCCGCAGCCGACGTCGAGGATGGGGCCCTTGCCACTCGCGACCGCGTCGACGGCGATCAACCGGTTGATCTCGCGCAGCGTCAGGGACAGCGGCGCGTGGCGTAGATAGGCGAGCACCCAGCGGCGGATGTCTTCCTCGCTCGGCGCTTGGACATCGTCGGGCGGGGTGGTCGCCGGCTCGTCGATTTCATGAGATCCCAACAACTCCGGTGGAATCGCACGAATCGGGCGTCGTGTCACGCGACGTGATACGACCTCAGGGTCCATGTACAAGCG
>JBBQJJ010000611.1:0-4147 GCA_038325805.1 Haliangiales bacterium
AGCGGCGAGCGCACGATCAGCCCGGCCTCGATCGCATCGCGCCGCGGTCGCTCGATCCGCGCGATCACGCCCTTGCCCGCCACGCGCACGTACGCGATCCGGGTCAGCGCCGCTTCGTCGACGGCGCGCTCCTCTCCCGCCGCCACCGTGACGCTGCCCTCGAGCAGGTGACTGTCGAGGCGCTCGCGCACGAAATAGTTCCCGGCGCGGAGGTTGAGCGTGCGCACGCGATCGTGGATGCCAACCTCGGCGATCACCGGTCCCTCCGGTCCACCCGCCATCACCAGCACGTCGCGGTTCGCCGGCACGCGCAAGCGAGCGCGGCGCGGACCCAGCGTTCCAGGCCGGGTCAGCACCACCGCATCGCGGCCGGCGATCTCGTCGCGAAACGTCGGGTGTTGCATGCCCGCGAGCGTGCGACTCGACGCCCGCAACGTGCCGGCGCGCGCGTATTCGTATGCCTCGGTCGTGGTCACCTCGCCATCGCCGTCGGCATCAGCCGGGCCGGCGAGCCCCGAGACCAGGAAGTGCGTGAAGAACGAGCCCTTGATCGCATCGCTCTCCTGCGCCTGCTCGCTCGCCGCACTCGCACTCCACAGCACCACACCGTCGGCCGCGAGCGTATCGCCCAGGACGATCGGGACCGGTGCACCGACGGTGCCGCCCTTGACGCGCGTCAACGCACCCGAGCGACACGCGTCGACGATCATCATCCGGAACGCCGCCGGAGATCCGCGCACGAGCTGCTCGACCTGCGCGAGAGGCAGCCCGGATACACCGAGGTGCAGCCGCTCGGAGTCGGCGTGGCCGCTGTAGTAGACGATCAGCATCGCATCGCTTCCGCCGGCTTGCCGGATCCGTGCGTTGAGCGCGATCAGCGCCGCGCGGGCGGCTTCCGCGTCACCGCCGCGAATGACCACGACATCGCCACTCGCGAAGCCACCGACCCCGACGAGCGCTGCGGCCAACCGATCCGCGTCGAGCTCCGCGTAGCGCAGCCGCTGCTCGTCGCGATCACCCGCGTCGTTACCGAGCACGAGCGCGTAGCGCGTCCCCGCCACGGCTTCGCCGGCCAGCAGCAACAACACCAACGCGAGCTTCATCGCAGCGCCTTGGTCAGCGTGAAGCGATCGAGCGTGCACGTCGCCGGCGGAGCCGCGACATCGAACGGCGCGGGGCAGAACACCGCCGTGATCTGCTCGTCGCCGAGCGTGGAATCGAGCTCGATCGACAGCGGCAACAACTGCTCACGCCCCGGATCGAGCGGACGCGGTGCGACGTAGATCGAGCGTACACCCTCGGCGTCGTCGCCGACGATCGCGAGCCACATCCGCGAGGACGTCGTCGTGAATAGCTGCACGCGGTCGTGCGGGACCACCTGCTCGCGAAGCGCACCGCGTCGGACCTGGTTACCGTGCGCGACGTAGAACCCGATGGCGGACGCACCCTTCGTGCGCACCTGATCCTCGACGATCGGCGAGCTGCTCCGCGGCCACGCGAAGGCGACCAAGAAGCCCGCCGCGAGCGCGGTGGTCGCGGCGATCCAGGGAGCGATCCGGCGGCGCGGTGTGCGATCCTGGAACGGCAACGGGAAGTCGATCGCGGGCGTGAACGTGCGCTGGACCTCGAGCGCGTCGTCGAGCAGCGCGGTGCAGCGCGGGCATGACGCGACGTGAGCGCGCATCGCCGCAGCGTCGTCGGCGTGAAGCTCGCCCGCGAGCAGGCGATCGATCGAGAGCTCGGAGACGTGTAACCAGATCATGCGACTCGCTCCTCGATGCGTTTGCGGAGTGCCTTCGCGAGGTCGCCGACGTGGCGGCGAGAACAGCCGAGCAGACTCGCGACCTCGTCGTGGGTCAGCTCGTCGCAGTAGAGATAGACGGCGAGAGCGGCATCGTCGTCGGACAGCCGCGACAGGATCTCGCACGCGAGCGTTCGATGTTCGCTACCACCCGACGACGAGCGATCGCGCCGCTCGATCGCGATCAGCCGCGTGCGGTTCTTGCCGTCGCGGATCCGATTGAGGCATGCGTGCGTGGCGGCGGCGTAGAGGTACGTCGTGATCGAGCTGCGCTGCTCGAACTGCGCGGGGTGGCGATAGAGCTCGAGGAACACGTCCTGAACCACATCTCGGGCGTCGTCGTCGTTGCGCAGGATGCGGCGCGCGCGGCGCAGCACGGCATGGCCATGCGCGCGGTACAGCTCGTCGAGCAAGGCTGGCGTCATCGCGACAACACCTGGATGAGGAGCTCGGCGTCGTCGGCAGCGGGACCCAGATCGTAGGCGCGGCGCACTTCACACGCGCGGCGCTTCCAACCGGCGGCGATGCAGCGCTCGATCAGCGTAGCCTGCGCGCGCGGCGTCGCCACCGGCGCATAGGAGCGCAGGTGATAGCCGGCGGCCAGCGGCCCACCCAGGTACGCGGCCGCGGCAGATCCTTCGGGGACCTCGCTCGCCGCGAACACCACGACGTGCGTGCGCGCCAGCCCGCGCGGCTCTGGTCGCTCCGCTGCGGGGTCAACCACCGCGTAGACATACGCCTCGGCGAGGGAGATACCGTCGAGCTCGAACCGCACCGCTGGTGGTGGGGGCGCCGGGATCGAGACCTTGAACGCCGCGGGAAACGCGAGCGCCACCGGTACCGCGGTGGTCTCGACCCCGGGGCCACCCGCACCGCTCGGGTCCTGCCACAGCAGCGCGACGCCGCCGACGCGATCATCCGGTGCGCTGAGCGTCCCCTCGAGGATGAACAGCGGTTCGCCGACGTAGTCGCCCCCGGCGAGCGGATCGCACGCTGCGAGCAAGACAAGGACGCACCACTGCATGTCTGCATTTGGAACGCGATCGCCGGATTCGGGCACGACTCCGCGATAACGCGGGCTCTCCCAGCGCGACGAGCACCACGCCTCACCGGGTGTCGCACCGTATACAGTGCGCGCGTGAAGGCAATCGTCCTGTTACTTGTCGTCGGCTGCGCGGCGTCCGCGCCGAGCGTGCGATCGTTCCAGCCGATGGACCGAAGTACGATCGTGGGCGTCATCGAGGCGCAGGCCGCCGCCTGGAACAAGGGCGATCTCGACGGCTACATGGCCGGCTACGCGAAGATCGATCAGCTGATCTTCACCTCCGGCGGCAAGATCCGCCGCGGCTACCAGGCGACCTACGACGCCTTTCAGACCAAGTACGCCCAGGACAAATCGAAGATGGGCACGCTGTCTTTCGAGGTCGTCGAGGTCCAGGCGGTCGGGGCCGACGGCGCGATCGTCCTCGGGAAGTGGAACCTGACCGGCAGCCCGAGCGACGGAGGTGGCGTGTTCAGCGTGATCCTCGAGCGCCGCCCCGAAGGCTGGCGCATCGTCCACGATCACACGTCGTCGTCAGGGAGCTGACTTCCCGGGCGGCAGCGCCTGCGTGCAGCCGGCTTGATCGCCGAGCTCGTCGAGCTTCGCGCGGAACGTCGTCGTCGCAGGCGCCATCACGACCACCCAGACCGCACCTTCACCGCACGGCTTGCGGATCGCCCAACCATCGAGCGCGACCTGCCGCGCATCGCCGAAGGCGTCGACCAGCTGCGCGCTGATCGACAGCTTGGTCTCGCCCTCGCCTGCGCCCGTGACCTTGACCCAGATGTCGTCGGGATTCTTGATCTGCTGCTTGGTCTCGTCGACCGCCGCGAGTAGCCCGCGGAAATAGATCGTGAGCTCGGCTTGCAGGATCGGCGCGGCGAGCGTGGCCGAATCCTCGGTGCGCCAGACGAACGCGTACGACCAGTAGCCACCCGATTTCGGATCGAACATCCCGGGCGCGAAGCGCAGCTCCTCGACACCGCGATGGCCGATGCCGGGTGCGAAGCCGAGCGGAAACGGAATCGTCTCGTGCTTCCAGCCGGCAGGGATCGGCCACCTCTCCGGTGGTGGCGTGGCTGCGGTGGCGATCGAAGATCCGGATCCGGGTGAGGGAACCGGCGTGGTGGCCTTCGGGCTGCACGCGGCAAGCCAGACGAGCAGGAGGGACTTCATCAGCTGTCTGCGAACGCGTCGAAGGCGGAGAGCTCGCCGCGATCGAAGAACAACCGCTCGCAGCCGTCGCACCAGTCGTACTCGATGTCGCCTGCAGCCTTGAGCTCGATCATCGTGCGCTTGCACTC
>JBBQJJ010000612.1:0-4133 GCA_038325805.1 Haliangiales bacterium
AGCGGTAAGAAGTGGCGCGACCACGACCTGGCAAAAGGAAGGCGCGACGCTGCCGCCAGAAGCGGTAAGCTAGGTTCGTGCAGGCGCTCAAGGTGCAAGTGAAGAACGGCCGGGTCGTCGTCGATGAGCCGACAGACCTACCGGACGGCGCTGAAGTCGAGGTCGTCGTGATTGACGACGAGCTAACGGCAGCGGAACGCGCCGAGCTTCACGCTTCGCTCGACCGTGCCCTCGTGGACTCCGACGCCGGCCGTAGCATGGACGCCGGCGAGTACCTGAAGCAGTATCGAGCGCGTCGTGAAGATCGTTCTGCTCGCTGAGGCCCAGAGCCGGTTCGAAACTGAGGACGAATGGTGGCGCGAGAATCGCGACGCCAAGGATCTCTTCATCGACGAATTCACGCAGACGCTCGAGCGGCTGAACACCAACCCGGTCGGGCAAACCTATCGAGTCACGATTGGGAAACTGATCCAGCGCGTGCTCATGAAGAAGACCCGCTGCCACGTCTACTACTTCCACGATCGTGAACAGGATCTCGTCGAGATTCATACGGTCTGGGGTGCTCATCGAGAGCGCGGACCGAGGCTTCCGCCGTGATCCTTGCACCGGAGGAAGCGGCGTTGTTCTACCGAGCGTGGTGGCCGCTGCTCACGTGGGTCAACGACCAGCGACGCATCGTTCGCCCGTTCCCGATGCCCACAGCCGAACGCCCGCTCGAGGTTGCGCTCGCACATCCGATCCGCGAAGCCCTCTGGGCCGACGATGCACTTCGTGATCAGTTCCTCGCGGAAGCAGCGACCGACCTCGCAGCCGCAGAGCGCGAGTTGATCGCGTCCTGGAAACACCGGGTGTCTGGAAGCTTCGTACTCTTCAAGCATCTCCAGAAGCACTCGATCTTCATGAGCAAGGAAGTGTTCGGTGTCGTCGGTCTTTACTCGCCGCTCGCGGAGCTGATTCGGTCGGTCCCGGCATACGTCCATGCAGTCCTCCTACCGTTCGAAGGGCGAATCATCATCGACGGGATCGTGAGCTCGCCAGGCGTACAGCTCAGCTTCGGTGCCGGGATGCGCCGCGTGTTCGAAACGCAATACGCCGAGGCTCGTGACCAGTCGCAGATCCGAATGTCATTGCTGCCGGCAGCGCGGCCGAAAATCGCGCCGCGAGCTCCAGTAAAGCGGCCGAAGTCCAAACGCGTTCGTGAATCATCCATCGCCGGTACTTGGCGCATCACCAACACGGAACTCTGGGATCGAGACGCGCTCGACCTCGTCGAGGATGCGTTCATTCGCTTTGGACCGGACCAACTCGGCGAGCTCGCGATGATCGCGCTTGGAGCGGGCGTCGACTATCGGCTCGTATCGAAGGACGGGAAACACACTGTCGAGTTCAGTTTCGAAGGCGATGACGACGGGGATCCATGCTCGGGGCGTGGTTGGGCGTGCCTTGGCGACGACGACGTACTTCGAGGTCGGCTCTACATCCATCGTGGTGATGAGAGTGCGTTCGAAGCCGTGCGCGTCCACACCGCCAGAAGGAAACGGCGACGTGGAGGCGGCAGGTAGAATTCGAAGCCAACCATGTTTCTCGACGGAGAGAACCGTGGCAAAGAACTTCGCCGCCCACCCTCGCGACCCAAGTCAGCGAGAATCACGGAGAAATTATAGTGGAGGCGGCGGGAGTCGAACCCGCGTCCGCAGATGCTTCTGACCGAGCTTCTACGCGTGTAGGCACGTTATTTGAGGTCTCGCGCCCGCCGACAACGGCCAGTCTGCGGGTGCAACAAGTCGACTGAATTTCGACCTCCCTACGCCGACAGCTCGGGGATCTAGCCTGATTGTTGGCGGTGTTTTCTAGCTACAGACGGAAGCCAGAAGCACCGTCGTCACCTGGTTTTATCAGGCGGCGAGAGCAACAGCGTTATCGTTCGCAGTTGCAGGTTTGCCCATTTTTACGTGGCCATGGGCGCCACGACGCGCTGCTCGGACGTCTACAACCACGTCGAAGCCGGTACGCCCCCAATTGTCAAAGAGGACCGCACTATGGGGCTGGAGCGACGGACCGTCAATCCCCGTCGAGGACAAGGGCATGTCATGCCTGGTGAGGGGTTGATCGACGACTCGCGTGCTGACGACGAAGCAGTGATTTGTGTGTCGGGCTTTCTCGCCATACCCAGCGCCGTTTATTCCATCGAACACCACTCCGTTGCGTAGTCGAGCAACTGATTGCGTGGACGTGGTCGTCGGAGATCGAGTTGCGACGCGATCTTACGGCTGGCGTGCGAGTTGCGTAGGCTCCATCGCATGACCATCGACAAGCGCAAGACGGCGCTCGCTGCACTCGCCAATCATGCGCGCCGCTATCAGGTGACGATCCCCGAGCGCCTCCACGCCTTCTACGCCGGCAACTTCGAATCGCACCACTTGCGGTTCGTCACGGCGAGCCCGGGTGGATGGAGCGACAACAGCTCGTTCCAGCTCGCCTTGACTCCGCCGACCTGGCTCGACAAGGACGACGACGCGATCAACGGTCCTGACGGCGAATGGGAGGATGCGAAGTACCACGTCCCCCTGTTCATCACCGATCAGGCGCTCTACGCGGTCGCAAACCTCCAGGACCCCCATTGCCCGGTGAGTTGGTACTACGAGGAAGGGTTTCGGGACGGACCAGCCGAGGCTGCTGGGTCCCTCGACGAGTTTCTCGCGAGCCTGACCGCGACGGCGGCAAATCCCGATGAAGTGGCGACCCCAAGTGACCCGGATCAGAACTGGGAACAGGACTTTGACGACGACGGTCCGCGCGTGTTCGATGTCGATCGAGGTGATGATTAACCCCGCCGATCGCTAGGTCTCCGCTAGTTGTCGCAGAACTCGTCGTTCGCCTTCGGGAACCGATACAGGATCGAGTAGCACATCTCCGTCGTCGAGCTCTCGCCATAGGTGACGGTCTGGCCGGTGGTGTTCATGAAGGTGCAATCGGTCTTCACCTTGTCGCCAGCGTTCAACTGGATCGGCTCGAACGCCAGCACGTCCTGGTGCTCGAAGTCGTAGGTCTCGTCGTGGATCACCTGATCGGTGCCGCCGATCGTCAGCGTGGTCTTGAGGTGCCGTCCGAGCTGGTGCATGTGCGGGAACAGCGCGAACACCTTGTAGCTGGACTTCACGGTGCACGTGCCCGAGGCCGTGGTCTCGGCGTTCGGCGCGAGCGACAGATCCTGCGGACCCGGGAGGAACATGTCGACCTCCTCGGTCACATCCGCCGGATCGACTTCCATCATCTCGATGCCCGAGGTGCCGGTGAGCATCTCGTCGGTCTGGTTGAAGATGTGGAGCTGGAGGCCGATCAGCTGGCCCTTCGGGATCTTCATGGCCTTGCCCGGCGGGAAGATCAACTCCCCGGTGCCGACGCCCGAGGCGTAGATCGCATTCGTACCGCTGGCGCCGCGGAACAGCAGCGTGTGGTGGGTGCCGAGTGGTGAGAGTGGGCGAAGGCCACCGATCACGATCTCTCGATCGGTGGTGTCGATCTGGAGATCGGACGTCTTCTCGCCACCCGGCGCGAGCTGCCAGCCCTTGGTGATCAGCGGCGTCCATTCGCCGGGATTCTCGACGGGGGCATCGGGGGTGGGCATGTCGTCGTCGTCGGACGACCCGTTGGTGCCGCACGCAAGAACAAAAACCAGTCCGCAGATGGCCGCTCTCATCGAGCGCATCCTAGCTCCGACCCTGTCAAAAAAGGCGCATGAAAACCGTCCGGCGACGCGTTACCCCTAGAGTGATGAGGATCGCCATCGGCGCGTGTCTGCTGTTCGCTTGTGCGCACAATGTCCCACAGGACAAGGCCACCTCCACGGATGGCAGGGTCAAGGGGGCGAAGACCCTCGAGCTCGACAACGGCGCCGTCGAGGAGCGAGGCATCGTGACCTATCCAGGCGGCGATCGCGTCGACTGGAAGAAGATCGATCTGCCGGAGAAGCAGCGCGGCGCCCTCGACATCGAGTTGTCGTGGGTGACGCCACGGCCGGGGCTCAAGCTCAGCTTCGACGTCTTCGACGGCTACAACCAGCAGCTGCTCAGCGGCAAGAAGATCACCAGAGCGATGCGGCGCGCGCAGATCAAGGACGCGCACGGCACGTA
>JBBQJJ010000613.1:0-4123 GCA_038325805.1 Haliangiales bacterium
CGAGAGCGTGGCCAGCGCTGCAGGTCCCCGCAGTCGATCGAGAACGCCCATGAGCTGAAGTCGACCATGGTCACGTCACGCGCTCACGTCGCTGATGTGTCAGCCGTGGATCGTTGTCGTGCGCTGGCACGTCGTGCGAGGTCGTAGCGCTCGGTCGCATGGAGTGCGAGACCCTCGCGCAGGGCTCCCTGTGTGATGTGGACGAACGGCACGCGGAGACGCTGCACGATCGCGGCGAACACCGCCGCACCGGCGCCGATCGTGTCGCAGCGAGATGCCGGCACGCCGGCGCTCGCGGCCTCGCACGGACTCATCGTCGCCATCCTCAATGCCAGCGTGACGAACATCGAAGTGCTCAAGCAGCCAACGACCGGTTCGCTGCATCCGATCGCACGGGCAATCCGCAGCAGCGTGCGCGCTGTTCCGGATGTGAACACCACCGCCTCGGGCTCACGGGCGCGAATCTGCTCAAGCATCGCGCCGGCATGCAGCGTGACGATCTGCTCGACACGGCCGACCATGTCCGCACCCTCGAGCTGCCTTGCGAGGCGCAGGGCACCGAGCGGAAAGCTCTGCGCGAGCTCGACACGACCGTGTTGGCCGATGATGCACTCGAGCGAACCGCCACCGAGATCGAATGCCGCGATCCGTGCGTCGGGATCAAGCGCTTCTGCACACACCGCGCGATACGTCAGCTCGGCTTCCTCTTGCCACGAGATGATCCTCACCTCGAGGTCAAACCGACGACGGACTTCGTCAAGAAACTCGCCTGCGTTCGCAGCCTCGCGAAACACGCCGGTCGCGACCGTGAGGGGCTTCGTGCCCCCGAGCGGCGCGAGCAGCTCCTCGATCGCGTCGATGCCGCGGTCGAATGCCGATCTCGAGATCGCACCGTCGGCGAATGCACCCTCGCCGATCCGCACCGCGACCTTCGCGTCTACCAGCGGGTAGATGACGCCGTTCCTAACGTCCGCTGATAACAGATGAAACGTATTAGATCCGAGGTCCATGACGCAGATCCGCATGTGGACATGCTGCCAGGTCAGTACGTCAACCGCGCTTCGACACGGTGACTTGAGCGTAACGCTTCGGCCACATCGACCAGTGGGACCCCGCCTTCGATTCCATGCGCCGTTCCGGCGTGCTTGACGGCGCGGGACTGTCGCTGAACGCCACGTGCCCGAGGCCCATATCAACGCGGTCGTCCATGAAAAAGAACAAGCCCGCGAGGTCATCCAGGAGTGGAAGCGAACCGGCGAGACGGTCGCAGTGTTCGTGCGCGACGCGCGTGGTAAGCCGTTCCATGGCGCCTGATCGGGCAAGCGAGATCCTCGGCCGGCTCGGCACGCGCGTCGAAGTTCGCGCGGTGCTTGTCGGCGAGCGTCTCGACATCCGCGGTCTCGAGCCGCGTCTCGTGCAGTCGTTGCCGGTCGTTGTCGAGGTCGCGACCACCGGTTGTGCCGTCTTGTTACGAGCCGGGGCCGTCGTATTCTTTGGGGTCGATCCGCTCCAACAAGAGCGGTTCCTCGCCGATTTGAAGTCGCGGATCATCGACCCGCACCCCACGCAAGAGGTCGAGCGCGCGACCGTGCGCGTTGCCGAGAGCGACGGTGTCGACCAGGACGCGTTGCTCGTTCGCGAGGTCAGCATCGACCGGTTGCAAGTGATCGCCGAGATCCTCGGCAAGAGCGTCATACTCGCGCGCCACGAATCCGAGATCGCCGACGCGTTCAACGCGATCGAGCCGTTCGCGATGCAGCTCGGCGGCGCGCGGCCGAACCTGCCTTGGCGCCAGCGCGATCTCGTTCGGCATATCGGCCGATCGATGCTCGTCGAGCACCAGCTCGTCGGAAGCGCGGAGCTGCTCGAGAAGCCCGATCTGCTCTGGGACGTACCCGAGCTCGATCGGCTCTACACGCGACTCGGTGACGAATACGAGCTCCGCGAGCGCCACCTCGTGCTCGAACGCAAGCTCGCGGTCGTGTCGAGCACCGCACGCACGATGCTCGAGCTTCATCAGACGCGCAGGTCCCTGCATGTCGAGTACTACATCGTCGGCTTGATCGTGCTCGAGATCGGCCTGGCCATCATTCAGCTCGCGCGCTGATCAAGTGCGCACGGCTCGTAGTCAGTCGCCCAGGTCGCTGAGGTCGATCCGGCGAAGCTCGCGCGCAGAGCGCCAGGGCGGGGCGAACCGTGTCGACGGCTGGACCGTCGTGCGCGAGACATGGTGGCCGTCACGCGTCCCAGACTCGATCATGAGTGGTAACGCGAACCGTTCGCTCCACAGCACGCGCATGTAGTCAGCCGTGCCGACGCGCTCGTACCAGCGGGCTCCTACCGGCGCAGTGCGGGTCGTCGGTGCCAGGGATGCCAGATCGACGAGCCCTGCGGCGATCACCCAGCGATCCGTGAGGCCTTGCGCCTCCATGCTCGCCGGCCCGACCTCGATGATCACGCCTTCGGGTGCGCTGACGAGCACCACCGTCGCGTGCTCGCCGCTTCGGGTGTACCAGCGAGCTGCGGCGTGTGCGTCGAGCTCGTGGAGAGAACGCGTGGCCGTACGCGCCGGCATCACGCGCTCGATCCACACCTGATCGCCGTCGCGGTACAGCCGTTCCTGATAGCGCGCGATCCGGGTCACCCCGTCAAGCGCGACATCGGTCGTCTCGTGACCGATCAACGCGGTGACCGGCTCGGCCACTGCGCTGCCATCCGCGATCGACAACACCAGCATCACCATCGCGAGGCGCATCAGAACCCCAGCGCCTGCTTCACCAGCGCGAACACGCGGGTGTTGACCATCGTGCCCTTGAAACGGGTACTCCCTGCCCCGCCGGCCATCAGCATCACGTCACCACCACCGTGGGTCTCGCCGCCGGCGACCATCCGCACACCTGCCTCCTGATGGTAGCTGTCGGCCGAGGTCACGGCCTCGGTCAGCGCCGGCATCGACAATCGTGTGCCCGCGACGCGGTTCTCACCGTTGCCAAAGCCGAGCACGCTGTACGGCTGGCCCTCGGCATCGAGCGACAGCGCGCCGCCGGTGACGTTCTTGACCAGGCCGAGGATGCCGGGGTTGGTGACCGTCGTCGGTCCCGTGCGCTTGGCGTAGCCGTTGATCACGAGCGTGTGATCGTGATCCGCGGTGACGACGATCAGCGTGTTCTGCAGATCGACCTTGGCGAAGGTCGCGGCGATCGCATCATCGAAGGCGACCGCGTCGATCAGCGCTCGCTTGGCATTGGTCTCGTGCAAGGCGTGGTCGATCCGCCCGCCCTCGACGATCAGGACGTAGCCGGTAGTGTTCTTCGAAAGGATGTCGATCGCACGGGTCGTCATCTCCGTGAGGCTCGGCTCGTTGGCCGCATTGCGGTCGAGCTCGTAGCTCATGTGGGACGAGGTGAACAGGCCGACGGCCTTGGTCGCGGTGGTCGGGATCGCGTTGAACGCGGTCCTGTCCGCAGCGTAGGCGTAGCCCTGCGCCTGGAGCTCGGCGACCAGATCGCGTCCATCGGTGCGCGAGCCACCGGCAGTAGTGGTCGGCAGGAAGTGACGACGGCCACCGCCGAACAGCACGTCGAGCCCGGTGCCGAGTGCCGCGTTGAACCCCGCGCCTCCCGGCACGACCTGCGCGGCGATCGCATTCTCGAGATCGCGATGACAGATATGAGCGTAGGTCGAGGCCGGCGTCGCGTGAGTGACGCGTGTCGTGGTCACCGCGCCGACCGCCCTGCCGTGCGCCTTCGCGATCTCCAGCAGCGACGAGACAGCGCTGCCGTTCGCGCCATTGACGGCGCAGTTGTCCACGGTGTTGCCGCTGCCAGGTGGGACCGCGATCGTCGAGGACGACATCGAGATCACCTCGTTGTTCATCTTGATGCCCGTCATGTACGCGGCCATCGACGGCGCGCTGTCGGTGGTCTGCGCATCGTTCGAGTAGGTCTTGATCCGCGCGGTGCGCGGCAAGCTCTCCATGTGGAGCTGGCCGTCCTCACCGTAGCGATACACCCGCGCAGCGGTCACGGTGGCCGGGCCCATGCCGTCGCCGAGGAAGAAGATCACATTCTTGGCCTCACCATCGGCGTATGCGGGAACCGCGAGCGCCGCGACGAGGAGGATC